>NZ_UHIY01000001.1:1569646-1883575 GCF_900460525.1 Yersinia kristensenii
GTTATCCATCATGTACTTGCCATCCCACTCGGTGGTGGAAGAACAGGCACCTTCGTGGAAAATCGCGTCGATATCACCCATGTCATCACCAGCAACAATGCTGGCAACAAAATCTTCTTTATCCATGTAATCGGCGATATCCAGATCAACCAGATTGACGAATTTGGTGCCGTCTTTGAGGTTATCCACCACCAGAATATCTTTATATCCGATGTTATTCAGTGCCTTAACGATGTTGCTGCCAATGAAACCGGCGCCGCCAGTGACGATAATCATCAGGTTCACCCTTGTTAATCTTCTTGGTCGGGCACAATGCCCCACACTCTATTTGCCGTTATCATAACATTTCATAGGATAGCGCACAGCCGGAAGGGGGTTAATCTCTCTGTTTCTATGCGGCTTTAGGAATGTTCACCGTGATATGTGCTGCATTTTTTACAATATAAGACAAGGTTTCTCGTCAGTTTACCCATCAGGCAGTAAAATGTAGGGTGAAAATGCTCATTCTGGAGATAACCGCATGTCCCTGCCTTTTGATAGAAATGCCTTTTATCAGCAATTAGAACAACAACTCAAAACAACCCGTGCTGAAGGGCTGTATAAAAATGAGCGGATAATTACTTCCGCGCAGCAAGCTGATATTGCTGTGGCGGATGGCCGCCATGTGATTAATTTCTGCGCCAACAATTATTTAGGATTGGCAAACCACCCTCGGCTGATCGCGGCGGCTAAAAAAGGCATGGATACTCATGGCTTTGGTATGGCCTCGGTGCGGTTTATCTGTGGCACTCAAGATGCCCATAAAGAGCTGGAACAGAAGCTGGCCAGTTTCCTCGGTATGGAAGATGCCATTCTTTATTCCTCCTGTTTCGATGCCAACGGCGGTTTGTTTGAAACCCTGTTGGGGCCAGAAGATGCCATTATTTCCGATGCGCTGAATCATGCTTCAATCATTGATGGTGTGCGGTTATGTAAAGCCAAGCGCTACCGCTACGCCAATAATGATATGAGCGAACTGAAAGCCCAGCTAGAACAAGCCAAAGCAGATGGCGCGCGCCATATCATGATCGCCACCGACGGCGTGTTTTCCATGGATGGCGTGATTGCCAACCTGAAAGGAGTTTGCGACCTGGCGGATGAGTATCAGGCGCTAGTGATGGTCGACGACTCCCATGCGGTGGGCTTTGTGGGAGAAAATGGCCGTGGTACTCATGAATACTGCGAAGTAATGGATCGCGTTGATATCATCACTGGCACTTTAGGCAAGGCGCTGGGTGGGGCATCGGGCGGTTATACCGCCGGCCGTAAAGAAGTGGTTGAGTGGTTGCGCCAGCGCTCACGGCCTTATTTGTTCTCAAACTCATTGGCTCCAGCAATAGTATCGGCTTCTATTGAAGTGTTATCGCTATTGGAAGACGGCGCTGAACTGCGCGATCGCTTATGGGCGAATGCCCGTTTATTCCGCGAGAAAATGAGTGCCGCCGGATTCACCTTGGCCGGTGCTGATCATGCCATCATTCCTGTGATGCTCGGTGACGCGACACTGGCGCAAGAATTTGCCAATGCATTGCTGAAAGAAGGTATTTACGTCACTGGTTTCTTCTATCCGGTGGTGCCGAAAGGTCAGGCGCGCATCCGCACTCAGATGTCAGCAGACCATACGCCAGAGCAGGTTGAGCGGGCTGTTGAAGCCTTCATCCGTATTGGCAAACAGCTTAACGTTATTGCGTAAGGGATTTTGATGAAAGCATTGTCTATGAAAGCACTATCCAAACTAAAAGCAGAAGAAGGTATTTGGATGACCGATGTGCCGCAGCCGGAGCTGGGTCACAATGACATCATGATCAAAATTCGTAAAACGGCGATTTGTGGCACTGACGTGCATATCTATAACTGGGATGAATGGTCACAAAAAACTATTCCTGTTCCTATGGTCGTTGGTCACGAATATGTCGGTGAAGTTGTGGCTATCGGTCAGGAAGTTAAAGGTTTTAATATAGGTGACCGGGTGTCTGGCGAAGGTCATATTACCTGTGGGCATTGCCGTAACTGCCGTGGTGGGCGAACCCATCTTTGTCGCAATACTGTGGGTGTCGGCGTAAACCGTCCGGGTTCTTTTGCCGAATATCTGGTGATTCCGGCCTTTAACGCGTTCAAAATTCCTGACAATATTTCTGATGAACTCGCTGCTATTTTTGACCCCTTCGGTAATGCCGTGCATACCGCTTTATCTTTTGATTTAGTTGGGGAAGATGTGCTGGTTTCCGGTGCGGGGCCGATTGGTATCATGGCCGCAGCGGTCTGTAAACATGTCGGTGCTCGCCATGTTGTTATCACTGATGTGAATGAGTACCGTCTAGATCTGGCGCGTAAAATGGGAGTTACCCGCGCAGTTAATGTCAGCAAAGAGAACCTGAATGATGTGATGGCTGAGCTGGGCATGACTGAAGGGTTTGATGTCGGTCTGGAAATGTCCGGTGCGCCGCCAGCTTTCCGTACATTGCTCAGCTCAATGAATCACGGTGGGCGTATTGCAATGCTGGGGATACCGCCATCGGATATGTCTATCGACTGGAATCAGGTGATTTTCAAAGGGCTGTTTATCAAAGGGATTTATGGCCGTGAGATGTTCGAAACCTGGTACAAAATGGCGGCATTGATTCAATCTGGTTTAGATTTAACCCCCATTATCACCCACCGTTTCTCCATCGATGAGTTCCAGCAGGGGTTTGATGCTATGCGCTCGGGGAAATCAGGTAAGGTCATATTAAACTGGGATTAAAATACCCTTCGGCCTTGAAGTTGCAGGGGGGTTGGCTGCGCGCGCACCCGAATCACTTACTACCTATTGACCTTAAAATAAATAGGCTCATCGGGATGAGTTTGCTAGCCGCCTACCTGCAGCTCCAATGACTTTGGGTATTGCCTTTTGTGCTTTAAGTTGCAGGAATGAAAGTGGGGCAGTCAGGTAATGACTGCGGAGGTGAATGACAAAGCGATTTATAATAAGCTCAGTGAGTGAAGGGTTGACCGCACCTAGGGGCGCTCCGGTCGCTTACGCGACTACGACCCCAACGGCACGTTTCCCCTTCATTTGACTTTGTCAGCAGTCTGGGCAGTCAGGTGATGACTGCCTCATTTTTACGGATTTTCAGCTTTAGGTTTCTCGACAGGCGGTTTCTCAACTGGGGTCACGGGCACGGCTGGCGGGAAATATTGCTGCCAATGCTTCTTAACAAATGTTACTGCCGGGCTTTGCATCAAGCTCTCACCTAACACAATAAACATCTTATCGGCGTAGATTTTTTCCGGAACATAACTGGTTTTCGCGTTGCATTGCTTGATAGCTTTCAAGCGCGCGCCTTTGGTCGGGTCACGCGGTTTTGATTTGCCCGGTGAGACAGTGCTGCTGCCGCTATTATTGCGTACTGGTTCATTCAGCAGCGCGCTAGGTCTGACCAAAACAATATCCGCAGGTAATTGAGGCAACATTTGTTGCAGCACTTTAATGGTCGCTGGATGCGGGTGCCCAATGGCAATGGCCGAACCATTACGACGGGCTAATTCTACTGCGCGGTTAAATTGTTGGCGAATCGCGGCTTCATTTTGTGAATCATCCAAAAAAACTTTGCGCTTAATCACTTTGACGCCAGTACCTTCGGCCGCTTTACTGGCCTGGCTGTTGCCAATCGTCATGCTATCAAGGAAATAGAGCTGATAGTGTTCCAGCGCTTGCATCACTTTCTGCATGCCCGGAAAGCTGGAAGTCATCGCGCTGCCCATGTGATTATTCATGCCGGTGGCGTAAGGAACATTACTCACCGCCTGGCGAATGATTCGCTGGACTTCTTCACTGCTCATTGATGGCTGTAATGTATCGCGCTCCAGCGGTTGCTTGCTCAGCGGGGCCATCGGCAGGTGAATCAGAATTTCACGCCCTTGATTATGGGCTTTGATGGCCATCTCTTTGGCATAGGGGGCATTAGGTAAGATAGCCACTGAAATTGGCAGCGGCATCTGTAACACCTTGTTTTCGTTCTGCGGGCGATAACCAAAGTCATCAATAACGATTGAAAGTTTGCCCGCCTGTACGGCATTGGCGATGAGTAGGGTGCTTACTATGATAAACCGACGTGTATTGAAATAGCGCAATAGGTGTTCCCTAACGTTGTTCTCTATCTTCCTAACCAAGGTTGTGGGTTAACCGCTTGTCCCTGACGGCGGATTTCGAAATAGAGTGAAGGTTCACCCTGACCGCCACTGGTGCCAACGAGCGCAATGGGTTGGCCGGCTTTTACCTGAGCACCGACATTAACCAGAGCGCTTTGGTTGTAGCCATATAAACTCATATCCCCTTTGCCGTGCTCAACGACAACGACCAGTCCATAGCCCTGTAGCCAGTCCGCCAGTAGCACCCGGCCATCCGCAATCGCTTTGACTTCGCTGCCTTCTGGCGCGGAAATAACCATGCCTTTCCAACGGAGCTCACCTTGCAAGGCCTCGCCGAAGCGGTGAGTTACATTCCCCCTAACTGGCCACATAGCTTGGCCGTCCGGGCGACCCAGACCGCCAGTTCGCGCCATTAATGAGCGCTCACTTTCACTGGGTTTATAGCTAGAGCCGGTTTTCTTGGCTTGCTGTTCTTTGGCTTTAACTTGTTGGCGTACGCGGGCTGCTTCTTTAGCTTCCCGCTCTGCACGGGCTTTGGCTTCGCGTTCGGCTTTGGCGATTTGATCGCGCAAACGGGATTCGTTCAGTTTTAGCTCCGCCAGACCTTGCTGATCTTTTTCCAGCGAGGCTTCCAACGACGTTAGCGTTTTCTTGCGCGCAGTCCGCGCTTCTTCCAGCTTTTGCTGCTGAGTTTTCTGCTCATCCAATAAGGTTTTTTGCTGGTTTTTCTTTTGCTCCAGCACTTTTTTCTCAGCAGAGAGATTGGTGCGGGTCTGCTCCAGTGCTTCAATGGATTTCTGGCGGGCTTCATTGAGATAACTGAAATAAGCCAAAATTCGCTCACTGCGCTGGCTCTCTTCACCACTTAAAATAAGCTGTAAGCCACTGTGCTGACCTTGTTTAAAGGCCGCATCCAGCTGTTTTGACAGGATATCTTGTTGCTGAGATTGTTTACTTTGTAGCTTGCCAATCGAGGCGGTAAGGCTGGAGATTTCTTTGTCCAGTTCAGTCAGGGTACCTTGGGTTTCACGTAGGCTGCGGCTAGCCTGAGCAATGGTATTTTCCTGTTGTTTCAACTGGTCGAGCAAGGCGCTGCGTTGCTGTTTTTGTTGCTGAACACTTTTTTCTTTCTCAGCGATATCTTGCTGAAGTGTTTTCAACTGACTTTTGCTCTCTGCTGTTTTTATAGTAGAAGAGGCAGCAGCAGGGGCATCAGCGGCATAGCTGGATAATGGAAACAGCAATACGCCAGCGCAAAAAACGCTGGCGTACAGTGCTGACCACGGGCGAGGCACCAACCTATTCGGCAATGCAGAGGAGCTCCCTGTATTGCCGTTGATGCTATCTTCCGTAACCATTGATATAGCAAATGACGCCTTTTCCTTCATAACGAAGGATTATTCCACGATGAACAGCGGCTTACCAGTCATCTCTTGCGGGATTTCCATTTCCATCAGTGACAGCATGGTGGGTGCGATGTCGGAAAGTTTGCCACCAGAGAGGGCTTTAACCTCTTTATTACCGACATAAATCAGTGGCACAGGCAGGCTGGTATGGGCGGTGTGTGCCTGGCCGGTCGCTGGGTCACTCATCTGCTCAGCGTTGCCGTGGTCGGCGGTGATAAGCAATTGCCCATCAACAGCCTTCACTGCGGCAACGACTTGTTCAATGCAATTATCCAGAGTTTCTACTGCTTTCACCGCGGCATCATAATCACCGGTATGGCCGACCATATCGCCATTCGGATAGTTACAAATGATCACATCATATTTACCGCTGGCGATAGCACCGACCAATTTTTCAGTCAATTCTGCTGAACTCATTTCCGGTTGCAGGTCATAGGTTGCCACTTTCGGTGAGTTAATCAGAATGCGATCTTCACCTTTAAAGGGCTCTTCCACGCCGCCGTTGTAGAAGAAAGTCACATGAGCATATTTTTCAGTTTCAGAAATGCGCAACTGTGTTTTGTCATGCTTCATCAACCATTCACCGAAAGTATTGGTCAGTGATGCCGGTGGATAAGCACAAGCGACTTTAATATCAGCCGCATATTCCGTTAGCATCACGAAATCGCCGAAGTTAACCACTTTATCGCGTTTGAAGCCGTCAAAGTCGGCATTCACAAAGGTACGGGTAATTTGGCGAGCGCGGTCTGCACGGAAATTCATGAAGATTAATGCATCACCATCATTCATGGCAGCATCAGCTTCGCCCGCGGCTTTAATTACGGTTGGTTTGACAAATTCGTCATTTTCATCACGGGCATAGGCAGCTTGTAGGCCAGCAACTGCGTTATCGGCTGTGAATGCGCCTTTTGCCTGAGTCAACAAATCGTAGGCCAGTTGTACCCGATCCCAGCGGTTATCGCGGTCCATAGCATAATAACGGCCAATAATAGATGCGATGCGGCCTTTACCCAATTCGGCAAATTTTTCAGTGAATCGTTTCAGTGAGGATTCAGCACTGCGCGGCGGGGTATCACGTCCATCAAGGAATGCATGCAGGTAAATAGCAGTCGCACCACGTTTGGCCGCCAGTTCAACCATTGCCAGAATATGTTCTTCGTGGCTATGGACACCACCAGCAGACAGCAGGCCCATAATATGAACCGCTTTGCCCGTTTTAACCGCGTTATCAATGGCTGCGGTCAGCGTTGGGTTCGTGAAAAAGTCACCCTCTTTGATTTCTTTGTCGAGACGGGTCAAATCCTGATAAACAATACGGCCAGCCCCCAGATTGACATGACCGACTTCAGAGTTACCCATTTGCCCATCGGGTAAACCGACATCCAGACCTGAAGCGGCAATCAATGTATGAGGCTGTTGTTGCCATAAACGGTCCATAACCGGTGTATTGGCATTCAGAATGGCATTATCTTGCTGTTCTTCACGGTAGCCATAGCCATCCAGAATAGTCAGAACCAGCGGTTTTTTAGTGCTCGACATTGCAGAACCTCTTTCTTATTAGAAAGGCGGTAATTTACTACAGAACCGGTTAAAAATAGCCCAAAGAGATCAACATTGGTGTGGGGTTTTGCGTAAAAATCATCAAAGAGACGACAAAACTTCCAGAGATTGTTCGCAGTTTCTGCAATGGCACTTGCATATTGGCTGTATTTGCCGCAACGCGCAGGTATACTCTGTGACCTTGAATATTATCCCCTAACTAACGGGAGTTTTTACCCCCATGTTGCAAGAAATTATGCAATTCATTAGCCAGCATCCGGTTTTGAGTTTGGCTTGGGTGGCGTTGTTCGTCGCCGTAATTTTCACCACTTTCAAAAGTTCGCTGTCAAAAGTGAAAGAAATCACTCGTGGTGAAGCGACGCGTCTGATTAACAAAGAAGATGCGGTGGTGGTTGATATCCGCACACGTGATGATTACCGCAAAGGTCATATCGCCAGCTCTATTAATTTACTGCCAAGTGATATTAAAAGCGGCAATCTGGCTGAATTGGAAAAGCACAAAGCACAGCCTATTATTGTAGTTTGTGCCACAGGGACGACCTCCCGTGCTTCCGCTGAGCTGCTGAATAAAGCCGGTTTTGAGCGAGTGCTTACCTTGAAAGACGGCATCTCTGGCTGGAGTGGTGAGAATCTGCCACTGGCGCGCGGCAAGTAATTGTTATAAAAATCGCTATATCAATGAAATGTAAATTTGAGGTGTATCCATGGCGAAGATTGAGATTTATACCAAAGCAACCTGCCCGTTTTGCCATCGTGCTAAAGCACTGCTGAACAGCAAAGGTGCTGCTTTTCATGAAATCGCAATTGATAATGACCCGGCCAAACGTGAAGAGATGATGACTCGTAGCGGCCGGACGACGGTGCCTCAGGTATTTATTGATGGGCAGCATATCGGTGGCTGTGATGATTTACATGCCCTGGATGCGCGCGGTGGGCTCGACCCACTGCTTTAACTCGTCAGTGGGCCCCATGATTTTAATGGAAAGAGCCCACGGCGGAAGTGCTGTTTAATAAGGACGTCTAACTTTAGGGTATCTATACACATGTCAGAACAAAATAACACCGAGATGGCTTTCCAGATCCAACGTATCTACACCAAAGATATCTCTTTCGAAGCACCTAATGCTCCGCAGGTTTTCCAGCAGGATTGGCAGCCAGAAGTTAAACTTGATCTTGATACTGCTTCCAGTCAGCTGGCTGAAGATGTGTATGAAGTGGTACTGCGTGTGACTGTCACGGCTTCTTTGGGCGAAGAAACTGCATTCCTGTGTGAAGTACAGCAGGGCGGCATCTTCTCCATCGCTGGTATCGATGGCACCCAACTGGCGCATTGCTTAGGTGCATACTGCCCGAACATTTTGTTCCCGTATGCGCGTGAATGCATCACCAGCTTGGTATCTCGCGGTACTTTCCCACAGCTGAATTTGGCACCGGTTAACTTTGATGCCCTGTTCATGAACTATCTGCAACAGCAGGCTGAAGGTGAAGTTGAAGGTGCTGAACAACGTCAGGATGCCTGATGAACACCACCCATGCTTCAATGACTGTAATCGGTGCCGGATCTTACGGCACCGCATTAGCCATTACGCTGGCGCGTAATGGCCATCAAGTTGTGTTATGGGGCCACGACCCTAAGCATATTCAAACTCTGCAACAAGACCGTTGTAACCAAGCTTTCCTGCCCGATGTCCCTTTTCCCGACACTCTGTTACTGGAAACCGACTTGGCGTGTGCGCTGGCGGCCAGCCGTGATGTGCTGGTGGTGGTGCCCAGTCATGTCTTCGGCGCAGTATTAAATCAGCTCAAACCACATTTACGGCCAGATGCGCGTATTGTTTGGGCGACCAAAGGGCTTGAGGCAGAAACAGGCCGTTTGCTGGCGGATGTAGCGCGGGAAGTGCTGGGCGAGAGTATTCCGCTAGCAGTGGTTTCTGGCCCGACTTTTGCCAAAGAGTTGGCTGCTGGTTTACCTACTGCAATTGCACTGGCATCGACCGATGCGCAATTTAGTGAAGACCTGCAACAGTTGTTGCACTGTGGCAAAAGTTTCCGGGTATACAGCAATCCTGATTTTATCGGGGTCCAACTCGGTGGTGCGGTTAAAAACGTGATTGCGATTGGCGCTGGGATGTCCGATGGTATTGGTTTTGGTGCCAATGCGCGAACCGCATTGATAACCCGTGGCTTGGCGGAAATGACCCGCTTGGGCGCGGCATTAGGCGCTGACCCCTCCACCTTTATGGGCATGGCGGGGTTAGGGGATTTGGTGCTAACCTGCACAGATAACCAATCTCGTAATCGTCGGTTTGGCATCATGCTTGGGCAGGGGTTGGGCGTACAAGAAGCACAGGATAAAATTGGTCAAGTGGTCGAAGGTTATCGCAACACCAAGGAAGTTCTGGCGCTGGCACAGCGCTACGGTGTTGAAATGCCTATTACTGAACAAATTTATCAGGTGTTGTACAGCCACAAGAATGCCCGTGAAGCGGCGCTGACCTTACTGGGTCGGACCAAAAAAGATGAAAAAAGCGGCATTTAGGTTGTTCAGCGGTCATAAAATAATAAATATATATACCCCAAATAATTTGAGTAGCGAAAGCAGCCAACGCACATGCAGCTTGAAGTATGAAGGGTATAACCACAATCCCTGGCGTTGCCGCGTCAAGGAATTAGGGTGTCAGTTGCTTCGGTCGTTCCCCGAAGCTGCTTGTTTATGGGCAGGAGTATGCAATGTCGTCAGAAGAGTTAGAGCTGGTTTGGAGTAGCATTAAATCAGAAGCGAGAGCACTGGCCGAGTGTGAACCGATGCTGGCAAGTTTTTTTCACGCGACATTACTGAAGCATGAGAATTTAGGCAGTGCGCTGAGCTATATTCTGGCGAATAAACTGGCCAATCCTATCATGCCCGCGATCGCCATCCGTGAGGTGGTTGAAGATGCTTATCGTGCTGATGAACAGATGATTATCTCTGCTGCTCGCGATATTCTGGCGGTGCGATTGCGCGACCCCGCGGTGGATAAATACTCCACGCCGTTGCTGTATCTGAAAGGTTTTCATGCTTTACAAGCTTACCGTATTGGCCATTGGCTATGGGCACAGGATCGTAAAGCACTGGCTATTTACCTGCAAAATCAAGTATCTGTCGCTTTTGGTGTAGATATCCACCCAGCGGCAACCATTGGTTGCGGCATCATGCTGGACCACGCCACCGGAATTGTCATTGGTGAAACCGCCGTGGTTGAAAATGATGTTTCCATTCTACAATCCGTCACTTTGGGTGGGACCGGTAAAACCAGCGGTGACCGTCATCCGAAGATTCGCGAAGGTGTAATGATTGGTGCGGGTGCAAAAATTCTGGGGAATATTGAGGTCGGACGTGGTGCCAAAATTGGTGCCGGGTCAGTGGTGTTGCAAGCCGTGCCGCCCCACACCACAGCCGCCGGTGTCCCCGCTCGCATTGTCGGCAAGCCAGAGAGTGATAAGCCTTCATTGGATATGGATCAGCATTTCAATGGGGTTAGCCACGGGTTTGAGTACGGCGACGGCATCTAATCCCCTTTGTCCTTGAAGCCGCAGGGTTGTTGGCTACGTTCATTACTCGGCCCGTCCATGGGCCTCGCCTCTGCGAGGCCGCTGCAAGCAGCGTTCAAATCTGCTCCGTACAGATTTGTCACCTGAATCACTTACTCGTGTAAGCTCATCGGGACTCGTTCACTTGCCGCCTACCTGCAACTCCAATGCCTTTGGGGATACACCTTTTTATTGAGTTGCCAGCCGTCGGCATATTTCGGCTAAAACAACTACTCTTTCAGTAACGCACCCGGATAACCTAATTGCCGCCAGGCTTCATACACCACCACGGATACGGCATTTGACAGGTTCATGCTGCGGCTTGCGGCTAGCATTGGAATTCTGATTTTCTGTTGGGCAGGCAATGCCTCCAGAACATTGGGCGGTAAGCCGCGAGTTTCTGGGCCAAACAGCAGATAATCATTTAGCTGATACTCGACGGCACTGTGGGCGGGTGTCCCTTTGGTGGTCAGGGCAAATAAGCGGGCAGCATTTGCACCGGTAGATTGCGCGCCATCAAGCTTTTCACTGTCGAGGAATGCTTGATAATCATGGTGATGTTTGATGTTGGCAAACTCATGGTAATCAAGACCCGCACGGCGCAAGCGTTTGTCATCCCAGGTGAAACCTAAAGGCTTTATCAGATGGAGCTGGCAACCCGTATTTGCACATAGCCGGATAATATTGCCGGTGTTCGGCGGGATTTCGGGTTCAAATAAAACGATATTAAGCATATGTCCCCCAATAATGAGGGGCGCAGGATATCAGAAACCCCGCTTCTGTGCAGCGGTTACCCATTTTTGTCGGCCACAACATAGAACTGTAAAATAAATGGGGCGATAAAATAAAAATTTGAAAGCAAGGAGCGGAGAGCGCCAAATGTGGTGATTTTATATGCTGATCGCCACAGTTAGTATTCATGGAGTATTCATCATGACATCAGTTCGGGGCATAATAGACAACTCGTCAGATCCACGCTGGGCCGCCGTTGTTAATCGTGATAAAACCGCTGATGGTCAGTTTGTTTATGCGGTGAAAACCACCGGTGTGTATTGTCGGCCTTCGTGTTCTTCCCGTCAGGCGAAAGCAGAACACATTGAATTCTTTGCTGATAATGTCGCCGCTGAACTTGCTGGTTTTCGGCCCTGTAAACGCTGCCGCCCCACGCAGCTATCCCAAGCGCAGCAGCACGTAGAAAAAATTAGCCAAGCATGTCGTTTAATTGAGCAAGCTGAAGTACCGCTCAAACTCAGTGAATTGGCGGCAGAGCTTAATCTCAGCACTTTTCATTTCCATCGATTATTTAAATCTATTACCGGATTAACGCCCAAGGCGTATGCCACCGCGACCCGTAGTGCACGAGTCCGCACCCAATTGGCGGGTGAAGGCTCGGTGACTGACGCCATCTTTGACGCTGGATACAACTCCAATGGCCGTTTTTATGAGCAATCCAATCAGTTGTTGGGCATGACGCCGACCCGCTACCGCCAAGGTGGCCGCGATGTCACACTGCGTTTTGCTGTGGGGGAAAGTTCTCTCGGGGCTATCTTAATGGCGAAAAGTGAACTGGGAATATGCGCCATTTTATTAGGCGACTCACCGGCCCTGCTGGTGCAGCAATTGCAGGATAAGTTTCCACAGGCTGAGTTAATTGGTGGGGATGCCGAGTTCGAACAATGGTTCGCGCAGGTGGTGGGCTTGGTAGAGGCCCCTAAGCTTGGGCTGGATTTGCCCTTGGATATCCGTGGCACAGCTTTCCAGCAACGGGTTTGGCAGGCATTGCGGGAAATACCGGCAGGCGAGACCGCCAGTTATGCCGATATTGCCACTAAAATCGGTTCGCCAAAAGCGGTGCGCGCGGTGGCGGGTGCTTGTGCTGCCAATATATTGGCGGTCGCGATTCCCTGCCATCGAGTCATTCGTCAGGATGGCGCATTGTCAGGCTATCGCTGGGGGGTTGAGCGCAAAAAATATTTGCTGGAGAAAGAAAGCCAGAAATAGGCCGCCGGTGATCTGCCCGATCCTACAAGATCGGGCAGCTAAGCCTTTTATTTCATTAAGATTTAAGTGGATGCAGCGGCAACCAGATAATCAGGCGCAGGCCCCCTAATGGGCTGTCTTCGGCTCTTACCCAACCACGATGCTGATTAACCGCCGTTTCTACAATCGCCAGCCCCAAACCTGTCCCGCCGGATTCGCGATCTCGTGCTTCATCGGTGCGGTAGAATGGTCGGAATATCTGTTCACGGTCATCTGGGCTGACACCTGGCCCATCATCATCGACAGTGATAGTTATCCCCTGATTATCCGAGCTGAACGCCACGGCAATGTGATGATGGGAATAACGCAGCGCATTACGCACGATATTCTCCAGCGCACTGTCGAGGGCTGCCGGGTTGCCAAATAAGGTCCATGGCCCTGGAGGGGCGGTCACTTCCAGTGTTTTCCCCATTTGTTCAGCTTCGAACTGCGCGTCTTCCAGCACTTCAGACCAAAGTTCATTGGCCTTAATCGGCTCGCGATGTAGCTCGTTTTTATGCTGACTGCGAGATAACACCAGCAAATCATTGATCATGCTATCTAACCGCTGCGCTTCCATTTCGATACGCTCCAGTTCTTTCCCCTCGCCATGGCGGCGGCGCATCAGCGCAGTGGCCAGTTGCAAGCGGGTTAGTGGCGTTCGTAACTCATGGGAGATATCAGAAATCAGCCGTTGTTGGGCCACCACCATTCGGTCGAGCGCACTGATCATCTGGTTGAAACTGGCACCGGTGGCTAAAAACTCTTGTGGGCCGGATTCCAACTCAGGGTGCTGTTTCAGGTTGCCACGCGCTACGTCGTCAGCGGCATTTTTCAACTTACGCGCCGGTTTTGCCAAACTCCATGCTAGCCATAACAGCAGTGGCGCGCTGATCAACATAGTCGCAATCAAGAGCAGCAGCGGCCGGTCAAACATCAAATTGATAAAATCAGATTGTGGGCTACTCGCTGGGCGCAGCAGATAAAGTTGATAGTTATCTTCGCCATCACGGATGGAGAAGGGGCCGACCATCTCAACGCGGCCATATTTTTTCTTTTTCGGTTGATCGGAGTTATCCGACTGGCCGATAAAATTACGCACCATTTGCATTTCGTGGCGCTGGGCACCAATAACGCGGCCCTCGGTGGTCACTAATACTAAATGCTGGCCGGGAGGTGCCCACTTTTCGATGGCGCGATAAAGTCTGCGCCACCACATGAGATCATTGGCCGGGTCATTGGCCAATTCGGCTTCAATATGTTGCTCCAGCATCGTTCCCTGACGCTGTTCGCTGTCGAGCAAGGTGGTCATTTGACGCGAGTCAAGTTTTGGCAACATCAGCACCAGCATCAATACCAGCGCCAGGGTAAACCAAAAAATCGCAAAAATTCGCGTCGTTAAACTGTTAATCATGTTTCCGAGACCATCAGATACCCGCGACCGCGCAGCGTTTTAAACCAAGGTAGCCCGTCTTTGCGATCCGGCAACTTGCGGCGCAAGTTTGAAATATGCATATCAATGGCACGGTCAAAAGGTGTTAATCGTTTCCCCAACACTTCCTGGCTGAGATGTTCGCGCGAGACCACTTGGCCGAGATGCTGAGCCAACAGGTAGAGTAAGGTAAATTCCGTGCCGGTTAATTCCAGCGATTGGCCCTCAAAGCTGGCTTCCTGACGGCCTGGGTTCAATTGCAGGCAATCAACATCCAGTATTGGCGCGCCTTGGTCGACATTTTGCTGCTGCTCACTCCAATTCGAGCGGCGTAAAATAGCTCGAATGCGGGCTACCAGCTCACGGTCATTAAAGGGCTTCGCCAGATAATCGTCCGCACCCAGCTCCAGACCGAGTACCCGATCCAGCTCACTACCCCGAGCTGTCAGCATAATCACCGGGGTCTGGTGGTGCTGGCGTAACTCTTTCAAGGTTTCGATGCCGTTTTTGCGCGGCATCATAATATCGAGTAATAACAAGTCGATAGAGCTATCTAGCAGGTTCAATGCCTGTTCGCCATCGTGAGCAACAACAACATTAAAACCTTCCATTTCCAGTAATTCTTTCAACAGCGCTGTCAGTTCACGGTCATCATCAACTAATAGGATTTTATGCATGATTGTTTCTCCTCTTGACGCAAAATACGTTATCAACTGCCGGTATTCCATGACTTTACTTAGCTTTACATGCCCTGACTCCAGTTTTACATCCACTGACGCTAGTTTGCAGCCGGGCCCGTAGACTGCTCCTTATTGAATCGCAGAGCAGTAAACCGCTTAGCAAACAGAATCCAGGAGTTAAATGATGCGCAAAGTAACTAAAGTAGCAACGTTAATCATGGCGTCAATGTTAGTTATCGGCTCTCAAGCCGCCTTCGCTGCCGATAAGGCCGGGGCCACTGATGGCTGGTGCCACGGTGACGGTGCGATGATGAACAAGAAAGATGGCCGTGGTCACCATAACATGTTTGATGGCGTCAATCTGACAGAACAGCAACGCCAGCAAATGCGTGACCTGATGCGTCAGTCTCGCCAAGAGCAACCACGCGTCAATCTGGCTGAACGCGAAGCCATGCACAAGTTGGTCACCGCGGATAAATTCGACGAAGCTGCGGTAAGAGCGCAGGCCGAGAAAATGTCCAAAGACCAGATTGATCGTCAGGTCGAAATGGCCAAAGTTCGTAACCAAATGTTTAACTTGCTCACTCCAGAGCAAAAAGCTGTCTTGAACCAAAAGCACCAGCAGCGTATTGAACAAATGCAGCAGGCGCCAGCAGCACAACCCTCTTCTGCCCAGAAGTAAGTAGTACCCTGTAATACCCTGTTTTCCTTGCCATAGACACCATCCCTGTCTTTCGCCCTCCATGATGGAGGGCTTTTTTTTGTCTCTTTTCCGTTATACTCATAACCCCTGAATATTATTCGGAATGAGTTATGGATCCGCAATATGCGCGCCTGGTAAAAGCTGCTGCGCTCAGCGCCACTGTGCTGGCATCAATCTTACTGATAATTAAAATTTTTGCCTGGTGGCATACCGGATCAGTGAGTTTGTTGGCTGCGTTAGTTGACTCACTGGTGGATCTGGCTGCCTCTTTAACCAATCTTTTTGTGGTGCGTTACTCGCTGCAACCGGCTGATGAAGAACATACTTTTGGCCATGGTAAAGCGGAGTCGCTGGCTGCGCTGGCGCAAAGTATGTTTATTTCCGGCTCGGCATTATTTCTGTTCCTGACGGGTTTCCAACATTTGGCATCACCGACGCCGCTGCAAGATCCTGGTATAGGTATTTGGGTAACGTTAATTGCATTATTCAGTACAATGATATTAGTCACTTTTCAGCGCTGGGTGGTACGAAAAACTCAGAGTCAGGCCATTCGTGCCGATATGTTGCACTATCAATCTGACGTCATGATGAATGGTGCTATTCTTATTGCATTAGCATTAAGTTGGTATGGCTTTCATCGTGCGGATGCGTTGTTTGCATTGGGGATTGGGGTTTATATTCTCTATAGCGCATTGCGTATGGGTTATGAAGCGGTGCAAGCTTTGCTGGATCGCGCTTTGCCAGATGATGAGCGGCAGGAAATTATCAATATTGTGACGTCATGGCCGGGTGTGATTGGCGCTCATGACTTGCGTACTCGCCAGTCGGGGCCAACACGCTTTATTCAACTTCATCTTGAAATGGAGGATATGATGCCGTTGATGGAGGCGCATATTTTGGCTGATCAAGTGGAGCGGGCATTATTGCACCGTTTTCCTGGCGCAGATGTGCTTATCCATCAAGACCCTACTGCTGTGGTACCCAAAGAACGCCATGCGCATTGGGAGTTATAATTTATTCATCCGTTATTGCTACATTAACTATTACTACATCAACTACAGGTAAACTGTGGTTACATTATGGTTCAGCCATGAAGAAAATACCGCTAAATGGTATGACTTGAATCAATTCAGCTTGGTGTTTTTGCTATAATATTCAATATTAAGCTCATCAAGCTGATTTTCTGTACTGTTCGCCTGTGCAAGACATAATCGGCAAATAAAGAATTTTAAAAAATCGCATCTACAAGTTCAGAGGTAGTCATGGTCAAGAAAATCGGTGTACTAACAAGCGGCGGTGATGCGCCAGGTATGAATGCAGCCATTCGTGGGGTTGTTCGTGCAGCTTTGTCAGCAGGATTAGAAGTTTACGGTATTGAAGATGGCTACCTTGGCTTGTTTGAGAATCGAATGAGGAAGCTGGACCGCTATAGCGTGTCAGATATGATTAACCGCGGCGGTACTTTCTTGGGTTCTGCGCGTTTCCCTGAATTTCGAGATCCAGAAAAACGTAAAATCGCCCTACAGAATATGAAAGACCGTGGTATTGATGGCCTGGTAGTTATCGGTGGTGACGGTTCTTATGCGGGTGCAGACTTACTCACCAAAGAAGGTGGAATTCACTGTATCGGCTTGCCGGGCACTATCGATAACGATGTGGCTGGGACTGACTATACCATCGGTTTCTTCACCGCACTGGGTACCGTGGTGGAAGCAATTGACCGCTTACGGGATACCTCTTCTTCGCATCAGCGTATTTCTATCGTCGAAGTGATGGGCCGGTATTGTGGTGATCTGACACTGGCGGCTGCTATTGCCGGGGGCTGCGAGTTTATTGCTATCCCTGAAGTTGAATTCAAACGTGAAGATTTGGTTGCTGAAATCAAAGCGGGCATCGAGAAAGGTAAAAAGCACGCAATTGTGGCAATTACTGAAAAACTGGACAATATCGACGAGCTGGCTAAATACATTGAGAAAGAAACCGGTCGCGAAACCCGTGGTACTGTCTTGGGCCATATCCAGCGCGGTGGTGCACCAGTTCCCTATGACCGTATTCTAGCTTCCCGTATGGGCGCTTATGCTGTTGATCTGCTGTTGGAAAATCATGATTATTCGCGCGGCGGCTTCTGCGTTGGGGTACAAAACGAGAAGATGGTGCATGAATTAATCTCCGTTTGTATCGCGCCAGAAAATAAGAAAAGTAAATTTAAAGAAGATTGGTACGATACTGCGAAGAAATTGTTCTAAAACAGCTATTCGTTTGATCGCTAAACCCTCGCAATTGCGGGGGTTTTTTATTTTCAGTCACTCATATATTCCGTATTGATATAATAAAAACTTTTTTATTCTTTAATTGACCGGAAAGTTTCTGGCACGCTCAGTATCAAGCCAACTAATTAAGTTAATAACAACAATTCTGGGGAGCGGGTCAATGCGTAAATGGGGTGTAGGTCTTTCATTACTGCTGCTGGCATCAGGTGCCATGGCAAAAGATGTTCAATTGCTGAATGTGTCATATGATCCGACACGTGAATTTTATCAAGATTATAACCAAGCATTTAGCAAATATTGGCAAGAGAAAACGGGTGATAAGGTGACGGTGCGCCAATCACATGGCGGTTCTGGTAAACAGGCGACCTCGGTGATTAATGGTATTGAAGCTGATGTCGTGACCCTGGCTTTAGCTTATGACGTCGATGCTATTGCTGAACGTGGTCGTATTGATAAAGACTGGATTAAGCGCCTGCCTGATAACTCCGCGCCTTATACTTCAACTATCGTCTTCCTGGTGCGTAAAGGGAACCCAAAACAGATTCATGATTGGTCAGATTTAGTGAAGCCGGGTATTTCGGTCATTACGCCTAACCCGAAAACCTCCGGTGGTGCGCGCTGGAACTACTTGGCGGCATGGGGCTATGCGTTAGAGCACAACAATAACGACCAGGCCAAGGCACAAGAATTTGTCAAACAGTTGTATAAAAATGTGGAAGTTTTGGATTCTGGCGCGCGCGGGGCGACTAATACCTTCGTCGAGCGTGGGATTGGCGATGTATTGATTGCCTGGGAAAATGAAGCTCTGCTGGCGGTGAATGAAGTGGGTAAAGACCAGTTTGATATCATTACGCCGAGTGTGTCTATTTTAGCTGAGCCGACGGTTTCGGTGGTGGATAAAGTGGTTGATAAGCGCGGCACCCGTGAAGTGGCTGATGCTTATTTAAAATACCTGTATTCACCAGAAGGCCAAACTATTGCCGCCAAGAATTACTATCGTCCACGTGATCCGGCTGTGGCTGCCAAGTTTGCCAAAGAGTTCCCGCAACTAAAATTGTTTACCATTGATGATGTGTTCGGTGGCTGGACCAAAGCCCAGCAGGTGCACTTCGCGACTGGCGGCGTGTTTGACGAAATCAGTAAGAGATAAAGAAGTCAGCGATAAAGAAGTCCGCAATCAAATAAGAAACGATAGCGCCCGTCAGTGAATGCTTACGGGCGCTTTGTTTTATTAGCCATTTTAACCCTCTGATTATTTTTATAATTCTTCTCTTTCTTACAGATAAAAACCGCCTAATTCGCCAGCGCGTGTCAAATGCGTTATTGAATCGTGGCGGAATAATAAAACTTAGTGAGTCAGGGGAAAAGATTATGAATATTAGTAGCATGTCTGGTACGGATTCAGGGGGCGGGCAAGTTTCGGGGGATTCACACACTCCGCCATTAAGATCTTTATCGCGCAGTGGCAGTTTTGAATCACTGCATAGTAACGCGTCAATTATATATGAAAATGATGAATGGGATATCGGTTCAGCAGGTATTACTGAGAGCTATACACCACCTAAAATAATAAACAGGCAAGTTGAAGACGCTTTAAGACCGAAAAGTTATCCTGTTGATAAAAATGGAGAATCACCCCTAAGTCTGGAAAATTACTTATCAGACTATTTATTAGATAAAGTGAATTGTGATGGTAAAGCACCTTTATGGCTACGGCCATTGGCCGCTTTGCTGGCGTTATTTGGTATCCATGGTTTTGGTCAAACTAACTGTGCTTCTTGTGCTACAGCGGTTATCGATACATTAGAGCAAAATAAGCTACATCTAGCATTGCCATATCTAAGGGGGGCTGATGTTAAAGGAAATATGGACCGGCTTATTTATGAAAAAAAATCGGTTACTCAGTTGGTGACTCAGCTACAAAGCTATCAGCGTGATGAAGCCTTATATGGTGTTCTTGTGATTAAACGTCCAGCTTTATGGAGCATATTGCCATGGGTGACAGAAGGTCACGCCTGTAATGTGATTAAATTTGAAGGCAGTAATTTTATCCATTTTCTCGATACTCAGAAGAAGACATATATAAAATACGATCTCAGTCTTTATAAGGAGGAAGAGATTGCAGATTGTGAAGAACAAATAAGGCTGTCTAGTCAGATACGCCAGAAAGCTCAGATAAGTAAATTCTTTGGTTCGGTAGGAACGGATGGAATCGATTTATATGAGAAAATTTTTAAACAGCCAGATAATAAAAAAGCCGGAGCATCATCTGCCCCAGCTTAATCGGTAGCTTAGAACCTGAATTAGGCTTTTTTAGCTTTTGCAGCGGCTTTCACGATAACGGCGAATGCATCCGCTTTCAGTGATGCACCGCCAACCAGCGCGCCATCGATATCAGGCTGGGTGAACAGTTCTGCTGCATTTTTATCATTCACGGAACCGCCGTACTGAATGATAACTTGTGCTGCAACCGCGGCATCAAGCTTGGCAATATGGTCACGAATAAATTTGTGAACCGCTTGTGCCTGTGCTGGAGTAGCTGATTTGCCGGTACCGATAGCCCAGATTGGCTCATAAGCGATAACCGCACCTTCGAATGCTTTCACACCCAAGGTATTCAGCACGGCGTCCAGTTGTTTGGCGCAGACCGCTTCAGTTTGACCTGCTTCGTTTTCTGCTTCAGTTTCACCGATGCACAATACTGGGATTAGGCCGATTTCTTTCAGTACGCCAAATTTCTTCGCGATGAATTCATCACTTTCGTTGTGATAAGTACGGCGCTCAGAGTGGCCGATGATGATGTATTGAGCACCAACATCTTTCAGCATTTCAGCAGAAGTTTCGCCGGTGAATGCGCCGGACAGATTCACATCCACGTTTTGTGCGCCCAGCGCGATGCGGCTACCTGACAGCTCATGTTTAGCTTGATTCAGATAGATAGCCGGTGGGGCAATAGCAACGCCACAGCCGTCAACAGTGCTCAGTTCTTTACGCAGGCCAGCGATAAGCTCGTTAACCATGTGAGTGCTACCGTTCAGCTTCCAGTTACCCATAACTAATGGATGACGCATGTTTCTTCCTCCAACAAGGGGACGCGAGGGTCAATAATAATGACTGCCCGACAGGCAGTTTACCTGTCCAACAGTATAGAGATGATTAGCGGCAATGGCTTTGCTTTTCGTCATTAATTGCGGCGAGATTATGCTTCAGATAGTGACAGCTTAATCGGTTCAACAGCGAAGGTAAGCCCTTTTTCGCCATTATCTGCCACAACATAGCGAATTGCGCCAACAGGATGAGCGAAGAAAGGCGAACCTTTGCCTTGCGTCAGCAATTGTTGCACATTGCTGACACTTTGTTCGAGTGTGAGTGTGGGTTCAAACTGGCGCATCAGGGCTGCCATGTAATTAACCGCTAGCAGCCGAGCCGCTTTCTCCTCGCTCCCTTTGATTGGCAAATAGGTAATTTGTAAGGTTTTAATCTTACCCGTACCTTTCTCCAATGCGGTTGAAGCATAGAGATTCTCGTTAATCTTACTGGCAGCACGGGTCAGCGGCGGCACATCATCTTTTACGATGATGGCGTGAAACTCACTGATAGGCAGTGTCGGGTTGGCGTGGTTATAACTTTCACGGAATTTAACCAGGGTTAAATCAAAGGTTGGCGCGCCGGAAAGCAGATAAGGAGCCGTTGGCTGAGTGTTTTCTGCCTGCTGATCATCGCCAGCGTCCGGGTCGGCATGAGCGCGGCTAACTGTTGCTATTAGCAGCAGTATTGTCAGCATTGCGATTATTTCTTTTCTCATGACTTATGCCGTTGTTTGCAGTTTGTGTAGGGGATTAAAGCGGTAATTGGGGGTGATTGTCAAAATTCACTGCAAAGAGTATAGGTTAGTTGTGGCGTTGGGTTACTCTATTGTATATACCAACTTTACATATATCAGTTAAATGGATCTGGTTATTGATGACAATACAGCAGTGGTGTTTCTCGTTAAAAGGCCGTATCGGGCGGCGTGATTTTTGGATCTGGATTGGGCTGTGGTTACTGGCAATGCTGGTTATCTTTACATTGGCAGGGCAGAATTGGCTTTCCACTCAGACCGCCGCTTTTGCTATTGTTTTTTTACTGTGGCCCACGGCAACCGTGGTCGTCAAACGGCTACATGACCGCAATAAAGCCGGTTGGTGGGCGCTATTGGTGGTGTTAGCTTGGATGCTGATGGCGGGTAACTGGGAGATGCTAACACCCATCTGGCAATGGGGTGTTGGGCGGTTTATTCCCACACTAATTATTGTCATGATGTTTATTGATTGCGGCGCATTTCTCGGTACCGAGGGTGACAATCGTTTTGGCCCAGAAGCGGTGCCAGTGAAGTTTCTGGCTGATAAAACACCACAGTGAACAGAGTTTGATAAAGCAAAAAGGGCCATATGGCCCTTTACTATTAGTAGGTTAGTTTTACCAAGACTGTTTGTTGCTAATACTGTTTATTACCAATATTGCTCGCTGGTCATATGCCCCGGTTTGCGGCGTAAATGTTTACGCATTTCACGCTGTTCTTTCAGCAATTGCTGGGTATCTCGTACCATTTGCGGGTTACCGCACAGCATGACATGGCTATCTTGCGCGTCAATTTTCAAGCCGACAGCGGTTTCCAGAGAGCCATTTTCAATCAGTGCCGGAACCCTGCCGGTCAATGACCCTGGCGACTCTTCGCGGCTGACAACTGTCTGAATCCGTAGTTTGCCGTTATAACGTTGCTCAAGTTGCTGCATCAATGGCAGATAGCTGAGGTCGCGGGCAAAGCGTGCAGCATGAACCAACACCAGATTTTTAAAGCGATCTAAATCGCGCCCTTCCTGCAAAATAGACAGATACGGACCAATGGCGGTACCCGTTGCTAGCATCCATAACGTGTCGCAATCCGGAATTTCTTCCAGTACAAAGAAGCCCGCCGCTTGCTTGGTCACCATCACTTCGCCACCCACCGCCAGTTGGTCAAGTCGTGGGCTGAGTTTCCCCTCTGGTACGGTGACCAGATAGAACTCCAGGTTGTCGTCACTTGGCGCATTGACGTAGGAATAGGCCCGTTGTACCCGCTCGCCGTTGATATCTAATGCCAGCTTGGCAAATTGACCGGCGGTAAAGGGATCAATTGGCGCATTGACCCGAATACTGAACAACGAGTCGGTCCAGTGCTCAATGTGAGTAATTTTGCCACTAACCCATTCAGCCATAATTCTGACTCCCTTTATTCAAATACTTATCGAAGTAGTCCTAAAGTGCTGGCGGTATTTTAGGGGATCTTAATAGAAAATATTATCGATTAAATGTTATCTCATGACGCCATGAGCGCTACGGTGTTATTCGAGAGCGGGAAAGACACATCTGGACAGTTAACTTTACGGGAATGGTGTTTTTATCTGCCAGTTAGCCATTTTGCAATATGTCGTGCTGGCTCGCTAAAAAATATGAATTTGTTAGCTTATGCATCAATAGTGAGGTGTGTCACACAATACCGCGTTTAACGGCCAAGTTGATGTGGCATGAAGTCCAGCTAACAACTAACTAAGATTATGAGAAAAATAGAGAATTTACACCTGTTGGTGATGTTGATTCTGCTGGTGGCCGTCGGTCAAATGGCACAAACCATTTATGTCCCTGTTATCGCGGATATCGCCCGCGATTTATCAGTGCGTACCGGTGCGGTGCAGCGCGTGATGGCGGCCTATCTGCTGACTTATGGCTTCTCGCAACTGATTTATGGCCCATTGTCTGATCGCATTGGGCGTCGCCCCGTCATTCTGGCGGGCATGATGATATTCATGTTGGGCGCATTGGGGGCCTGGCTGGCCAATAGCTTGCCCCTACTGGTCGCGGCCAGTGCTTTGCAGGGCATGGGGACGGGAGTTGCGGGGGTGATGGCGCGAACTATGCCGCGGGATTTATATGCGGGCACAGCACTGCGTTACGCTAATAGCATGTTAAATATGGGGATTTTGGTCAGCCCCCTCCTGGCTCCGGTTATCGGTGGGGTGCTGGGCAGTCTGTTTGGCTGGCGCGCAAGCTACGCTTTTCTGCTCTTTTTATGTAGCGGGGTGGCATTTTGCATATTCCGTTGGTTACCGGAGACTCGCCCGCAACAAACCGAAAAACGGCGAATGCTCGCCAGTTTCCGCTTATTGTTATCTGACCGCGCTTTTAGCTGTTATTTGGTGATGTTGATTGGTGCATTGGCGGGTATTGCGGTGTTTGAGGCCAGTGCGGGCGTATTGATGGGCGGCGTGCTGGGGCTGAGCGGGGTGACGGTTAGCATTTTATTTATCCTGCCGATTCCAGCGGCATTCTTTGGCGCGTGGTATGCCGGCCGTGACAGTAAAACTTTCCATAACCTGATGTGGCACTCGGTGATCAGCTGTCTGTTGGCTGGCTTGATGATGTGGATACCCGGCTGGTTTGGCATTATGAATATTTGGACGCTGGTGATACCGGCTGCGCTGTTCTTTTTTGGTGCCGGGATGTTGTTCCCGCTAGCTACCACCGGGGCGATGGAGCCTTTCCCTTATCTGGCCGGTGCGGCGGGGGCATTGGTTGGCGGGCTACAGAATGTCGGGTCAGGCCTGGTGACTTGGTTATCAGCCATGCTGCCACAAACAGGACAATTCAGCTTGGGGCTGTTGATGTTTGCCATGGCGGTGTTGATTTTGTTGTGCTGGTGGCCGCTATCTCACCGGATGCAACCGCAAGAACACCGTGTTTAACCGCTAAAAGATGATAAATCTTTTGTGAGCGAAGGGGCTAACGTACCTAGGGGCGCTCCGGTGACTGGCGTCGCTACGACCCCAACGGCACGCTTCCCCTTCGTTTAATCTTATCAGCCGGCAATATTTTTATTTTTTGCTAAAGAATTGGTGAGCCGAGTTACAGTAAGAACTCATGCAATGCCGGGTCTTTGCGATCAAGGAAATGAGTCGAGCGGATACGGCGGATAGTGCGGGATTTACCGCGAATCAGCAGTGTCTCGGTGGTCGCCATGTTTCCTTTGCGATAAATGCCTTCCAGCAAGTCACCTTTGGTAATCCCAGTGGCTGAGAAAATCACATTATCATTACGGGCCATATCACCCAATAACAGCACTTTACCGGCTTCGATGCCCATTGATTTGCAGCGCGCCAGTTCTTGTTCGCCGATGCGGCGGTTGTCTTGGTTATCACCTTTGACTTGATGGCGCGGTAATAAACGGCCTTGCATATCGCCGTCCAATGCGCGGATCACCGCCGCAGAAATTACCCCTTCCGGCGCGCCGCCGATGCAGTACATCACATCCACATCACTTTCTGGCATACAGGTTAAAATAGAGGCCGCGACGTCGCCATCGGGAATAGCAAACACTTTGACCCCAAGTTGCTGCATTTCGGCGATAATACCGTCATGGCGCGGTTTGGCTAGCGTGATAACAGTTAAGTCAGTCAGCGGTTTATTCAACTTGATGGCAACATTGCGCAAGTTGAGTTCCAGCGGCAGGTTTAGGTCGATTGCTCCTTTAGCTCCGGGCCCAACTACCAGTTTTTCCATATACATATCAGGCGCATGTAAAAATGTGCCTTTATCTCCCACCGCCAGCACGGCCAGTGCATTGGCCTGACCCATTGCCGTCATGCGGGTACCTTCAATAGGGTCAACGGCGATATCAACTGCATCGCCTTGGCCAGTACCGACGTGCTCACCAATAAACAACATCGGGGCTTCATCGATTTCACCTTCGCCGATAACAATTTGCCCATCAATATTGACCTGATTGAGCATAATACGCATGGCCCGAACAGCAGCGCCGTCGGCAGCATTTTTATCGCCCCGACCCAGCCACTTATAGCCTGCCAGCGCAGCAGCTTCAGTGACACGAGAAAACTCGATGGCTAATTCACGTTTCATGGTTAGACCTGTATCCCCGTCATACTTCAAGCTGCATATGTGTTGGGCTCATGATTCGGCCCATCCTTGGGCCTCGTCTTTCCGAGGCCGCTGCAAGCAGTGTTCACAACTGCTCCCGACAGATTTGTCACCCCAATGACTTACTTAATGTAAGCTCCTGGCGCTTCTCTCGTTTGCCGCTTTCCTGCAACTCGAACTATTTAGGGTAATAGAAGAAGAATGTAAGCGGGAATTCTATCATCTTTGTGGCGTGAAGCCGTAGGGTGTCTTTGGGTGTGATGAGATTTTTCACAATAAAAAACGCGCCGTCGGGGGATGATGGCGCGTTATAGATAGCTTAAAACAGACTCGATTTTACCGGCGGGCCGTTATTCTTCGTGATCTTCCCAAGCTTGAGCACGGGCCACCGCTTTCTTCCAGCCTTTATAGCGGAAGTCACGCTCGGTGGTTTCGATCCCTGGACGGAATTCGCGCTCGATAGTTGCTTTACTTTTCACTTCATCCAAATCATTCCAGAAGCCCGTCGCCAGACCTGCGAGGAATGCGGCACCCAGCGCCGTGCTTTCACGCACTGCCGGACGCTCAACACGCGTGCCCAGAATGTCGGCTTGGAATTGCATCAGGAAGTTGTTTGCGACCGCCCCGCCATCAACACGCAGTGACTTCAGGCGCGCACCGGAATCCGCTTGCATAGCATCCAGTACATCACGAGTTTGATAAGCAATGGATTCGAGAGTTGCACGGATAATATGGTTACTGTTGACACCACGGGTCAGACCGAAAATCGCACCACGGGCATACGGGTCCCAATAAGGAGCTCCTAACCCAGTGAAAGCAGGCACCACATACACGCCGTTGCTGTCTTTTACTTTGGTGGCGAAATACTCGGAGTCGGTGGCATCGCTGATCAGTTTCAGCTCGTCACGCAGCCATTGGATGGATGCGCCGCCAATAAATACCGCGCCTTCCAGCGCATAGTTGACTTCGCCGCGTGGGCCGCAGGCAATGGTGGTCAGTAAGCCATGGTTGGATTGAACCGCTTCTGTGCCGGTGTTCATCAGCAGGAAGCAGCCTGTTCCGTAAGTATTTTTGGCCATGCCCGGTTGGACACAAAGCTGGCCGAACAGCGCGGCTTGTTGGTCACCGGCGATACCGGCAATAGGGATACGCGTCCCGCCTTTGCCCCCAATGTTGGTCTGGCCGTAAATTTCTGAGGATGGGCGAACTTCTGGCAGCATGGCGCGCGGGATATTCAGCGCTTTCAACATGCGTTCGTCCCACTCTTTGGTGCGAATATTAAACATCATGGTACGTGATGCGTTGGTGTAATCCGTGACGTGTACACGGCCTTGTGTCATGTTCCACACCAGCCAGGTGTCTACGGTACCAAACAGCAACTCGCCGCGCTCAGCACGGTCACGAGCGCCTTCTACGTTATCCAGGATCCACTTCACTTTGGTGCCGGAGAAGTAAGGGTCAACCACCAGCCCGGTATTGTGGCGAATGTACTCTTCCAGCCCCTCTTTTTTCAGTTTCTCGCAGATTTCAGCGGTACGGCGGCATTGCCAAACAATGGCGTTATACACCGGTTTGCCAGTGGCCTTGTCCCAAACAATGGTGGTTTCACGTTGGTTGGTAATACCGATACCGGCGATTTCGTCAGAACTGATGCCGGCTTTGGCGAGTACTTCAACCAAGGTGGAGCTTTGTGTGGCCCAGATTTCCATTGGGTCATGCTCAACCCACCCCGCTTTCGGGTAGATTTGGGTAAATTCACGCTGAGAAACACTCACGATATTGGCATCGTGGTCCAGCACCACTGCTCTGGAGCTGGTGGTACCCTGATCAAGCGCGACAATGTATTTCTTTTGAGTAGTATTTTCAGTTGTCATAGTTAGCCTACTTTTTAAGTGACAGTATCTAATATTTACGCTTTGCGTTCTGTGGTCGTAACCGTGGTTTCTTCATCATCAATGGCACACACATCGCATGGCAAATGGCGACCAATCAGAGCACGATAACCGAATGCACCCACCAATGCGCCGACGATTGGCCCGAAGATAGGGACTAAGAAGTAAGGAATATCACGCCCACCAGTGAAGGCGATTTCGCCCCAACCTGCAAAATAAGCGAATAGTTTTGGACCAAAGTCACGCGCTGGGTTTAATGCGAACCCGGTCAGTGGCCCCATTGAGCCGCCGATAACGGCAATCAAAATACCAATCAGCAGTGGTGCCAGTGGGCCGCGTGGAATACCGTTACCGTCGTCAGTCAGCGCCAAGATAAGACACATCAAAATAGCGGTTATGACGGTTTCAACCAAGAAAGCCTGGAAAACAGAAATGTGTGGATTTGGATAAGTAGAGAAAATACCGGCCAGATTCAGGCTTTCCACACTGCCGCGTGCTATCTGATGAGTTTGTTCAAAATCGATGAACAGATTGTAGTAGAGGCCGAACACTAAGGCCGCAGCACAAAATGCACCGGCAATCTGTGCCAAAATGTAGGGAATAACTTTACTGCGATCAAAGCAGGCAAATAGCCATAAGGCGATAGTCACTGCTGGATTAAGGTGAGCACCTGAAATTGCTGCTGTGAGATAAATAGCCATGGCAACACCCAGGCCCCAAATGATACTAATTTCCCACTGCCCAAAACTGGCCCCTGCCAATTTTAATGCAGCGACACAGCCCACACCAAAAAAGATAAGTAGAGCAGTACCGAGAAACTCCGCGATACATTGGCCCTTCAAGGTCGAACTAGCGGTTTGGCTCATAGTAGATGTCCTAGAGACAGAGATTTATAGGGTATTTCTTATTTTTGCCCTCCGGAGTACGGAGGGGGTGATGTAAATTTATCGTTAACGAGCACAAACGAGAAATAGCGAAATCGAAATGTGTGTGGTGTGTCATAAAAATGAGCGATTTCGCGTTATTTGCGGATGTTAAGGGACTTTGAAAGTGTGATCAGACCAGTGCTTTCTTTCCCAGTTGTTAAAGCTGTGTATAACTTAGCAGGATAGGTCGTAGGGATTTTTCGGTTTTTGCTGATGTTTTTTCGGTATTCACTGATAGTTTTTCGGTATTCACTGATAGTTACTGACACGAAATTGCTACAGAGTGTGGTTTGTACCGGTATGGCGCTAGACAGGGGGAGACTGGCTACATACAATCGCTCTACAAGGGCATCGCCTAAGACTATCGTTTTTATCATATTGCGTCACCTGTGTGATGGGACGCCTAAAACATAGCGCTTGTTATAGTTGTTCGATGGATATATAGCGCGATAAGTATTCACAGCAGTTTCATTTGCCGATAGTGACTGCGGTTTACGCGGTAACTGAAGTGAGAAATGATAACTGCGACCAAAAGATGTACGCCTTGCGACTCATAAGGGGACCGAAGAATGTCATTTGAAGTATTTGAGAAATTGGAAGTTAAAGTTCAGCAGGCGATTGATACCATCACTTTGTTACAGATGGAAATTGAAGAGCTGAAAGAGAAGAATAACACCTTGTCCCAAGAAGTTCAGGAAGCGGCAGGTGGCCGTGAAGCGCTAGTGCGCGAAAATGAGCAATTGAAACAAGAACAGCATGTTTGGCAGGATCGTCTGCGTGCTCTGTTGGGAAAGATGGAAGAAGTCTGAGTGCCAGTGGGCTTAAAGCATCAACAATATATTGCTGAAAGCCGCTAGTTACGCAGCTTCTTCGAGTACGAAAGGCAACAAGGGCGATATTGATATCGCCCTTTCTATACCGGTCTTCCTGCAACTCGAATTATTCAGGGTATAGTCGATAAACCAGAGAGATATTATTCAATATCCAAAGGTTCTTCTGACAAGATGATCCCGGTGTTGTCGGCGTACAAGTGGTCACCGGAGAAGAATGTCACACCGCCAAAGTTAACGCGGATATCACTCTCACCAATCCCTTCATCTGCAGCACCGACTGGAATCGCTGCCATCGCCTGGATACCAATATCCAATTCCGCCAAATCATCTACCTGGCGCACGGCACCATAAACAACAATACCTTCCCACTCATTTTTTAATGCTAAATCAGCAAGTTCGGCGTTGATTAATGCACGGCGTACTGAGCCACCGCCATCGACAACTAACACACGGCCAAGACCATTTTCTTCCAGTAGGTCAAACAACAAGCCGTTATCTTCGAAACATTTTACAGTAGTAATCTTGCCACCAAATGAAGTGCGTCCGCCAAAATTGGAGAACAGGGGTTCTACCACATTGACCTCTTCATGATAGATGTCACAGAGTTCGGAAGTATCATATTTCATAGGATTAACGTCTGGTTGCGGCTGGGATGTTAAGTATATCCCTTTCTGGCCGCTGTTGGCAAAATCATCAATTGTTAAATTTCTCCGGGCAGGGTTATCAACTGTTGCCCGGAGAAAGAAATCGGAGGGGTTAACTGAGCACCAGGCCGATAGCAAACAGAATATTGGTCAGCAACGCAGCTTTGACCATATGCTCGAGCATAGGGCGCATACCCGCTGCGGTGGGTTCACGCAGCACAAATAGCGCGTGCTTGACCAGCAAGGGAACCGCCAGAATAAAGAGCCAACCCGCCCAATTATGCAGATACAGAATATTGAATAATGCCAGACAGAAGATAGCTGCCGCGATCAGCAGGGCATGATAATAACGAGCAACCACCGGGCCTAAACGCACTGCCAGTGTGTTTTTGCCATTGGCTCTATCATTTTCGATATCACGCAAATTATTAATATTTAAAACGGCTGTCGCCAGTAAACCACAGGCGGTGGCGGGTAGCATAACGATACTGTCAAAGTGCCCGGCTTGAAGATAGTAAGTCCCGGCGACACTCAGCCAGCCGAAGAAAACCAACACTGAAATATCACCCAACCCCATATAACCATAGGGTTTGCTACCCACAGTGTAGGTAATTGCAGCTACAATGGCCATCAGCCCCAGCAGTAAAAAACCTAAAATGTCGCTGGGTTTTTCGCAGGCCACGGCAATGAGCGCGATACCCGAAATGACGGTCAGGCTAACAGTGATTATCAGCGCAACCTTCATTTGCTGACGCGTAATCATCCCTTTTTGCATGCCGCGCAATGGCCCGATACGTTCTTCGGTATCACTGCCCTTGATAGCATCGCCATAATCATTGGCGAGATTGGACAAAATTTGCAGTAGGCCAGCGGTTAATAAGGCGAGCAAGGCGACAGCGGGCTTAAAACTATCGAGCCAGACAGCCAACGCTGAACCGGTAACGATAGAGGCAAAGGCCAGTGGCAGTGTTCTTGGCCGCAGGCTTTCCAGCCAAGCCTGGGTCTGGCTGGTATTAGTTGATAGGCTCATTTTCTGCTTCATTTTATAGGAGTCTGGTCCGCCCATATCGGCGAGTTAATAAAAATAAGAGTGGGAGGCATCGCCTCCCACTCAATATTAATTTGGCGAACTATTTTATCCAGCAAAGGCTTATAAAGCGAATTATAGGATAAAACGACTCAAATCTTCATCAGCTACCAGTTCATCCAGATGTTTACCCACATATGCCGCGTCAATAGTGATGGACTGACCATTACTTTCGCTTGCGTCATAAGAGATATCTTCCATCAGACGTTCCAACACGGTATGCAAGCGACGTGCGCCAATATTCTCGGTGCGCTCATTAACCTGCCATGCCGCTTCCGCGATTTTGCGAATACCTTCACGGGTAAACTCAACCGTCACCCCTTCAGTTGCCATCAGTGCTTTGTACTGTTCAGTCAACGAAGCACTCGGCTCAGTCAAGATGCGCTCAAAATCATCGGTGGTCAGCGCCTGCAATTCTACACGGATTGGCAAGCGACCTTGCAATTCCGGGATAAGATCGGATGGGCTGGAGACCTGGAATGCACCGGAGGCAATAAACAGGATATGGTCTGTTTTCACCATGCCGTGTTTGGTTGATACAGTGCAGCCTTCAACTAATGGCAGCAAGTCACGCTGTACCCCCTCACGGGACACATCCGGGCCTGAAGTCTGGCCACGTTTACAGATTTTATCGATTTCGTCGATGAACACGATGCCGTGTTGCTCAACCGCATCAATCGCCTGCTGTTTCAGCTCTTCCGGATTGACTAACTTCGCGCCTTCTTCCTCAATCAGCAGTTTAAATGCTTCTTTGATTTTGATTTTACGCGGTTTTTGTTTCTGACCAGCAATGTTCTGGAACATCGATTGCAGCTGGTTAGTCATCTCTTCCATACCCGGAGGAGCCATAATTTCAACACCGACCGGTGATGCTGCCAGATCGATTTCAATCTCTTTGTCGTCAAGTTGACCTTCGCGCAGCTTTTTGCGGAAAGCCTGACGAGTCGCGGATGGCTCTTGGGTTTCGTCCGGTTGGCCCCAGTTATTCTTGGCCGGTGGGATCAGCACATCCAGAATACGTTCTTCGGCTAATTCTTCCGCCCGATAACGCATTTTCTCAATGGATTGATGACGAACCATTTTCACTGCTGCATCGGTTAGATCGCGGATAATAGAATCCACTTCTTTACCAACATAGCCAACTTCGGTGAACTTGGTGGCTTCTACTTTGATAAACGGCGCGTTGGCTAATTTTGCCAGGCGGCGGGCAATTTCTGTTTTACCCACACCGGTCGGGCCGATCATCAGAATATTTTTAGGAGTAACTTCGTGGCGCAGCTCTTCGTTAAGCTGCATCCGACGCCAGCGGTTACGCAGGGCAATGGCCACTGCACGTTTAGCTTTATCTTGGCCGATGATATAGCTATCAAGTTCGCTGACAATCTCGCGGGGAGTCATTTCAGACATGTCACTCTATCCTTACGCTTTATGTGTTGATAACGTTTCGTACGTTAATTCTTCAATGGTTTGGAAGCGGTTGGTGTAGATACAAATATCCCCCGCAATGCTCAGTGATTTTTCCACGATATCCCGCGCACCCAATTCAGTATTTTCTAGCAGTGCGCGCGCGGCAGACTGGGCATAAGGCCCGCCGGAACCGATAGCAATCAGGTCATCTTCAGGCTGAACCACATCGCCATTACCGGTGATGATGAGTGATGCGGTTTTATCCGCGACAGCCAACAGCGCCTCGAGTTTGCGTAACATGCGGTCAGTGCGCCAATCTTTGGCTAATTCAACCGCCGCTTTAGTCAGGTGGCCCTGGTGCATCTCCAGTTTTCGCTCAAATAGCTCAAATAGCGTAAAGGCGTCGGCAGTACCGCCAGCAAAACCTGCAATGACGTTATCGTGATAAAGGCGGCGTACTTTCTTGGCGTTGCCTTTCATTACGGTATTGCCCAGAGTGACCTGGCCATCACCACCGATAACTACATGACCATTACGGCGTACACTTACAATTGTTGTCACGAGCGGACCCTCGTTGCGGACTGAATGAGTCCCCGTATTGCCTTGCAGCAAAACAACACGGGGTATATTGAGATTATAAATGGGGGAGGATTACTGCTTTTCAACCCCCAACTGCGAGGGGGATGCATCCTGATTGGCCCGCACCTTTCAAACGCTGTAAGGCTTTATCTGCCGCAGCCTTAGTGCTGTAAGGGCCGAGTACCACGCGATTCCAGCCACCACCGGCGGTAATGCGGCTTTCTATCCCTTCGAACGCCAATTGGGCGCGAATAGATTCCGCCTGATCTGCGGCTTTAAATGAACCACATTGCACCATCCAGCGTTGCGCTTTTTCTTTCTCTTTTTCCGGTTTCGGCGGTGTCACTGCTGGCGCGACTGGAGTCACCAGTTGCTGAGTGCGCGGTGGTGTCGTGACCGGTGGCTGCACTTGTGTCTGCGGTGCTGGCACTGGCGCAACCGTCTGACGTGGTGGCGTTAATGGCTGCTGCATATTGGTGACCGGGGGTTTGATGGTCACAGCGGAGCGTGGCACCTGCATCCCTTCATTATACGGCACCTCTGACAGCTGGGTTGGCTGCTGCCGCATATCCGCCTGCATCTGCTCAAGCAATTGGCGCTGCTCATTGGTCAGTTGCGTTTTAGAATTGACTTCGCCACCAGCAGAGGGCTCTGTAGGTGTTGGGACGCCAATCTGACGGTTTTCCAGCTCTTTAATATAACGCCAGCGTTCTTCGGGTTTCGGCGGCAAGCCATTGCCGGTACGCGGATCATGGCTGGGCAGTAACGGAAGCTCGCCCGGCTTATTGTGGGTGATGAAATAAAGGCCACCAACAAATACCACTAATAGCGCGACGGCCAGTGCCATCACGGTTTTGGATACTGCTGGAGCACTGCGTTTTTTCCGGCTGGTGCTTTTGCGCCGCGCTCCTGAGCGCCCTCGGCTTACATAATCTCTTTGTGCCACTATCGTTTCGCTGCGTCGTGATGATGGAATAAGCCCGTCATGTTACTGAACCCCTGAATATTTGCCTAGCGTTTAGGCGCAGCAGTACTTTCCCTGACAATTAATTCGGTATTTAACAAGCGGGAGCCACTCTGTACTGGATGCCCTTGTAACTGTTCGAGTAATAGTAACATGGCTTGCCGACCAATTTCATAACGTGGTTGTGCCACGGTGGTCAAGGGGGGATCGCAATACTGTGACAATTTTAAGTCGTCGAAGCCGACGACAGAGACATCCTGCGGGATGCGCAGGCCCATTTTCTTCGCTTGCCACATCGCGCCTATCGCCATGACATCATTGTGACAGAATATTGCGGTAGGGGGTTCTGGCAGGTCCATCAGCTTGATAAAGGTATCAACACCCGCTTCATAGCTAAAATCACCGCGTATAATATAGTTGCTGTCGACCTCGATACCATTACGGCGTAGCGCCTGGATATAGCCTTGTAGTCGATATTGGCATAGCGGAAAGTTTTCAGGCCCCGCAACACAGGCAATGCGCTGGTGACCCAATCTAATCAGATATTCTACCGCTTCATAGGCCGCGGTAAGGTTATCAATATGGACGGTGGGCAGTTCTAACTCGGGTGCAAACTCATTTGCCATCACCATCGGCGGTAAATTACGTTGTTCTTCCTTGCTGGCATCGAAAGGTAGATTGGAGCCTAGCAACAACATGCCATCAATCTGCTTGGTGATAATCAGGTTAACGAAGCTACGCTCTTGCTGGGGTTGTTGTGCGCAATCACCAATTAATATCAGATAGCCTTGTTGGGCAGCGGCATGTTCAATGCCTTGGATGATGTCAGCAAAAAAGGGGTCGCTGATATCCGGTACAATAACCAGAATAGTGCGCGATTCGTTACGTTTGATATTGCGAGATAAAGCATGGGGAGAATAACCGACAGCCAGAACAGCTTGCTCCACTTTTTGCCGAGTCATTGTTGAAACCTTTTCCGGATTCATCAATGCGCGCGATACCGTCGCAGTTGAAACACCGGCCATTTCGGCAACGTCCTTCATGGTGGCCATCGTGAATTCTTTCTTATGTTCCAACGCCTTTCTCCTTGCTCTGACTCCGAGTCAGCACTAATGCTTATGCAGGCTTTCCGTCATTCTATACAGATCGTGGGGGCAATTTGTTACCTAATTTGCATAAAAAGTGTGACATAAGTAGGTTTTTTCGAACTGACTCGCAGAAAGTGGGGTAATCGATTGCTTTATGATGCGATTTCACTCCCAAAATCATTGGCATTACCGCTAACATCACGGTGACACTCGTCCATTAGCTGTCTATTGGGTCAACATCCAATGTCCACTTCACTTTCCGTGCTTGCGGCAAAGTATTGATAAGTGGCTGAGAGGTTTTAATCAGCCGTTGCAAGAATTGTCGTGAAGGGTGCTGCAACAGTAATTGCCAGCGGAAGCGCCCGCTGCGCTTAGCCTGCAATGCCGGAACCGGCCCCATAATCCATAATGCCTCGTCTTTCAGTGGGCTGGCTTCCAACAAATTGCGTAATTGTTGCAAAAACAGCGCTGATTGTTGGTTATCGTGGTCTTCACTACGCACAATGATATGACTGGTATAGGGGGGTAAAAATACACTTTTTCGCTCCGCCAATGCTTGTTTGGCAAAGGCATCGTAGCCTTGTTGCAGCAGAATTTGCAGCAGCGGATGCTCAGGGTGGTGAGTTTGTAAAATGACTTCGCCTTGCTTACCCGCGCGGCCTGCGCGGCCTGATACTTGGGTGTAAAGCTGCGCAAAGCGCTCGGCAGAACGGAAATCTGCCGAGAACAGCGCGCCATCGACATCCAGCAATGCCACCAGAGTGACATCAGGGAAGTGGTGACCTTTCGCTAACATTTGGGTACCAATCAATATCCGCGCTCCTCCTTGATGCACATCCGCCAGGTGCTGCTCCAGCGAGCCTTTTCGGCTGGTGGTATCGCGGTCAATGCGGGTGATTGGGGTGTCTGGGAATAAAGGCGCTAATTCGTTTTCCAACTGTTCGGTACCGACACCTACCGAGACCATATGGGTCGAGCCGCATTTAGGACATTGTTGCGGCACTGGGCGCTGGCTGTCGCAATGATGGCAGCGCAATTGGCGGTGATTCTGATGCAGGGTGTAATAGTGGTCACAGCGTTGGCATTCTGCAATCCAACCACACTCATGGCACAGTAGCGCGGGTGCATAACCGCGGCGGTTGAGAAACAAAATCACTTGGTTGTCAGCCTGCAAATGGGCTTTCATGCGTTTTAGCAGCGGCTGAGAAAGGCCAACTTTTAATGGCAGCCCCTTGAGATCCAGTAAGTGCTGCACCGCTGGCTTGGCATTACCCGCCCGTTTTGACAGTGTTAGCTGGCGATATTTACCCATTTGCACATTATGTAAGGTTTCCAGCGCAGGAGTTGCCGTCCCCATCACAATAGGAATGCCTTCTTCACGGGCGCGGAACACCGCTAAATCTCGGGCGTGGTAGCGCCAACCTTCCTGCTGTTTATAGGAGCTGTCGTGCTCTTCATCAATAATGATAACGCCCAGCCGAGAGAATGGGGTAAACAACGCAGAGCGAGTCCCAATCACAATCGCGGCTTCGCCGTTACGCGCTCGTAGCCAGACCGATAAGCGCTCGCTGTCGTTTAAACCGGAATGGAGCACCTCAACCGGCGCATTAAAACGCTCGCGAAAACGGGCAATGGTCTGCGGGGTTAGGCCAATTTCAGGGACTAAAACCAGGGCCTGACGACCCTGCGCCAGAATATTTTCCAACACACTGAGATAAACTTCGGTTTTACCGGAGCCGGTCACCCCCGCCAGCAACCAGGCGGCAAACTGGGTATCTTCACTACGAATAGCCCCGACGGCAGTGGCTTGCTCGGTATTGAGCCGCAGGCGTTCGCCCAACACCGAAAAGCCGTTGCGCCAGTCTGTGGCCGCCACTTCTTGCGCCCGCAAGTCAATCAACCCTTTGCTCCGTAATGTTTGCAACGCGCTTTCAGTTAACGCCATTTCATTAACTTGATGGCGATAAACCGGTTTTTGTAATAACGCAGCTAGGGCCTGTTGTTGCTTCGGAGCACGTTTTAAGCTTTCTGGCGGCGTGGCGCGGCCCTGTTCGGTGGCAAACCATTGCCACAAGGGTGCGGATTTCGCGGGTTTTCCCTGGCGCAATAAAATGGGCAACGCGTGGAACAGCACTTCGCCTATCGGATAATGATAATACTCCGTTGCCCAACACAGAATACGCCACAAGCTAGGTGGGAATAAGCTGTCATTGTCCAAAACCGCATCAATGGCTTTGAGTTGATCAAGGGGGAATGCGCTGGTATCACTGATGCCCACCACGATCCCAATGGCATTACGTTTACCAAATGGCACACTGACGCGGGCCCCGACTACCGGGCAGGCCATAGCGCTGTCGAGGCGGTAATCGAAAGTGCGAGTTAGCGGTACGGGTAACGCCACTTGAACAACGGGCATGTGTTTTCATCCTGATAACTAAAGTTGGTCTAAATAAGTACAATCGGCCTATACCCTAAATAATTCGAGTTGCAGTAAGGCGGCAAGCGAGTAACAAAGCGGTCGGGAACCGATTTGAACAGCATTTATGCTAGCCCGCAGGGTGAGCCTCAAGGACGAGGCTCATTAACCCCGATGAGCTTATTTATGTAAGATTAACTACAAGTAAGCGATTCGGGTTATTGAGCAAGCCAACGTATAGGCAACTTGAAGTATGACGGATATAAATAAAGATTGAACAGTTTACACCGCATGCTACACAATGTGCGGATTCGATTGCGCGGCTTGGTCGAATTCTGTATTATTTGCCACCTTTGATATAATTCGATATCAAATTCTGCTAACAACCGTTGTTTATTTTATCGGCGATTGTTCGTTAGTAATCAACTATTCGTTAACGATAAATTGTTATTTATCAATCGTGTGGTGTCTGGCGGAGTAGGGCTGGATAGCGACACGGCCTAAATATAGAGGTTTTCCATGAAAAAAGGTATCCACCCTAAATACGATTTAGTTACTGCTTCTTGCTCTTGCGGTAACGTTATCAAGATCAACTCAACTGTTGGTCATGACCTGAATCTGGACGTGTGCGGCGAATGCCACCCGTTCTACACTGGCAAGCAGCGTGATGTTGCGACCGGTGGCCGTGTTGACCGCTTTAACAAGCGTTTCAGCGTGCCGGGTACTACCAAAGCGTAATTGCCCGTCAGACGAAAAAGGCGCCTTAGGCGCCTTTTTTCATTTCTACAGCCCGGTTTATGTTCTGAGTAAACTGAGCTGCTGTGGGAAATCAATATTCCCAAGTATCGGGATCAACACCCAACTCACGCATTAAAATCTTCGCGGCTTCCGGGATTTCATCACTGCGCTCTTTACGCAGATCTTCGTCATTCGGCAGCGGCTGACCGGTAAATGCATGCAAAAAAGCCTCACACAACAATTCACTGTTGGTGGCGTGGCGCAGGTTGTTCACCTGACGGCGGGTCCGTTCATCGGTGAGGATTTTTAACACCTTCAGCGGAATGGACACCGTGATTTTTTTGACCTGTTCGCTTTTCTTACCGTGTTCAGCGTAAGGGCTGACATACTCGCCGTTCCACTCAGCCATGGGACACCTTAAATTTGTCGGAAAAATACTAAATTCTGAAAACCGGCTAATTATGCCCGATCTTCACTGTTCTCACTAAATAAATGTCGATTTTACTAGACTAATGTCACTGAAATAACCTTTTTTGCTATTTATTGATAGCTATTACCTTTCTCTATCATCTTTGCGATTAAACAAAGCACTACTGAAACCTGACTGACATCATGAGGATATCTAAAACCTCTATAATTTTAGCGGTTATTATCCCATTGCTCAATCTATACGCAAAGAAGTTTAGATGTCCAGATGTATTGACGTCCGTAATTTGTGCGTCTACTCTGACGTAACATTTTCTCGATATCCGGCTGGTGGAAATCAATATGACGCGTAAACAGGCAACAATAGCAGTCCGTAGCGGGTTGAACGATGACGAGCAATACGGCTGCGTTGTCCCCCCGATTCACCTCTCCAGTACCTATAATTTTATCGATTTTAATCAGCCACGTACCCATGACTATTCACGTCGCGGCAACCCGACGCGTGATGTGGTGCAGCGCGCATTAGCTGAGCTGGAAGGGGGCGCGGGTGCGGTAATGACCAGCAGCGGGATGTCGGCGATTCATTTGGTTTGTACCACCTTCCTTAAACCGGGCGATTTACTGGTGGCTCCCCACGATTGTTACGGCGGCAGCTACCGTTTATTCGATAGTTTAAGCAAGCGCGGTGCATATCGGGTGCTATTTGTTGACCAGGGCGATGAAGTGGCGCTGAGTCAGGCGCTGGCCGAAAAACCTAAACTGGTATTGATTGAAACCCCGAGTAACCCGCTGTTACGAGTGGTGGATATTGCCGCTATCTGCAAAGCCGCCCATGCCGTCGGCGCATTAACCGTGTGCGATAACACTTTCCTTAGCCCAGCGTTGCAGCAGCCGCTGGCTTTAGGCGCGGATCTGGTGGTTCATTCCTGTACCAAATATCTGAATGGCCATTCAGATGTGGTCGCCGGCGCGGTCATTGCCAAAGATCCTGAGCTGGCAGTTGAGTTGGCATGGTGGGCGAACAATATTGGCGTGACTGGCGCTGCATTCGATAGCTACTTGTTATTACGCGGGTTACGCACATTATCCCCACGTATGGCTCAACAGCAGCGCAACGCAGATGAAATTGTTCGCTATTTACAGCAGCAGCCTTTAGTGAAAAAGCTGTATCATCCTTCTCTGCCACAACATCCCGGCCACGAAATTGCTTGCCGTCAGCAGTCTGGTTTTGGTGCGATGCTCAGTTTTGAGCTGGATGGTGATGAACAGGTATTGCGCCGTTTCCTCTCTGCCCTTGAATTGTTTACCTTGGCAGAATCCTTGGGGGGCGTTGAAAGCCTGATTTCCCATGCCGCCACCATGACCCATGCTGGTATGGCGCCAGAAGCGCGCACTGCCGCAGGTATTACTGATAGTTTATTGCGAATTTCCGTGGGTATCGAAGACAGCGAAGATTTGATTGCCGATTTGGACAATGCTTTCCGGTTGGCGAGAGACTGAGGTAAGTATGAATGCAACAGCGGTAGCAGCGGCGGTGACTGGCCGTCAACTGCATAAATTTGGTGGCAGTAGTCTTGCGGATGTGAAGTGTTACCTGCGGGTGGCCAATATTATGGCCAACTATAGCCATCCCGGCGATCTCATGGTGGTATCTGCGGCAGGTAGCACCACTAACCAATTGATTAGTTGGTTGAAACTCAGCCAGAGTGATCGTCTTTCTGCCCATCAGGTACAGCAGAATTTGCGTCGTTATCAACATGACCTGATTAGCGGTTTATTATCGCCAGAAATGGCTGAACCGTTGATTAGTGAGTTTATCCATGATTTGGAACGCCTGGCGGGCCTGTTAGATAACAAAGTCGACGATGCAATTTATGCTGAAGTGGTCGGCCATGGTGAGATTTGGTCTGCTCGCTTGATGTCTGCGGTATTGAACAAACTCGATATGGCAGCTACCTGGCTTGATGCTCGCAGCTTCTTACGTGCTGAACGTGCGGCGCAGCCACAAATCGACGAAGGCCGTTCTTATCCGTTGTTGCAACAATTGATGGCGCAGTATCCCCACCAACGTCTGGTGGTCACTGGGTTTATCTCGCGCAATAACACCGGCGAAACCGTGTTGTTGGGGCGTAACGGCAGTGACTACTCGGCCACTCAGGTCGGGGCGTTGGCGGGAGTCGAACGCGTTACTATTTGGAGTGACGTGGCGGGGGTATACAGTGCAGACCCGCGCAAAGTGAAAGATGCTTGTTTGCTGCCCTTATTGCGCTTGGATGAAGCCAGTGAACTGGCCCGCCTGGCGGCACCGGTGCTGCATACCCGCACATTACAGCCGGTTTCCGGCAGTGATATTGATTTGCAACTGCGTTGCAGCTATCAACCAGAACAAGGTTCAACCCGAATTGAGCGGGTGCTGGCTTCAGGCTCGGGTGCCAAAATTGTCACCAGCCATGATGATGTTTGCCTAATCGAATTACAGATTGCCAGTCACCATGATTTCTCGCTGGCGCAGAAAGAGATCGATTTACTGCTCAAACGCGCGCAAATCAAGCCATTGGCGACCGGTATTCACCCTGATCGTAACTTATTGCAACTTTGCTATACCTCAGAAGTGGTCGATAGCGCGCTAAGAGTGCTGGAAGATGCCACGTTACCGGGGAAATTATCTCTGCGTGAGGGGTTGGCCTTGGTAGCGTTGGTGGGGGCGGGGGTCAGTAAGAACCCACTGCACAGCCACCGTTTCTACCAACAGCTGAAAGATCAGCCGGTCGAGTTTATCTGGCAAGCTGAAGATGGCATCAGCATGGTCGCCGTGCTGCGTCTTGGGCCGACTGAGCACCTGATTCAGGGGCTGCATCAGTCATTATTCCGCGCCGAAAAACGCATTGGCTTGATGCTGTTCGGCAAAGGCAATATTGGCGCGCGTTGGTTGGAACTGTTCTCCCGCGAGCAAAAAAATATCTCGGCGCGCAGTGGTTTTGAGTTCGTGCTAGCCGGTGTCGTGGATAGCCGCCGCAGTCTGTTGAGTTATGACGGGCTGGATGCCAGCCGGACGTTAGCATTTTATGATGACGAAGCCCAAGAACAGGATGAAGAGTCACTGTTCTTGTGGATGCGCGCGCACCCATTTGATGATTTGGTGGTGCTGGATGTGACCGCCAGTGAATCACTGGCCGAGCAATATTTGGACTTCGCCAGCTACGGTTTCCACGTTATTAGCGCCAATAAATTAGCCGGCGCTTCCAGCAGCAATAACTACCGCCAAATCCGTGATGCTTTTTCCAAAACAGGCCGCCACTGGCTGTATAACGCCACGGTGGGAGCGGGTTTGCCAGTGAACCACACAGTCCGCGACCTGCGTGATAGTGGCGACAGTATTCTGGCGATCAGCGGTATTTTCTCCGGCACTCTGTCTTGGTTATTCCTGCAATTTGATGGCACGGTGCCCTTTACCGAGCTGGTGGATCAAGCTTGGCAGCAGGGCCTGACAGAACCTGATCCGCGCGTGGATCTCTCCGGCCAAGATGTGATGCGCAAGCTGGTGATTTTAGCCCGTGAAGCCGGTTACGACATTGAACCGAATCAGGTGCGGGTGGAATCGCTGGTACCTGCGGGTGCCGATGTTGGTTCCGTGGATCAATTCTTTGAAAATGGCGAGGCATTGAATCAGCAAATGATTCAGCGCTTAGAAGCCGCGAATGAAATGGGTCTGGTGTTACGTTACGTCGCGCGCTTTGATGCTAATGGTAAGGCGCGGGTGGGCGTTGAAGCGGTACGTGCTGACCATCCATTGGCTTCTTTGCTGCCGTGCGATAACGTTTTTGCCATTGAGAGCCGTTGGTATCGCGACAACCCATTGGTCATCCGCGGCCCTGGCGCTGGACGTGATGTGACTGCGGGTGCTATTCAGTCAGATTTAAACCGCTTAGCTCAACTGCTGTAACTCGCACTTATTCGCCTCCTCTGCCCGCCACAGGGGAGGCGCAACCGCCATATTCCCTCCTGGACCCAAAGCACATGAATTTTCCGCACATTGCGTGTGAATATTAATCATCGCTCTAAACTTATTTAAAAGTTGACTCTTTAGCCAACTTCGGTCATTTTCTATTTAGACGTCTAAACGTATAGACGCTTATAAAAATGACAGATAACAAACATAAGTCATCAAAATGATGACAACAGGCAATGGAGTAACAGGGTATGAGTTTTTTCCACGCAAACCAGCGGGAAGCGCTGAATCAAAGTTTGGCAGAGCTGCAAGGCCAGATTAATGTTTCTTTTGAATTTTTCCCGCCGCGTACCAGCGAGATGGAAGACACCCTGTGGAGCTCTATTGACCGTCTGAGCACGCTGAAGCCGAAGTTTGTCTCAGTGACTTATGGTGCTAACTCCGGTGAGCGCGACCGTACCCACAGCATCATCAAGGGGATTAAAGAGCGCACTGGCCTTGAAGCCGCGCCGCATCTGACCTGCATTGATGCTTCTCCGACTCAATTACGTGAGATTGCCACCGATTATTGGAATAGTGGTATTCGCCATATTGTTGCCCTGCGCGGTGATTTACCGCCGAACAGTGGCAAGCCAGAAATGTATGCTTCTGATTTGGTGGGCTTATTGAAAGATGTGGGTGATTTTGATATCTCGGTTGCCGCCTATCCGGAAGTACACCCAGAAGCCAAAAGTGCACAGGCTGACCTGATTAACCTGAAACGCAAGATTGATGCCGGTGCTAACCGTGCCATTACGCAGTTCTTTTTTGATGTAGAAAGTTACCTGCGTTTTCGCGACCGCTGTGTTGCGACCGGTATTGACGTTGAGATCGTGCCGGGTATCTTGCCGGTGTCTAATTTTAAACAGCTCCAGCGCTTTGCCACCATGACCAATGTACGGGTGCCTAATTGGATGACCCGTATATTTGAAGGGCTGGATAATGACCCTGAGACACGCAAAATGGTCGGGGCATCGGTGGCGATGGATATGGTGAAGATTCTCAGCCGCGAAGGGGTGAAGGATTTCCATTTCTACACCCTGAATCGCGCAGAATTGAGTTATGCGATCTGCCATACCCTTGGGGTGAGGCCATAGTTTTTTAAAAAGTGGCGGTGGCCCCTTTTAATCCCCATTGGCTTTGATTAGTCATTCAGTTTGATCGGATCTGATTTCGGTTGATATTCGCAGAGTGAATAGTTCGGTTGTTAAAGCACCTAGTTAGCTTAGCCACCGACGAACCAACCGCCAAAGGGTGCGGGTGCGCACCCTTGTGGAATCCAGCGCTTCGCACGTATCGCCTGCTCACTGCGTGGGTTCCCTTACTCATCGTTTCGGCTGACGGAACGGGCCGATTCACTCCTGTTCAAGCGGCCCTCGCTCGGCGTCCATACCTCGCGTCCTACCTCCACTCTTCACTCGGCGGCTCAAATGTGCTTTTTAAGATCAAAACCTAAAAACAGGGTTTTGAATGGGCTTTTGACCTTGAGCGCAATCAGGAATATTGCCGACAAGGATGGAGGGTAGAGTGAGCGGCCATGGACGACCGCGAAAAGCGCGCTTGAGCAGGAGCAAATTGCGCTGGCTCGTCAGCCCGAAAGACGTAGGAGGTTTACCCACAGGGCAATATTTCGCGCAAGCCGCAGGTGCAGGAGGGCCAGCTAGCCCTCCTGCTCGGTTGAGGCTACTGGGATTAAGTGGTCACTGAAATTCTAACAACCGAAATAATGATCCGTGCTCTACCAGCCGAAACAAAAGATAATCGGGGGAATTTCTTCCCCCAAAATCAAACGCTAACCGGTATTACGCATCCCTGCCGCCACACCTGCAATAGTCACCATCAATGCTTGCTCAACGCGGGCATCTGGGTGTTCTTGCTGACGCGAGCGGTGCAGTAACTCGGCTTGCAACACGTTTAATGGGTCGGTATAGACATTACGCAGCGCGATAGACTCGGCAATCCACGGTAAATCCGCCATCAAATGGTCATCGTTGGCAATGGCCAGCACCACTTTAATATCGGCCTCCAATTGGTCGCGTAGTTGCTGGCCCAATGGCCACAATGATTTATCCACCAGACGTTGGTCATAATATTCAGCCAGCCACAAATCGGCTTTGGCGAACACCATTTCCAGCATACCAATGCGGGTTGAGAAGAATGGCCAGTCACGGCACATAGTGGCTAACTCTTCCCGTTTACCGGCGTCGATAGCTTTTTGTAAACCAGCCCCCGCGCCCAGCCAGGCGGGCAACATCAGGCGGTTTTGCGTCCAGGCGAAAATCCACGGAATAGCACGCAGGCTTTCTACTCCGCCATTCGGGCGGCGCTTGGCTGGGCGCGAACCTAATGGCAATTTGCCTAATTCCAGTTCTGGCGTCGCAGCACGGAAGTAAGGAACAAACTCAGGATTTTCACGCACATAGCCGCGATACATCTCACAAGAGGCATCAGACAGAATATCCATCACTTCATTCCATTCTTTCTTCGGCTCTGGCGGCGGCAACAAATTGGCTTCCAGCACTGCACTGGCGTACAGAGCCAAACTGCTGATAGTGACTTCCGGTAAGCCAAACTTAAAGCGAATCATCTCGCCTTGTTCAGTGACACGTAAGCCGCCTTTCAGGCTGCCCGGAGGCTGAGAAAGCAAAGCCGCATGCGCCGGTGCGCCACCACGGCCGATAGAACCGCCACGGCCATGGAACAGTGTCAGAGAGATTCCGGCTTTCTCGCAGGTTTTGATGAGAGCATCCTGCGCGCGATATTGCGCCCAAGAAGCAGCCATCACACCGGCATCTTTCGCCGAGTCAGAATAGCCAATCATCACCATTTGTTTGCCTTGGATCAGGCCGCGATACCAGTCGATATTCAATAGCTGGGTCATTACATCGTCAGCATTGTTAAGATCATCGAGAGTTTCAAACAATGGCGCGACAGGCAGAGTGAACGGACAACCGGCTTCTTTCAGCAATAAATGCACCGCCAGCACGTCCGATGGAACTTTAGCCATAGAAATCACGTAAGCGGCGATTGAACCTTGTGGAGCTTCGGCAATGACCCGGCAGGTTTCCAGCACTTCTTGGGTATCGGCACTCGGTTCCCATTTCAGTGGAACCAATGGGCGCTTGGAGTTCAACTCCCGGATCAAGAAGGCTTGTTTGTCCGCCTCAGACCAGCTTTCATAATCGCCCAGACCTAAATAGCGGGTCAGTTCAGCAATAGCGTCGGTATGGCGGGTACTTTCCTGACGCACATCAATACGCACCAGCGGCACACCAAAACAGCGCACGCGGCGCAGGGTATCCAGTAATTGGCCGTTGGCGATGATTTCCATGCCACAAGCTTTTAGTGATTGATAACAGGCGTATAGCGGGTCCCACAGTTGGTCATTACTGACCAAGAGATCCGTTGGCGGCAAGACACGTTCGCCTTTCAGGCGGTCTTCCAGATAGGCTTGGGTGTTGGTCAACTGAGTGCGTACGCGCTTCATCAGCTCACGATAAGGTTCGAGCACCTCTTCGCCACCGGCCAATTCGCGCAGTTCTGGCGTACATTCCGACATTGAAAGTTCTGATACCAAAACCTGAATATCCCGCAGGAACAAATCGGTGGCTTTCCAGCGGCTCAGTAGCAGCACATGGCGGGTAATTTCGGCCGTGACATTCGGGTTACCGTCGCGGTCGCCGCCCATCCATGAAGTGAAGCGGATTGGCACGGCTTCTACCGGCAAGCGGTAATCGAGAGAGTTTTGCAGCTGCTCGTTAAACTCACGCAGGAAAGCGGGTACCCCTTCCCATAAGCTGTTTTCGACCACAGCAAAGCCCCATTTGGCTTCATCAACCGGGGATGGGCGAATTTTACGAATTTCGTCGGTATGCCATGATTGTGCAACCAACTGCCGCAAACGACGCATGATCTTGTTGCGTTCGTAATCGGCTAAATCATTATGATCCAACTGGCTCAGGCAGGTATTCACTTCGACCAGTTTATGAATCAGGGTTCGGCGGGTAATTTCGGTTGGGTGAGCCGTCAACACCAGCTCAATGGACAACTCATCAACCGCGCTGCGCATGTCTTGCTCACTCAGCTTTTTGTCTTTCAAGCGGGTGAATAGCTGGGCCAGGGCTTCCGGGTTACTTGCGGCTTCACCATGTGGCGAAATGCTGTGATATTGCTCCGCCGTATTCGTCAAATTGAGGAATTGGCTAAAAGCACGGGCTACCGGCAGCAGCTCGTCGTTGGACAGATTTTGCAGTGTCGTCAGCAATTCCTGACGGCTTGCTTCATTACCAGCACGCGAAGATTTAGATAATTTACGGATGGTTTCTACCCGATCAAGAATGTGCTCGCCAAGCGCTTCCTTGATGGTATCCCCGAGTAGTTTGCCGAGCATACTGACGTTACTTCGCATTGCGGAATATTGTTCGTTCATATGATCTCTTTTAGTACCCTTCGCAACTTGCTGGATATGTAAATTAGTTTCACCCAAAAGGCAGAGATGGACAAATCCACTCGCCACGTTCAATTCCATACCCCAATTGACACTATTTTTAGCAAAAAAACATCATTTTTAGGGATATTGCTGAAATTTAATTACTAGGGCCACGTTATCAGTTTAGCTAATCAGCAATATTGATCCGCCTACCCCATAAGGGTTATTTCTGTTGGCAGAAATGGTTAACTAACTGACCAATCAGCTCGCGGGTTGGCTCAATAAAGGCCATATCAATAAATTCATCCGGCTGATGGGCCTGATTGATAGAACCTGGCCCCAACACCAATGTCGGGCAAATTTGCTGAATAAATGGCGCTTCGGTGCAGTAGTTCACCACCGCCGTGCGCTCACCCAGCAATTTCTCGATAACCCCGACCATATGATGGTCGGTCGGACACTCATAGCCCGGAATCGGCGGATGCAGTTCATCAATACTCAAGCGGCCCGGCCAGCGCGCACTGACGGGGGCCAGTGCTTCAGTCATCAACTCATCCAGATCACTTAATGTCAGCCCTGGCAGCGGGCGGATATCCATATGTAATTCACAGCAAGCACAGATACGGTTTGCAGCATCACCCCCATTAATATGACCGAAATTCATAGTCGGGTAGGGGATAGCAAATGCTGGGTTGTTATAGCGCTCTTGCAGCGTGGTGCGCAGCTTCATAAGCTCAGTAATGGATTCATGCATCAAATCAATAGCATTCACACCGCGGGCCGGATCACTGGAATGACCGGACTGACCGGTAATGCGGATAGCATTGGAAATATGCCCTTTGTGCGCCCGCACGGGTTGCAGCGAGGTTGGCTCACCAATAATGGCAAAGTCAGGGCGCAGCTGGGTGGAGGCAGCAAAATAGCGCGCGCCCGCCATGGTGGTCTCTTCATCGGCCGTCGCCAAAATATACAGTGGCTTGCTTAATGTGCTGGCATCGATATCGCGCACTGCATCGAGAATAAAGGCAAAGAAGCCTTTCATGTCGGCAGTACCCAAACCATACAATTTATTGTCATGCTCGGTTAGCGTGAACGGATCGCGCGTCCATCGCCCTTCATCATAAGGTACGGTGTCGGTATGACCCGCCAGCAGTAGCCCGCCGCGACCTTCTCCGCTGTTTTTCTCGCCAACCGCGTTTTCGCCAATAGAAGCAAGCAGGTTAAATTTGTGGCGTGTGCCCGGTACCGGCTGGATTTCGACGCGAAAACCCAAATCTGCAAACCATCCGGCCAACAAGTTGATTAACGCCTCATTGCTTTGATCGAGGGCGCTATCGGTTGCGCTGATCGATGGCGTCGCGATTAACGCCCGATACAGCTCAATAAATGGAGGTAATTTCATCTTCACTGTTGACAGCCTTTGGTTAGGATAGTATCAATATTCATGCATTAATTATGAATAAAAATACAGTAAGCTTGAGCGTAAGGGAACCTAAAAACACCCTTAAATTGACGAAAAAGTCAATACTCAATCACGTGGGGGAACAGTAAGACCTTGCTGATAACCCAAATGCCGGTTTTGACTACTTATGTCTTTATACCAATTAAATTTATACCCAATGTAATTGGAGTTGCAGGTAGGCAGCAAGCGAAAGACAAATTGGTTGTAAACCATTTTGAACAGCGCTTGCGCTGGCTCGTAGGGTGAGCCTCTGATAAGGCTCATAATCCCGATGAGCTGACACTGGTCAGTGATTCGGGTGAATAAGCGTAGCTAACAACCCCGCAGCTTCAAGTACGAAGGGCAAGGTGAACTGAACCCATGTTGAATACGCTAATTGTAGGTGCCAGTGGCTACGCCGGAGCAGAACTTACGGCTTACCTGAATCGTCACCCACATATGAACATAACCGCTTTAGCGGTTTCAGCGCAAAGTGCAGATGCAGGAAAATTACTTTCTGATCTGCATCCGCAACTAAAAGGCATTATTGATCTTCCGCTACAACCCTTGCTGGATGTGGCTCAGGCAGCAAAAGGGGTGGATGTTGTCTTCCTCGCTACTGCTCATGAAGTCAGCCATGATTTAGCGCCACAATTCCTGGCGGCGGGGTGTGTGGTATTCGATCTCTCTGGCGCATTCCGGGTTCAGGATGCGGCGTTTTATAGCCAATATTACGGTTTTGAGCATCAACATGCCGATTGGCTGGCCAAAGCGGTCTATGGGCTAGCTGAATGGCAGGCTGAAAAAATTAAGCAGGCTCAATTGATTGCGGTGCCGGGTTGTTATCCCACCGCATCCCAACTGGCGCTTAAACCGTTGGTCGATGGCGATTTACTCCATGATGCACAGTGGCCAGTGATTAACGCGGTCAGCGGTGTCAGTGGCGCGGGACGTAAAGCCAGCATGGGCAACAGTTTCTGTGAAGTGAGTTTGCAGCCGTATGGTTTGTTTAATCATCGCCATCAGCCAGAAATTGTTGCTCACCTTGGCACGCCGGTCATTTTTACCCCGCATTTGGGGAATTTCGCCCGCGGTATTTTGGCAACAATTACCTGCCGCCTGAAAGCGGGTGTAACGGCACAAGATATCGCCGAGGCATACCATAATGCTTACCAGGATAAACCACTGGTTCGGCTGTATAAACAAGGTGTTCCGGCACTGAAGGCGGTAGTCGGCTTACCTTTCTGTGATATCGGTTTCTCTGTGCAGGGCGAGCATTTAATTATTGTCGCGACAGAAGATAACCTGCTGAAAGGGGCCGCGGCGCAGGCCGTGCAATGTATGAATATACGTTTTGGCTTTGCGGAAACCCAATCCCTGTTGTAGGTCACTGGGGGGTGTAACAGCGTCGAAACTGACATTTTATCCAATTATATTGAGGCGAAACATGATGAACCCGTTGGTCATTAAATTAGGTGGCGTGTTGCTGGACAGCGAAGAAGCGCTGGAGCGCCTGTTTACTGCATTGGTGACCTACCGCGAGAAGCATGAGCGCCCGTTGGTGATTATGCACGGTGGTGGTTGTCTGGTTGATGATTTGATGAAAAAACTCGCGTTGCCGGTAGTAAAGAAAAACGGCCTGCGGGTGACTCCAGCCGATCAGATTGACATTATTACCGGTGCATTAGCCGGTACCGCCAACAAAACGTTGCTGGCCTGGGCGGTGAAGCATGACATCAATGCTGTTGGCTTATGCTTGGGTGATGGTCATACCGTGTCGGTCATACCGCTGGAGGCGGAACTGGGCCATGTGGGTAAAGCCGCAGCGGGCTCACCGGCTTTAGTACAAACCTTACTGGCCGCAAATTACATGCCAATCATCAGCTCTATTGGTATTACCGTCGATGGCAAATTGATGAATGTCAATGCCGATCAAGCGGCAACAGCCTTGGCCGCGACACTGGGAGCCGATTTGATTTTGCTGTCGGATGTCAGCGGGATTCTAGATGGTAAAGGCCAGCGTATTGCTGAAATGACCGCACAAAAAGCCGAGCAATTGATTGCTCAGGGCATCATTACTGATGGTATGGTGGTCAAAGTGAATGCGGCGCTGGATGCCGCTCGTTCATTGGGCCGCCCGGTGGATATCGCCAGTTGGCGTCATGCAGACCAGTTACCGGCACTGTTTAACGGTGTGCCGATTGGCACGCGTATTCTGGCCTAAATACCCTTCTTATTTGAAGTTGCAGCGGTGTTAGCGGCTCTTACTCACCCGAATCACTGACTTGAGTCAGCTCAACGGGATTCGTGTGTTTGCTGCCTTGCTGCCACTCCAACTACTTTGGGTATATTATGAGTTTTTATTCTGAAACTAGGGAAGAAAGATTATGGCATTGTGGGGCGGGCGGTTCAGTCAGGCGGCAGATCAGCGTTTTAAGCAATTTAATGATTCTCTGCGGTTTGATTACCGGCTGGCAGAGCAGGATATTATCGGTTCTGTTGCCTGGTCGAAAGCACTGGTCACGGTTGGCGTTTTAACACCAATCGAACAGCAACAACTTGAGCAGGCACTTTCTGTTTTATTAGAGGAAGTACAGGCCGATCCACAGGCTATTTTAGCCAGTGATGCGGAAGATATACACAGCTGGGTTGAAACCAAACTGATAGATAAGGTCGGCGATTTAGGCAAGAAATTGCACACCGGGCGCAGCCGTAACGACCAAGTGGCGACTGACCTGAAATTGTGGTGCAAATTCCAGATAACCGAATTAAAAACCGCGGTGCAGCAGTTGCAGCAAGCGCTGGTTATCACTGCCGAAGCTAATCAAGATGCGGTAATGCCGGGCTATACTCATTTGCAACGTGCTCAACCTGTCACTTTCGCCCACTGGTGCTTGGCTTATGCTGAAATGCTGGCTCGTGATGAAAGCCGGCTGCAAGATACCCTGAAACGCCTTGATGTCAGCCCGTTAGGCAGTGGCGCATTGGCGGGTACTGCTTATGCTATTGATCGCGAACAATTGGCGGGTTGGCTAGGTTTTGCTTCGGCGACTCGCAACAGTCTGGACAGTGTTTCTGACCGTGACCATGTGTTGGAATTACTGTCTGATGCCAGTATTGGTATGGTGCATTTGTCGCGTTTTGCGGAAGATTTGATTTTCTTCAATAGTGGTGAAGCCGCGTTTGTTGATTTATCTGATCGCGTAACTTCAGGTTCTTCCCTGATGCCGCAAAAGAAAAACCCCGATGCACTGGAATTAATCCGTGGGAAATGTGGCCGGGTACAAGGCGCATTGACCGGCATGATGATGACGCTGAAAGGCTTGCCTCTGGCTTATAACAAAGACATGCAAGAAGACAAAGAAGGGCTATTTGATGCGCTCGATACCTGGCTTGACTGCTTGCATATGGCGGCGCTGGTGTTGGATGGCATTCAGGTAAAACGCCCGCGCTGTAAAGAAGCGGCTGAGCAAGGTTATGCCAATGCGACTGAACTGGCGGATTATCTGGTCGCCAAAGGTGTACCTTTCCGTGAGGCGCACCATATTGTTGGTGAGGCCGTGGTTGAGGCCATTCGTCAGGGGAAAGCATTAGAGGCTCTATCGCTGAGTGATTTGCAAAAATTCAGTGCGGTCATTGGTGATGATGTCTATCCGATTTTGTCCTTGCAATCTTGTTTAGATAAGCGGGTTGCTAAAGGCGGTGTTTCACCACAGCAAGTGGCTTCTGCCATTGCAGAGGCTAAAGCACGGCTGTTTTAGTTCGCTGAGTATTAATATTAGAAATGGGCCTCTTTTAGAGTGGCCCATTTTGCATTATAGGCACTTAAATATATTTCTTCTTATTACAGCAACGATTATTGCGCTATTCCTTATTCTGCCAATAACCTTAATTTTTAACTTGATACTGCATTATTTTTAATGCGCCGTTGAGTTCGTACTCACAAATGGTTATGATAATCATTATCAAATCGTGGCGTTGCGATAAAACCTCTACTAGTATTAAAAATATGAAAGGAATTTAATATGGATAAATAAGCGGAAGTATTAATTCGCCATATTACCTTGTTCACTAAAAAATAATGCTCCTGTTTTTATTTAACGATTTATTTAACGATTTGTTTTATTAATTCCATTAATTTATTTGTTTTATATCAAGCCATAACATATCAATTCCTCGATGATTTGTAATATTCGGGGCGGATTGCTATTACGGTATATTATTTTTTATATAATTAAAATGACTCCCAATAATTAATGGATATATTGGTTTGTATTAATAAGGATGAAATCTCATAAATGGAAAGTATAGTTAGAGATAAAAAGTCGACAATAAATGCAATGACTAAAATTGCATTCGGCATATTGCTGGCGCTGGCGGCGCAAGGCTATTCAGAGCATGCCAAAGCTGATGATGCCGTGCCATCAGCGAAAGAAAACGACATGGTATTGGATAAACTCAAAGTAGAGGGAACCAGTAATGCTCAGGAGGGGGACTGGGTTTATGATGAGCTCCATTCGGTCAGTGAAATATCTCGCGAACAAATGGATAACCGGCCTGCCCGCCATGCAGCAGATATATTAGAACAAACGCCGGGAGTCTATTCCAGTGTGAGTCAGCAAGACCCGGCGTTATCAGTGAATATCCGTGGCATGCAGGATTATGGCCGGGTCAATATGAATATTGACGGTATGCGGCAGAATTTCATGAAAAGTGGCCACGGTCAACGCAATGGTGTGATGTATATCGACCCAGAAATATTGAGCAACGTGGTGATTGAAAAGGGCGCTACTAGTGGTGTTGGCGGGGCCGGAGTCATTGGCGGGGTTGCCACCTTTAATACTATTAATGCCAGTGATTTCCTCGAACCAGGCAAAGAGATTGGCGGAAAAATCCGCGCTATGCACGGTGATAATGGCACTAATCTTATTGGCAGTGCCGCGTTGGCAATGGGTAATGAATATGGCGATCTATTAATCGCTGCCAGCGAGCGCAATTTAAGCGATTATTGGCCGGGCAATAAAGGGACTCTGGGCGATATTCGTTTTGGCACAGCCACAGAAAAATTAAGTTATGATATTAAAAATAATAAAGTGCCATTCACTAATTATAAAATGCACTCACAACTGGCCAAGTTGGGTTGGAATTTATCCGCCGACCAACGGTTAACATTCAGTTATCTGCAAACCCAAATACATAGCCCTAATGCCGGCTTTATGACCATGGTAAAAGAAGGGCCAGGAATAGGAAAGCATGGCTGGGTAAGCAGCAGTGTGAGTAACGTGGCGAATCGCAATATTGGGCTGGATTATAGCCTCAAGCCCGAGCATATCGCCTGGCTAGATCTAACGGCGAAAATCTATTACGTTGATACTGATGATAAAACTAATACTCATAATGCCAATGTTGTTTTCCGCGATAAATTCTGGACTCAAACCCGCTTAAGCACCCGGGGTTTACAACTGCAAAACACCAGTTTTTTTACCCTTGCTGACCACCATCAATTCCGCCTCAACTATGGCCTTGAGTGGTTTAGTGACCGCTCGACCGGTAACTCAACCCATGAGTCTATGCTGGGTATCACCCCACCGGGCAAGCGCGCCATTACCAGCACTTTTGCTCAGTTGAATTATGATTATGATAATTGGCTGCGATTGGAGGGGGGATTGCGTCACGACCAATTTAGGTTACAGGGCAATACCTGGATGCTGAGCAAAGATTTCCGAGCAACTTATACCCATGAGAACCGCTGTTACAAAAAGGTACATGAGCAACATGTTACCAACGAATTGAAGCGGTGTGTAATTACACCGATGAAAATGGCCTGGGAGGTCGATCGCCGTGAACAGCAACTGTCACCCACGGCAGCCATTGGTATCAAACCTGGCGTGCAATGGCTGGAGTTTTTTGGCAACTACGGTAAGTCCTGGCGGCCACCGGCGATTACCGAAGTGCTGGCCACCGGCAGCGCCCATGGTCACGGCTGGATTTTGCCCAATCCGCTGCTGGCAGCAGAGCATTCCAAAGCTTGGGAAGCCGGTATTAATATCCAGCACAGTAATCTGTTTATTGCAGAAGATCGTCTGGTGGCCAAACTGGCCTACTTTGATACCCGTGTGACTAATTATGTCAATCTTGAGCTATCCAAAGAAAAGCCCTTGCATGGAGGGGGTAGCTTTACTAATGCCACCTATATTAATAATTTACTTGCAACCCAATTTCGTGGTCTGGAATATCAATTAAGTTATGATATGGGTTTATTTTATACCAACCTTAATTATACCAGAATGATTGGTGTTAATTCTGTTTGTTCAAAAAGGGCTTGGTTAGGGGGGGGTAAAAATCTTGCCGGTAATAATAAATATGGGCATTATAGTGTTATTAATAATAAAATAAACAATATTATTGACTGCCGGGCAGCAAGAAACTTATTTGGATCTTCCGCTTATTTACCTGGTGATCGCGGTAGTTTAACTTTAGGCGGCAGAATTTTTGATAAAAAGCTGGATCTCGGTACCGTTATTCGTTATAACAAAGGACACCAAGATAGTTCAGTCATTAATAACTATGGGTATGCAAATACCGCTTATGTTGCAGATTGGCCGAAATATACCATATTTGATCTTTATGCCAGTTATAAGCTAACTAATAATTTAATTTTGCGCAGCTCAATAGAAAATATAACCAATCGTGCTTATCTTGTTAGTTATGGTGATTCAATTTCTTTTTCCCCGAATCGGGGCCGAACTATTCAGGGTGGTTTTGAATATAAATTTTAGTTTTTAATACAAAACTAAAATACAGAGAATAGATATAGATATTGAATGTAAAGTCTTCAGGTGAAGTGTTATTTTTATCTGTCGGTCGAAGTGACTCAATGATGAGTCATATATTTGTTGTTTAATATAAGGGATTTATTATGACAGTAAGTATTCAATATAATAGCGAATTTAAAGATTATACCCTTTCTTCATATCTTCAGCAGTGGGCCACTAAGCATGGCGATATCAAAGACACTGGGGCTGAAGGATACTCCAAGGATTTTGGTCAATTCGCTGGTGGTGGATTTTTTGATGGGACCCAATATTCAGTGAGTAGCTCGCACGGTACGGGTACCGCGATAATTGTTGAAGGCGAGTTGAAGTACTCCTTTATGCCTCAGCATACTTTCTACGGCAAAATGGAAGGCTTGGAGTTAGGTGAATCATTGGCTGATAATCAAAATGGTATTGGTAAGCAGCTTAATGATGTGCAACTGAAATTGTGCAATATAGATATTACCGGTGACTATGATGTTAACAAAACCATGGCAGAAAACCACCAGGGCGAGATGCATAAAGCCACTTATGGTTTGATGCGTGGCAATGCCGAACCCCTGTTGGAAATCCTTCAGGCCAAAGGTATTGATATCAATACTCCAATTAAGGATATGGCGATTGCTAGCCAGTTAGATATCAGTAGTGAAGTTATGGCAGATGCGCCAATGATTGATACTGTCGGAGCATATGATGGTGGCGATATATTGATGGCTGCATAATAGTAATAAATACCATCATAATATGATTTTTAGATAAATAAAATAAACCACCGCGAGCTACTCTGGTTGGTTTGGCGTATATTGCTGGCGGTGGTTACTGTAGCTTTATTTTTATTTTTATTCTGTAGATATATATGACTCAATGATGAGTTATATCTTCTTAATAGTCAAATGAAAGGATACTATCATGGCTGTGGAAATAAGGTATCAACCAGAAATTAAAAATGAAACGATTTCTTCTTATCTACATCAATGGGCAACTAAATTTGATGATATGGTTCTGATTAAACCTGAAATAGAATATAGTATTATCTCCTCCATTAAACCCTCCCCTCCAGTCGTAGGTCAAAAAATTGCTGCGGCCAGCTCCCATCTTTACAATCAGAAGAAAGCGGCAATAGTGACGGAGTTTGTCGCAACGATTAATACAGAAATAGAGGATAATACAGAAATAGAAAGTTTACTCGATCAACACTTAATTCCAGATATTAGCGGGAGTGTAGAGTTGGGTGAAATCTTGCTCCCTATATCTGACCTCAAGAGTATAAAGTTCGAACAACTGCAACTTCAAAAAGTGCAATTGGAGTTCAGCGGGTTAGATATTGCAGATGATATAACTAATTCTATTTATACTTTATCTTATGTACTGAATGAGGATAACAACTATCAGGGGGGGACAAATCTGGGAATATATAACTTACTCAGAGGTAATGCAGAACCCATATTGATGAAGCTGGAAGCACAAGGTATTGATGTGAATACTCCACTTAAATATATCGCTATTGCCAGCCAGTTTGATGCTGCCAGCGATGTTGTGACTGATACATTCGTGATTGAAACGGTAGGGGTGCCACAAGAGTTATTAGCCGCATAATTAAATTTATATTTTAGCTATAAAGTTAATTTTTTTTGGCAAGTTTAGTATTTTTTGCAGCAATATGATGTCATAGCACCCTATATTACTTATGAGTTAAAAGGATATCATTATGACAATTACTATCACGTATGATAAAAAAATCAGTCATGAGTCTATTTCTTCATATACACGTAAATGGGCTACTAATTTTGGAGATATGATGTTAGCACCGTCTGATAATTCAGATGAGAATTATATTTTTCAGTTAGGATCATACAGCCCAGCCGATTCAGGTAGTCTCTATGCATATGGAAGAATCAATCCTCAGCAGAATAAAGTAGCAATAACCACTGGGTATGTAGCAGCCACTTCAATGGTCGGCGATGATCTATTTAATCAGCAAATCACTGCGAGTATCAATGGAAGCTTATATTTTGGTGATGAAATATCACCACTTTCTGATATTGAATTAAGTAAAGGTCAGGTTGACCATGAAATATACTATCAACTTAAGAATGAGGAATTGAAATTTGACGGGCTAGATATTGCGGATGATATAGAAAGTTCGTTTTATATGTTGCTCCATTCCTATATTCATTATGACTGCCTAAATGGTAAAGATCTCGGAGTATACCGTTTATTAAGAGGCGATGCTGAACCGATACTGAAGAAGCTAAAAGCGCAAGGTATTGATATAGATACCCCACTTAAAGATATGGCTATTGCCAGTCAGCTTGAGGCCGCGAGTGACGTTATCAATGATGCACCAGTAATTGATACTGTCGGGGCGGTCGATAATACTGAAGTATTATTGGTAGCTTAATAAAGTTTGTTAAAATTATTTTTTTGGTGAAGTAATAATATCACCGCCATACCTTGGATGATGTTAGTTATATTTGTATCAGCAAGGATTGAAATTATTAAAATTGAGAAATAAAACAACGCTGACTCAGACAGTAATTCTACTTTTAGTATGGGAATGGACGCCATGGAATCATATAAAACCCCCGATACTTTTTCGGAGTCTCTGACTATTCTTTCTGTTTTAGCCCACCATAAGAAGAGTCTCTGGGGAATAGGGCTATTTACTGCAGTAATTAATCTTTTGATGTTGGCTCCCGCTATTTATATGCTGCAGGTTTATGATCGCGTCCTGGCGTCAGCGAATACCATGACATTGCTGATGCTCACTATTTTGGTGCTGGGAATATTTGTATTTATTGGCTTACTTGAATGGGTTCGCAGCGCGATAGTTATTCGGCTTGGGACTCGGATTGATATGCAACTTAATCAACGGGTCTTTAACGCCGCGTTTGCATCTCAACTTATGGGCCATAAAACACCTGCAGCACAAGCCTTGAATGACCTGACATCTTTACGTCAATTTGCGACGGGCAATGCCCTATTTGCTTTTTTTGATGCTCCCTGGTTCCCGCTTTACTTGTTGGTTATTTTTGTACTCCATCCCTGGTTAGGAGTATTAGCCGCATCCGGTGCTTGTGTGTTGATTTTTCTAGCATGGCTCAACCAGTGGGTGTGTAAAAAGCCATTAAAAGAAGCTTCCACAGTAACCTCACAAGCAACGCAACAAGCTAATGCGAATTTACGCAATGCGGATGCTATTGAAGCAATGGGAATGTTGGATGTATTACGCCGACGTTGGTTAGTCCAGCATTCACATTTTCTTTATCAGCAAAATATTGCCAGTGACAAAAGCAGTCAGGTGACTGCGGTCTCTAAATCCAGTCGCCATGCTTTGCAATCAATGATGCTAGGGCTAGGTGCATTACTGGTCATTGACGGCTCAATTACAGCGGGCGTCATGATTGCCGGTTCAATTTTAATCGGCCGGGTATTAGGGCCTATTGATCAGTTAATTGCAGTCTGGAAACAATGGAGCCAGGCGCGGCTGTCTTATCAGCGTCTGGCCCATTTATTAGCGGAGCATCCACCTGTACCTGCAGGTATGGTTTTGTCTGCGCCAATAGGAAAACTCAGTGTAATACAGCTCACTGTCTGTAAGCCGGGCACACATATCCCCATTTTATATTCCATCAACTTTGAATTGCATCCCGGTAACATTTTGGGTGTTTTGGGGCCATCTGGCAGTGGGAAATCTACCTTGGCGAAACTGTTGGTTGCATGTAAACCGGCTTTCAGCGGTTCGGTACGATTAGATAGCGCGAATCTTTCTCAATGGGATAAAGCCCACTTGGGACAATTTATTGGTTACCTGCCGCAGGATATTCAGTTATTTCGTGGTTCGATTGCTGAAAATATTGCGCGCTTTGGCACGATTGACACAGTAAAAGTCATCGCGGCGGCCCAGATGGCGGGGGTTCACGATTTAATCTTACATCTGCCCTGCGGCTATGACTCTCAGCTAGGGGAGGGCGGTGAGGCATTATCCGGTGGCCAGCGGCAGCGCATTGCTTTAGCACGGGCCATGTATGGTGTGCCACGGCTTATTGTGTTGGATGAACCGAATGCCAATTTGGATAAAGAAGGTGAAAAAGCCTTATTAGAAAGCATTATCCGGCTCAAACAGCAGGGGTGCACCATTGTGATGATCACCCATAAGCCAGAGCTCTTATCTGATAGCGACTACCTATTGCTACTCAATAAAGGGCGGGTGGAATTATTCGATCGTACCGAAGCCGTTCTACAACAGATTAAAGGGCAGGATAAGCCGACGGTTAAGGGTGAGCTCAAAACACCAGCGAGTAAAAAGTCTTGGAATAGCGGTATCTCATATGGTGCGGTCCCAGCCCGCACGGCATCACAAAAATCATGATGTTAAATATATCCACGGAAGGAGAAGTCATCGATGTTACCTGAATCTGGTCGTAGTTTGGCTAAGAATATGAATCAAAACCCACCGCCGCTTCAGGTTAATAGCGGGAGATATCTTAGCCTTGGCGGGTTATTGGTTATAGGTGGTTTCATCGGTTCTTTGCTTTGGGCGGGGTTGGCTCCCTTAGATAAAGGTATTGCTGTTATGGGGCATATTGTTGTCGCGGAAAATCGTAAGTTGGTTCAACCGTTGCAAGGAGGGCGTATTCAGCAATTGCATATTGCCGAGGGCGATGACGTCACGGAAGGTCAATTACTTATCACGCTAGATGATACCGCGATGCGTAGCCATCGGGATAACTTACAGCATCAGTATTTGAGCGCCCTCGCTCAGGAATCCCGCCTCACTGCCGAACAACATGAATTGCCGACAATTACTTTCCCCCCGATATTGCTCCAGCACCCAGTACAGTCATTAGTTGAACGTAATATTGTTTTGCAGCAACAGCTTTTTCATCATCGACGCCAAGCTCAACTGAGTGAAATTGCTCGGTTATCTGCACAAATTACTCGTCACGAGAGCCAGTTGGATGGATTACAAACGCTGCGAGGTCATAACCAGCAACAATTTAACTTGTTCCAGCAGCAATTGCAGGGGGTTCAGTTATTGGCGAAAAATGGTCATGTTTCTCAAAGCCAACTGTTAGAGATGGAGCGGCAGGCGATCTCACTGCGTGCCAATATAGAGAAAAATACCAGTGAGATTTTGGAGCTTCACAAGCAAATTGGTGAAACAGAGCAGCATATCTTACAGCGGCGTGAACAGTATAAAAGTGAGAATCGCGAGCAACTGGCCAAAGCGCAGCAAAGTACTCAAGAGCTAGAGCTGCGTTTGGGGGTTGCGGAATATGAGTTAGATAACACGCGTATTTACGCGCCGGTCAATGGCACCGTTATCGCGCTTGCTCAACATACTGTTGGCGGCGTGGTCAGTACTGGGCAAACATTAATGGAACTGGTTCCCAGTGGGCAGCCATTATTAGCGGAGGCTCAGCTCCCCGTATCATTAATTGATAAGGTGGTGATTGGGCTACCCGTAGATCTGAACTTTTCTGCTTTTAATCAAAGTAATACCCCCCGTTTACAAGGTTCTGTACTGCATGTTGGTGCGGATCGGATACAGCATCCTCTGACTTTAGAGCCTTATTATCCTTTAACCGTCGCTATTGATATTACGCAAACTGAGCTGGAAATCCGGCCTGGCATGTCAGTTGACATTTTTATCCGAACAGGGGAACGGTCATTACTTAATTATCTGTTTAAACCACTTACTGATCGCCTGCATGTCGCCTTTGCTGAAGAGTAATCTTTGGAAGGTAACAGATTAAAAAATAAAGGAATATAGTGATTTAATTTATGAAAAAACGACAGGACAGCGGCAATATGATGCTTTGGTGGGGAAGTATCTTATTTACGAGTGGTATCCATGTTTCTCTGATATGGCTATTGAGTAACACATTTATGCTCCCGCCTTCGACAGAGGTCTCTCCTGTGGCAATGATGCTCGCCTTGTCGACAGAACCGGAATTTACTCAAAACTTGGAGCAAGACCCGGTGGTGGGGATAACTCAAAACATCAACGAGCCGATAGTCGAGCAGTTGGAAAACCAACCAGAAGATATCAGCGATATGCTGACCGCTCCCGAGCACTCTAATGCTTCATTGATTGTCGAAAGAAAAGTAGAAACCGCCAAAAAAGAGCCGACCAAAGTAAAGCGACTACAACAAAAAGTCATGACACCGCGCCAACCTATCAGCGAACCAATATCTGAAAGCCCCAGTAAACCTTCTGCGCCCGCAGCGGCAACCAGTACACCATTGTCTGGCGAAAGTCACCAAGTCGCGGCGGCCGCGAACAGTGATTCGGCACATAATCAAAAGAGTAAAATGAATTGGAAAAGCCGCTTACAAGGTCATTTGGCGGGGTTTAAACGCTATCCACTTAGCGCCAAAAAACAACGGCAACAAGGAACTGCGAGCATCCGTTTTGTGGTTAATACCGAGGGATATGTGCTATCCGCTAAACTGATTAAGAGCAGTGGGATTGCGGCTTTAGATCAAGAATCCTTGGCCATGATTAAACGCGCCCAACCATTGCCCCAGCCCCCTGCCGGGTTGTTATCTAATGGGCAGGTAACATTGACTATGCCGATTGGTTTTGAACTCAAAAACAAAAGATGGTGAGTGCCGGAGGGTTACTTGAAACCATTTGGAGAAATAAAGGATAAAAAACCGGGCATCGAGCCCGGTTGAATCAATCAGAACAGAATATTATTCACCTGGGCAGCGCAAGCAACGCTCCGCCTCGTCAGTGCCCAGTTTTAACTTGGACTGCAAATCACGCAATGCCGTACGCAAACCTTCCTCAATGACGGGATGGTAGAACGGCATATCCAGCATTTGATTGATGGTCATTTGCTGTTGATGTGCCCAAGCCAGCAGGTGTGCAATATGCTCGGCACCCGGCCCCATCATCTCGGCACCCAGGAAGCGACCGGTTCCCTGTTCGCCATAAACTCGCAAAATACCTTTGTTTTTCAGCATGACACGCGAACGGCCTTGGTTCTCAAAAGAGACTTCGCCGATTTCAAAACAACCGCAGGCACTGAATTTTTGCGACAACTCGCGGAAAGTAGAACCCACCATCGCGATTTGTGGATCAGAGAACACCACTGAAATTGCACTGCGGCGTAAACCCGGAACCACTTCAGGGAATCCGCCAGCATTCACCCCCGCAATACGGGCCTGATCACTGGCTTCATGCAGTAATGGCAATTGGTTACTGGCATCCCCGGCGATAAAGATATGTGGCACGCTAGTCTGCATTGTCAGCCGATCTGCTGGCGGAACACCGCGCTCATCAAGCTCCAGTGAGGTATTTTCCAACCCCAGTTTGTCGACATTCGGGCGGCGGCCAGTAGCGGCTAAAACATAATCCACCATGATTTCTTGGGGTGAGCTGGTCTCATCCAGATAGCGGATAAAGACTTTATCCCCTTCGCGCTGCATCACTTCAACTTTGACATCTGGATTGAGATAGAACTCTTCGCCCAGTGTTTTTGCCGCATAATTGCGCACAATGCTATCTGTCAGGGGGCCGACACCGCCACCCACGCCGAACATTTTGACTTGGACACCGAGCCGATGCAGTGCCTGCCCCAGTTCCAGCCCGATAACCCCAGGGCCGAAAACCGCCACTGATTCGGGTAAGTCATCCCAGTTGAAAACGTCATCGTTGACGATAAGCCGATCACCCAGCTCATTCCAGGCGGCAGGCCAAGTTGGGCGAGAGCCGGTGGCAATCACAATACGCTGCGCAATAATCCGTGTGTGATCATCAACTTGTAGGGTGTTGTCATCGATAAAACGGGCATAACCCTGAATTTTGTCATCCGCCGGAATATTATCGACACCTTCCAGCACAAAACCGACAAAACGGTCGCGTTCGCGCTTCACGCGATCCATCACTTCGCGGCCATTAATCAAGATATTACCTTGTGGGTGGATACCAAAACCGGGCGCTTTTTCAATCTGATGCACAGCTTCAGCCGCGGCAATCAGCAGTTTGGATGGCATGCAACCAACGCGGGCACAGGTGGTGCCGTATTCGCCACCTTCAATCATCACCACATTGGGGGTCGACAGTTTGGCAGCGCGGTAAGCGCCAAGCCCGGCAGTACCGCCGCCAATAACGGCGACATCAACGTTTAAGGTTTTCATGTCTGCTCCATCACAGGAAAAAAGGGTAGGCCGAAGCCTACCAAGCATACCCTTCGTATTTGAAGTCGCAGGGTTGTTAGCTACGTTTCCGCACCCGAATCACTTACTTGAGTAAGCTCATCGGGGTTTGTTCACTTGCTGCCTACCTGCAACTCCAATGACTTTGGGTATTAACTATATCTTCATTCTATTAATATTATTAAGCAGATAAGTAATTTTCTAAATCATCACTGCCACCAATGTGGCGACCACCGATAAACACCTGTGGCACAGTCCCGCGGCCGGTCACAGCCCGCAGACTGACAGTCGTTGCGTCTTTGCCCAGCACGATTTCTTCATACTGAATACCATGGTCTTGCAGCATTTGTTTGGCTTTGGCGCAGAATGGGCAGCCCGGTTTGGTAAAGATAGAAACAGATTCTTGTACTTTAAAATCAGGTGCCAGATATTTCAACATGGTGTCAGCATCAGAGACTTCAAACGGGTCGCCCGGCTTGTTTGGCTCTACAAACATTTTCTCAACCACGCCGTTGCGCACCAGCATGGAGTAACGCCATGAACGCGGCCCGAAGCCCAGATCTGCTTTCTCGACCAGCATATCCATGCCTTTGGTGAATTCACCGTTACCGTCTGGAATGAAAGTAATATTTTCAGCATGCTGATCGGCTTTCCAGGCATTCATCACGAAAGTATCATTGACTGACACACACAGAATGTTATCAACACCGTGCTGTTTAAATACACTGGCTAGTTCGTTATAACGCGGCAGATGGCTGGAGGAACAGGTTGGGGTAAATGCGCCCGGCAGTGAAAACACGATGACGGTTTTATTGTTAAACAATTCATCGGTGGTGACATCAACCCATTGGTCGCCCTGGCGGGTATGGAAAGTCACTTGTGGGATTTTTTTACCTTCTTGACTAGTGAACATCTGTAACTCCTTAATTAAAAGATAAAATATTTAAATTTTTCTGGGTATCTCTTCGTTGGAACACATTATTCATTTTATCACTTGATAGTTCTAATCACTGGTTGCTATCTTATCTATCGTCAATGGCTATCATAAAGCGGAGCACCGATGAATATTCGTGATTTAGAATACCTGGTGGCGCTGGCTGAATTCAGGCATTTCCGGCGCGCCGCCGACTCTTGTCATGTCAGCCAGCCCACATTAAGTGGACAGATTCGTAAATTGGAAGATGAGCTGGGCGTGATGTTGTTAGAGCGCACTAGCCGTAAGGTACTGTTTACGCAGGCTGGATTACTGCTGGTGGAGCAAGCCAGAACAGTATTGCGGGAAGTGAAAGTGCTCAAAGAAATGGCCAGTTTGCAGGGTGAGAGTATGTCTGGCCCGCTGCATATTGGGCTGATTCCTACTGTTGGGCCATATCTATTACCGCAAATCATTCCTATGTTGCATCAAACATTCCCGAAACTGGAAATGTATCTGCATGAAGCGCAAACCCAAAATCTTCTGGCCCAGTTGGATAGCGGCAAACTCGATTGCGCTATTCTGGCATTGGTCAAAGAGACCGAGGCTTTTATTGAAGTTCCACTGTTTGATGAGCCGATGCAACTGGCGATTTATGCTGATCATCCTTGGGCTGATCGTGACAAGGTACAGATGCATGAACTGGCAGGTGAGAAATTACTGATGCTGGAAGATGGTCACTGTTTGCGTGATCAAGCAATGGGTTTTTGCTTCCAGGCGGGTGCTGAAGAAGATACGCATTTCCGCGCCACCAGTTTGGAAACGCTACGCAACATGGTTGCAGCGGGCAGCGGAATTACATTATTGCCATCACTGGCAGTCCCGAATGAAAGAAAGCGCGACGGTGTTTGTTATCTGGAATGCTACAAACCCGTACCCAAGCGCACCATTGCGTTGGTGTACCGCCCCGGTTCCCCATTGCGTGGCCGCTATGAGCAACTTGCCGAGGCGATACGTGAACACATGCAACCGCGCATGAATCCAGCGGCTATTAACCAAAAGCTAGAACAGGCGGTTTAATCCATTGAGCGCCGCCACGCGGTAAGCTTCCGCCATGGTCGGGTAGTTGAAGGTAGTATTAACGAAATATTCGATAGTATTACCTTCTCCTTTTTGTTCCATGATGGCCTGCCCGATGTGGATAATTTCTGCCGCACGCTCACCAAAGCAATGAATACCAAGGATCTGTTTGGTCTCGCGATGGAACAGAATTTTCAAACTGCCGGTATCCATGCCCACGATTTGCGCCCGTGCGAGGTGTTTAAATTGCGCCCGGCCAACCTCGTAGGGCACTTTCATTGCAGTCAAGTCCTGCTCAGTTTTACCCACCGAGCTGATTTCCGGAATGGTATAAATACCGGTGGGAATATCCTCGATCAGGTGAGTATTCGCTTCGCCTTTTATCATCGCCTGCGCCGCGATTCGCCCTTGGTCATAAGCCGCCGAGGCCAGACTTGGGTAGCCAATAACATCGCCCACCGCGTACACATGGGGCAGTGCCGTTTGGTACATGCTGTTGACTTTCAACAAGCCCCGGCTATCGGCTTCCAGCCCAATATTTTCCAGCCCTAAACCACTGGTATTACCGGTGCGCCCATTGGCATACAGCAAGCAGTCCGCTTTGACTTTTTTGCCAGATTTAAGATGGACAATAACCCCATCAACCGTCCCCTCAATCTGCTCAAACTCTTCGTTATGGCGGATAACCACGCCGTTATTCCAGAAGTGGTAAGAGAGGGCATCTGACATTTCCTGATCGAGGAAAGCCAAAAGGCGGTCGCGGGTATTGATTAAGTCAACCTTGACACTCAAACCACGGAAAATTGACGCATATTCACAGCCAATAACCCCCGCGCCATAGATAATGACGTGTTGTGGTTCATGACTGAGTTGTAAAATGGTGTCACTGTCGTAAATACGTTCGTGGGTAAAATCTACGTTTGCTGGGCGATAAGGGCGTGAGCCCGTCGCTATCACGATGTTTTCGGCTCGCAGTGTATCGTTGGTGCCGTCGGCATAACACACATTGATAGTATTGGCGTCTATGAAGCTGGCATCACCGGAGAACATTTGGCAGTGATTGCGATCATAAAAACCTTGGCGCATACGGGTTTGCTGGTTAATAACGCGGTCCGCATGGTTTAAGATATCGGCAAAAGAAGAACTGATGGTTCTGGAATTGTCGCTGTAGAGTGGATTTTGGTTGAACTCGATAATACGGCTAACGGCATGGCGCAAAGCTTTGGAAGGGATGGTGCCCCAATGGGTGCAGCCCCCGCCCACATTATTATACCGTTCAATCACGGCAACGCGGGCACCTTGCTTGACCAGCCCCATAGCGGCACCTTCACCGCCAGGACCCGAGCCAATAACAATGGCATCAAAATGGAAGTGCTGTTGCATGTAGGAGAGACCTATTTTTATACAAAATTACAACGCCACATTAACATCATCCCAAGTATAACCCAATCAACAATGGGTAAATCACCGTGATGTCTGCTGTAAAATGGTAATTCCATATTGGGATGATACGTTTGTATAACGGTTGTTACTATAAAGTTTGGTATATTGCTGACTATATGTCTTAGATTGAGAAATTGGATATCCCTTGGGTACGATTATGGGCGTCAGAGCACAACAAAAAGAGCGGACTCGTCGTTCCCTTATCGAAGCGGCGTTTAGCCAATTGAGTGCTGAGCGGAGTTTTGCCAGCCTAAGCTTGCGGGAAGTCTCCCGTGAGGCGGGTATCGCACCGACTTCTTTTTACCGGCATTTCCGTGATGTAGACGAACTTGGGCTGACAATGGTCGATGAAAGCGGCCTGATGTTGCGCCAACTTATGCGGCAAGCTCGTCAGCGGATTGCTAAGGGCGGCAGTGTTATCCGCACTTCAGTATCTACATTTATGGAGTTTATCGGTAATAATCCTAATGCATTCCGCTTATTGCTGCGGGAACGTTCTGGGACTTCCGCTGCATTTCGTGCGGCAGTTGCGCGTGAAATTCAGCATTTTATTGCCGAACTGGCCGACTACCTCGAGCTGGAAAACCACATGCCGCGCAGCTTCACTGAAGCTCAAGCTGAGGCCATGGTCACAATTGTCTTCAGTGCGGGTGCCGAAGTACTGGACGTCGATATCGAACAACGGCGACAGTTAGAGGAACGCTTAGTTTTACAACTGCGGATGATCTCCAAGGGCGCTTATTATTGGTATCGTCGCGAACAGGAAAAGCTGGCAGTGTCCCGTGCTTAATAAGGAAAAGGTAAGGAAAATGTTGGAACAATCGTGCTCTGAAAAGCCGTCTGGCTCTGAAAAACAGTCTCACCGTGAAACCGGTACGTTGCTGCTGGCCTTGATTACCGGGTTGGCAATAAACGGCTCATTTAACGCGTTATTCAGTGGATTTGTCCCTTTTTCAATCTTTCCGCTGCTGGCATTAATTTTGGCGGTTTATTGTCTGCATCAGCGCTATCTCAATTTTGCTATGCCGCAAGGCCTGCCCGTGCTAGCGGGTGCGTGTTTCTTACTTGGCATTCTGGTGTATAGCGCGATTGTGCGGGTTGAGCATCCGGCGATTGGCTCTAACTTTGTTCCTTCTATTTTGAGTGTGGTGTTGGTGTTTTGGATTCTATTTAAACTGAAAGCGCGTAAATCGATGCAGACAGATATCAATGCTGATGTTGGCACAGATACAGATAATCAGCAGGCGCAGTAACTTTTTCTGTTCACCAAATCCCCAAATTAAAAGGGCAACATCGCGTTGCCCTTTTGTTTGTCTCTGATTGCCGCTTTTCGTCAGCCTCTTTTTTCCAACAAAACCCCACATTCCATATGATGGGTGTATGGGAATTGATCAAATAGTGCTAATCGGCTGATTTTATGAGTGTGTTGTAGCTGTTCCAGATTGGCGCACAGGGTCTCTGGGTTACAGGAGATATAAAGGATGCGTGGGTAAGCTTGTACCAACTTGACGGTTTCATCATCCAACCCACTGCGCGGTGGATCGACAAATATGGTTTCGCAGTTATAGCTACTTAAATCAATATATTTCAATCGGTTGAACTCACGAACACCTTGCATGGCTTGGGTGAATTCTTCTGCGGACATGCGGATAATTTGCACGTTATCGATATGATTAGCAGCAATGTTGTATTGCGCCGCCGCCACTGACGGTTTGGCAATTTCAGTCGCTAATACGCGCTCAAAATTACGTGCCAATGCCAGGGAGAAATTACCATTGCCACAATAGAGCTCCAATAAATCGCCGCTGGCATGTTGGGTGACATCAATCGCCCACTCCAACATATGAATATTCACCGCAGCATTAGGTTGGGTGAAGCTATTCTCAACCTGACGATAAATCATCTCACGCCCGGCAACCGGCAGCACTTCGTCGATATAGTCGTGATCCAGCATGATTTTGGTTTTTGACGCCCGCCCAATCAGTTGAAGATCAAAGCCTTGTTCACGCAATTGGTCACGCAGTTCCCGTGCTTTTTGCTGCCATTCTTCATCTAATGGACGGTGATACAACAAAGATGCGATCAGCTTGCCGCTCAAAGTCGATAAGTAATCAATCTGGAACAGTTTGCGCCGTAAAATCGGCTCTGCCCTGATGGCGGTCATCAGCACGCTCATCAGACGATTAATTAACAGACTGGCCACCGGGAATTGCTCAACTCGGATTCGCTGCTTGGTCTGTTGGTCAAACATGATGTGGTACAAGTCATCGTCATCATGCCAAACGCGGAACTCGGCTCTCATACGGTAATGCTGAGCGGGAGAACGAAATACTTGTGGATCAGGGGCTTGAAACGGCGACATCATCGCCTGAAGACGGGCAGATTTTTCTGCCAATTGGTGCTCGTAGCCGTCAGTCGGCAGGATGTCAGGAGTCATGTTTCTTCTCATCTGTACAGATAAAAAAGGTTTATTGCAGCGGATTGTAGGGAAAGTAGCTCTGATGTCCAGTTTTGTCGTTTAATTAATTTGTTCCATGAATGGAAGTCTAGACATCTATTTTACTTGATCGTAACATTGCCGTCCGGCCTCAAGCTGTTACTTAAACACTTAAGAGTTAAAAGGGAATCCGGTGTAAATCCGGAGCTGACGCGCAGCGGTAAGGGGATGTTACGGCGATAGGTTTCAACCAGACACTGTCCGAAAAGACGGGAAGTCATCGCCCGCTCTGTATAGCAGAGATCCCAAGCCCGAAGACCTGCCGGTATCACGTCGCAATATTCATGGTCGTCGCGTAATACCGGCCATGGCACTGCGGCATCCGCTATTTGAGTTTGGATGCTTTTCTAATGACAATTAAAAAATACACGCTGCTCACAGCCCTCTCTGTGACAGCCTTTTCTGGTTGGGCGCAAGACAACACCACCACCGGCAATAATAAAGACGAAATGGTGGTCACTGCCGGTCGTTTCAAACAACCGATTTCTACAGTATTGGCACCTGCCGATGTGGTCACTCGCGATGACATTGAGCGCTGGCAGACAAAAAGTCTTAATGAAGTCATGCGCCGCTTGCCTGGTGTGGATATTGCTCAGATGGGAGGATTGGGTCAGGGTTCTTCTATGTATATCCGTGGTACGGAAGCGCGCCATGTGCTTATCTTGATTGATGGTATCCCACTGGCTCGCACCGGTATCGTCAATAGTGTCAATCTCGATCAAATCCCGATCTCCTTGGTGCAGCGGATTGAGTATATCCGTGGACCGCGCTCGGCGGTGTATGGCTCTGGTGCAATTGGTGGCGTCATTAACGTGATTACGCAAACAGACCAGGAAGGTGCACAGATTAATGCCGGCGTCGGCTCTAAAGGCTATCAGCAATATGATGGTAGTGTTCGCCAGCGCTTTGGTGACACCTTAGCTACACTGGCGGGCGGATATCAAACCACCAATGGCTATAACATCAGACCTGACTCGCCAAATCCAATTGATAGTGATCGCGACGGTTTTCGCAATAAAAACTTCTGGGCAGGGTTGGAACATCAGTTTAACCAAGAGATCTCCGGCTTTGTTAGAGGTTATGGTTATACCAACAATACTGATTATGATATTGGCGGTTTGTCGTCCCCTGCATACAGCGGCGATGAAGAGCGGTTATATAATCATACTTATGATGCAGGGCTGCGTTATGCATCGGGTGCCTACTCTTCCCAATTAATCGGTAGCTATCAGAAATATAAGGATTATAACTTTAGCAGCCAATATGGCCGCTATGGTGTGGCGACCACACTGGATAATATGGACCAGCGGAATGTGCAATGGGGTAACACTTACAGCTTTGAAAGTGGAACACTGAGCGCGGGCCTTGACTGGCAACAGCAGCGCCTGACCTCATCTAACCAAACTATCTCAGATACTTATAAGAGAGATAACACCGGTCTATATCTCAGTGGGCAGCAAAAACTCGGCGAAGTCACGCTGGAAGCCTCTGGCCGTGGGGATAAAGATGAGCAATTCGGTTGGCATGAAACATGGCAAACTGCGGCAGGCTGGGAGTTTGTTCCCGACTATCGTGTGACCTTATCCTACGGCACGGGCTTCCTGGCACCCTCTTTGGGCCAGCAATATGGTTCACAGCGCTTTGATATTATATCCAACAGCGACCTTAAGCCGGAAGAATCCCGCCAATGGGAAGCCGGTTTAGAAGGGGTGAGCGGGCCACTTGATTGGCGTTTGTCTGCTTATCACAACAAAATTGAAAACCTGATTGATTACTCCTTTGATAATTCAACATTCAAAGGACATTACTACAATGTCAATTCTGCGACGATAAAAGGTGTGGAATGGACGGGAAATCTCACTACCGGCATATTTACGCACGCGGTCACATTGCAATATATTGACCCACGTAATGATTCGAATAATGAGGTATTAGCTCGCCGCTCTAAGCAACAGGCCAAGTATCAGTTAGATTGGACGATGTTCAACCTTGATATGGACGTTTCTTATCAGTATTACGGCAAACGTTATGACAATATCTCTTCGATTTATAACCCGACTCAGCGCGAATTGTCGAGTTATAGCACCGTAGACGTTTCAGCTGGTTATCCGGTTACTTCTCATCTCACAGTTCGTGGTAGAATTGCTAACCTGTTTGATAAAGAATACGAAACGGCTTATGGCTATAAAACCGCTGGACGAGAGTATTACCTCACAGGAAGTTACAACTTCTAAGGCTGATACTGCTTCTCGCCCGACAGCGCTGATTTTTGATTCCGGTGTTGGCGGGCTATCTGTTTATCAAGAGATTCGGCAACTGCTGCCGGATCTCCACTATATATATGCTTTCGATAATGTCGCGTTCCCTTATGGGGAGAAGTCTGGTGAATTTATCGTTGAGCGTGTATTAGAAATTGTCACTGCGGTACAACAGCGCCACCCGCTGGCGATTGTGGTTATCGCCTGTAACACGGCTAGCACGGTGTCTCTTCCCGCTTTACGCGAACGTTTTGATTTCCCCGTCGTCGGTGTTGTTCCGGCAATTAAACCTGCGGTAAGGCTCACGCGGAATGGTGTGGTTGGCTTACTGGCCACGCGCGGCACGGTTCATGCTTCTTATACCTTGGATTTGATTGAGCGTTTTGCCACTGATTGCAAAATTGAGCTGCTGGGATCATCTGAGCTGGTGGAGTTAGCGGAAACCAAGCTGCATGGTGGGGCTGTCCCGCCGGAAGCATTAAAGAAAATCCTTCATCCATGGCTCGCCATGCGTGAACCGCCAGATACTATTGTTTTAGGTTGTACCCATTTCCCTCTATTAAGTGATGAGTTAGCACAAGTGCTGCCAGAAGGTACTCGCATGGTCGATTCCGGTGCCGCAATTGCTCGCCGTACCGCTTGGCTTATCTCTTCTCAGGAAAATGTCGTTTCTTCTCAAGCAGAAAACATTGCGTATTGCATGGCATTGAATACGGACACTGACGCTTTATTGCCCGTTTTACAGGGTTATGGCTTCCCAACGCTGGAAAAACTACCAATTTAACGGCGTTTTGACTAAAGATTCAGCGGTTGAAAAGTTTTTTCAAATTAGGGGTTGCAGGCTGTCAGGAACTCCCTATAATGCGCCTCCACTGACCGGGAACAACGAAACACACTTCGCCAGGTCAGGAAGAGAAAAGAATGATTTTGACTTCGAAAGAAAACAAATAAATCCTTGACTCTTCAGCGGGAAAGCGTATTATCTGCCTCCCGCGTTACCGTAAGATTCGCCGAAAGGCAAACGGGTAACGAACGCTCTTTAACAATTTATCAGACAATCTGTGTGGGCACTCGCAAGACGATATCGAAGCCTGTTTCGACAGGCAGAAGAAATATCAAAGTCTTGAAGAGTGACCAAAGCAGTACACATTTGAACTTCGGTTCGAATGCATATTTGCAGAAAGTAATCTTTGAGCATCGCTATGTTAACTCATAGCAAATCAAACAAATCTTAAATTGAAGAGTTTGATCATGGCTCAGATTGAACGCTGGCGGCAGGCCTAACACATGCAAGTCGAGCGGCAGCGGGAAGTAGTTTACTACTTTGCCGGCGAGCGGCGGACGGGTGAGTAATGTCTGGGAAACTGCCTGATGGAGGGGGATAACTACTGGAAACGGTAGCTAATACCGCATGACCTCGCAAGAGCAAAGTGGGGGACCTTCGGGCCTCACGCCATCGGATGTGCCCAGATGGGATTAGCTAGTAGGTGGGGTAATGGCTCACCTAGGCGACGATCCCTAGCTGGTCTGAGAGGATGACCAGCCACACTGGAACTGAGACACGGTCCAGACTCCTACGGGAGGCAGCAGTGGGGAATATTGCACAATGGGCGCAAGCCTGATGCAGCCATGCCGCGTGTGTGAAGAAGGCCTTCGGGTTGTAAAGCACTTTCAGCGAGGAGGAAGGGTTCAGTGTTAATAGCACTGAGCATTGACGTTACTCGCAGAAGAAGCACCGGCTAACTCCGTGCCAGCAGCCGCGGTAATACGGAGGGTGCAAGCGTTAATCGGAATTACTGGGCGTAAAGCGCACGCAGGCGGTTTGTTAAGTCAGATGTGAAATCCCCGCGCTTAACGTGGGAACTGCATTTGAAACTGGCAAGCTAGAGTCTTGTAGAGGGGGGTAGAATTCCAGGTGTAGCGGTGAAATGCGTAGAGATCTGGAGGAATACCGGTGGCGAAGGCGGCCCCCTGGACAAAGACTGACGCTCAGGTGCGAAAGCGTGGGGAGCAAACAGGATTAGATACCCTGGTAGTCCACGCTGTAAACGATGTCGACTTGGAGGTTGTGCCCTTGAGGCGTGGCTTCCGGAGCTAACGCGTTAAGTCGACCGCCTGGGGAGTACGGCCGCAAGGTTAAAACTCAAATGAATTGACGGGGGCCCGCACAAGCGGTGGAGCATGTGGTTTAATTCGATGCAACGCGAAGAACCTTACCTACTCTTGACATCCACAGAACTTAGCAGAGATGCTTAGGTGCCTTCGGGAACTGTGAGACAGGTGCTGCATGGCTGTCGTCAGCTCGTGTTGTGAAATGTTGGGTTAAGTCCCGCAACGAGCGCAACCCTTATCCTTTGTTGCCAGCACGTAATGGTGGGAACTCAAGGGAGACTGCCGGTGACAAACCGGAGGAAGGTGGGGATGACGTCAAGTCATCATGGCCCTTACGAGTAGGGCTACACACGTGCTACAATGGCAGATACAAAGTGAAGCGAACTCGCGAGAGCAAGCGGACCACATAAAGTCTGTCGTAGTCCGGATTGGAGTCTGCAACTCGACTCCATGAAGTCGGAATCGCTAGTAATCGTAGATCAGAATGCTACGGTGAATACGTTCCCGGGCCTTGTACACACCGCCCGTCACACCATGGGAGTGGGTTGCAAAAGAAGTAGGTAGCTTAACCTTCGGGAGGGCGCTTACCACTTTGTGATTCATGACTGGGGTGAAGTCGTAACAAGGTAACCGTAGGGGAACCTGCGGTTGGATCACCTCCTTACCTAACGATACGCATTGCGCAGTGTCCACACAGATTGTCTGATAGAAAGTAACGAGCAAATAAGGCCGGGCTGAGAAATTAGTCGGGCTTTAGTACCTTGTTGGGTCTGTAGCTCAGGTGGTTAGAGCGCACCCCTGATAAGGGTGAGGTCGGTGGTTCAAGTCCACTCAGACCCACCAACTCACCATTCCCTGTTGAGTTGCAGCAATAAGGTGATTTGCTTTTTATATGGGGCTATAGCTCAGCTGGGAGAGCGCCTGCCTTGCACGCAGGAGGTCAGCGGTTCGATCCCGCTTAGCTCCACCATATAAAAAACTATTTCAAAACGTACTGCGGTCGAAAGACACAGTGTGTTGTGAAATATTGCTCTTTAACAATCTGGAACAAGCTGAAAATTGAAACAATACAGCTGAAACTTATCTCTCCGTAGATGTACTGAGGTAAGGATTAACCTGTATTAGAGTCTCTCAAATAATCGCAATGCTAATGTGTTTATCATTGTTGCAGTGTGAGCGAGAAGATACTCAGCAAGGCGTACAGCGCACAGCAACCGGAGTGAACTCTACGTTCATGAGGATTGCGCGCACTGCACAACAACGCAGAGTGTGTTCGCAGCCACACCAATAAAGAAGAAACACCTTCGGGTTGTGAGGTTAAGCGACTAAGCGTACACGGTGGATGCCTAGGCAGTCAGAGGCGATGAAGGGCGTGCTAATCTGCGAAAAGCGTCGGTAAGGTGATATGAACCGTTATAACCGACGATACCCGAATGGGGAAACCCAGTGCAATTCGTTGCACTATTGCATGGTGAATACATAGCCATGCAAGGCGAACCGGGGGAACTGAAACATCTAAGTACCCCGAGGAAAAGAAATCAACCGAGATTCCCCCAGTAGCGGCGAGCGAACGGGGAGGAGCCCAGAGTCTGAATCAGTTTGTGTGTTAGTGGAAGCGTCTGGAAAGTCGCAGGGTACAGGGTGATACTCCCGTACACAAAAACACACTTGCTGTGAACTCGATGAGTAGGGCGGGACACGTGACATCCTGTCTGAATATGGGGGGACCATCCTCCAAGGCTAAATACTCCTGACTGACCGATAGTGAACCAGTACCGTGAGGGAAAGGCGAAAAGAACCCCGGCGAGGGAGTGAAATAGAACCTGAAACCGTGTACGTACAAGCAGTGGGAGCCTACTTTGTTGGGTGACTGCGTACCTTTTGTATAATGGGTCAGCGACTTATATTTTGTAGCAAGGTTAACCGAATAGGGGAGCCGTAGGGAAACCGAGTCTTAACTGGGCGTCTAGTTGCAAGGTATAGACCCGAAACCCGGTGATCTAGCCATGGGCAGGTTGAAGGTTGGGTAACACTAACTGGAGGACCGAACCGACTAATGTTGAAAAATTAGCGGATGACTTGTGGCTGGGGGTGAAAGGCCAATCAAACCGGGAGATAGCTGGTTCTCCCCGAAAGCTATTTAGGTAGCGCCTCGTGAACTCATCTTCGGGGGTAGAGCACTGTTTCGGCTAGGGGGCCATCCCGGCTTACCAAACCGATGCAAACTCCGAATACCGAAGAATGTTATCACGGGAGACACACGGCGGGTGCTAACGTCCGTCGTGAAGAGGGAAACAACCCAGACCGCCAGCTAAGGTCCCAAAGTCATGGTTAAGTGGGAAACGATGTGGGAAGGCATAGACAGCCAGGATGTTGGCTTAGAAGCAGCCATCATTTAAAGAAAGCGTAATAGCTCACTGGTCGAGTCGGCCTGCGCGGAAGATGTAACGGGGCTAAACCATGCACCGAAGCTGCGGCAGCGACGCTTAGGCGTTGTTGGGTAGGGGAGCGTTCTGTAAGCCGTTGAAGGTGACCTGTGAGGGTTGCTGGAGGTATCAGAAGTGCGAATGCTGACATAAGTAACGATAATGCGGGTGAAAAACCCGCACGCCGGAAGACCAAGGGTTCCTGTCCAACGTTAATCGGGGCAGGGTGAGTCGACCCCTAAGGCGAGGCTGAAAAGCGTAGTCGATGGGAAACAGGTTAATATTCCTGTACTTGGTGTTACTGCGAAGGGGGGACGGAGAAGGCTAGGCTAGCCGGGCGACGGTTGTCCCGGTTTAAGCATGTAGGCGGAGTGACTTGGTAAATCCGGTTGCTTATCAACGCTGAGGTGTGATGACGAGTCACTACGGTGATGAAGTAGTTGATGCCAAGCTTCCAGGAAAAGCCTCTAAGCATCAGGTAACATTAAATCGTACCCCAAACCGACACAGGTGGTCAGGTAGAGAATACTCAGGCGCTTGAGAGAACTCGGGTGAAGGAACTAGGCAAAATGGTGCCGTAACTTCGGGAGAAGGCACGCTGGCATTAGGTAAAGAGATTTGCTCTCGGAGCTGAAGCCAGTCGCAGATACCAGCTGGCTGCAACTGTTTAATAAAAACACAGCACTGTGCAAACACGAAAGTGGACGTATACGGTGTGACGCCTGCCCGGTGCTGGAAGGTTAATTGATGGGGTCAGCCGCAAGGCGAAGCTCTTGATCGAAGCCCCAGTAAACGGCGGCCGTAACTATAACGGTCCTAAGGTAGCGAAATTCCTTGTCGGGTAAGTTCCGACCTGCACGAATGGCGTAATGATGGCCAGGCTGTCTCCACCCGAGACTCAGTGAAATTGAACTCGCTGTGAAGATGCAGTGTACCCGCGGCAAGACGGAAAGACCCCGTGAACCTTTACTATAGCTTGACACTGAACATTGAGCCTTGATGTGTAGGATAGGTGGGAGGCATTGAAGTGTGGACGCCAGTCTGCATGGAGCCAACCTTGAAATACCACCCTTTAATGTTTGATGTTCTAACTCGGCCCCGTAATCCGGGGTGAGGACAGTGTCTGGTGGGTAGTTTGACTGGGGCGGTCTCCTCCCAAAGAGTAACGGAGGAGCACGAAGGTTAGCTAATCACGGTCGGACATCGTGAGGTTAGTGCAAAGGCATAAGCTAGCTTGACTGCGAGAGTGACGGCTCGAGCAGGTACGAAAGTAGGTCTTAGTGATCCGGTGGTTCTGAATGGAAGGGCCATCGCTCAACGGATAAAAGGTACTCCGGGGATAACAGGCTGATACCGCCCAAGAGTTCATATCGACGGCGGTGTTTGGCACCTCGATGTCGGCTCATCACATCCTGGGGCTGAAGTAGGTCCCAAGGGTATGGCTGTTCGCCATTTAAAGTGGTACGCGAGCTGGGTTTAGAACGTCGTGAGACAGTTCGGTCCCTATCTGCCGTGGGCGTTGGAAGATTGAGAGGGGCTGCTCCTAGTACGAGAGGACCGGAGTGGACGAATCACTGGTGTTCGGGTTGTCATGCCAATGGCATTGCCCGGTAGCTAAATTCGGAAGAGATAACCGCTGAAAGCATCTAAGCGGGAAACTTGCCTCGAGATGAGTCTTCCCTGGGGCTTTAAGCCCCCTGAAGGAACGTTAAAGACTATGACGTTGATAGGCTGGGTGTGTAAGTGCAGCGATGCATTGAGCTAACCAGTACTAATGATCCGTGAGGCTTAACCTTACAACACCAAAGGTGTTTTGTATTTGAGAGATTGATTGATATTTTCAGCGAAGTTCCGAGATTGGGCTGACTGGCGAGGTAGAGATACTGAGTGGGTTAGTTTAGACAGAATTTGCCTGGCGGCCTTAGCGCGGTGGACCCACCTGATCCCATGCCGAACTCAGAAGTGAAACGCCGTAGCGCCGATGGTAGTGTGGGGTCTCCCCATGCGAGAGTAGGACACTGCCAGGCATCAAATTTAGCGTGCTGATATGGCTCAGTTGGTAGAGCGCACCCTTGGTAAGGGTGAGGTCCCCAGTTCGACTCTGGGTATCAGCACCAGTTACATGGGTTAAAGTTCGGTAGTTGTAGAAAAGAATTTACCTGGCGGCAATAGCGCGGTGGTCCCACCTGACCCCATGCCGAACTCAGAAGTGAAACGCCGTAGCGCCGATGGTAGTGTGGGGTCTCCCCATGCGAGAGTAGGACACTGCCAGGTATCAAATCAAGTAAAGACCCCATGCCAAAAGCGTGGGGTTTTTGCTTTTCCGCTATTCAAAAATATCTTTTGATCAAGATTCAGTAATTAATAATCGACTGCGTCGTATCATCAGAATATCAACCATCTTTCATATAATACATTAATAATCTTATCGATATTATCTATCTAACTAATTGTATTAAATGATTTTTAACATTCATGCAGTATGTAAAATGAACATCTACCATTTGCTATACTGCATATGTTGAAATTTCAGCAATGAAACATTTTCAGGTTGTCGCAGATTGCTCGACTTTTTATCAAAAAAACGCTATCTTCAGGCATCTAGAAGTCTAAACGTATAAACGGATATATCGAGGATATAGGCATGCCAATTCGGGTTCCTGATGAATTACCCGCAGTGAGTTTCTTACGCAATGAGAATGTTTTCGTCATGACCTCATCGCGCGCAAAAACTCAGGAAATTCGTCCCTTGAAGGTATTGGTTTTGAATCTAATGCCTAAAAAAATTGAGACGGAAAATCAATTCCTGCGTTTACTCTCTAACTCGCCCTTACAGGTCGATATCCAATTGCTGCGTATTGATAGCCGTGAGTCAAAAAACACGCCAGCCGAGCATCTAAATAACTTCTATTGCGACTTTGAAGACATTCAAGAGCAAAACTTTGATGGTCTGATTGTGACTGGGGCTCCATTAGGTTTGGTCGATTTCTGTGATGTTGCTTATTGGCCGCAAATTGAGCGCATTATTGCATGGGCAAAAGATCATGTGACCTCAACTTTATTTGTGTGTTGGGCGGTACAGGCAGCATTAAATATCTTATATGGTATCCCTAAAATGACGCGGGAGACCAAGCTCTCAGGCATTTACCAGCACCAAACAGACAAACCCCTGGCGCTACTCACGCGCGGTTTTGACGAGACATTCTTGGCTCCCCATTCTCGTTATGCAGATTTCCCCGTTGAGGTGCTCCAGCAATACACTGATTTAGATATTCTGGTCTCATCGGAAGAAGCTGGTGCATATTTGTTTGCCAGTAAAGATAAGCGGGTTGCTTTCGTAACAGGTCATCCTGAGTATGATGTCGATACTTTGGCGGGTGAATATCAGCGGGATCTGGCCGCTGGTTTGAACCCTCAAGTTCCACTCAATTATTTCCCCAATGATGATGCTTCATTACCACCAAAAGCATCTTGGCGTAGCCACGGGCATCTGTTGTTTGCCAATTGGTTGAACTACTACGTTTACCAAATCACGCCATTTGATTTGCGTCATATGAATCCTACCCTCGACTGATTTTCCCTCTCTCTAAATGTTAACAAAGGCGGCTGAATCGAGGCCGCCTTTCTGTTTTTGGCTCTGATGGAGCCTATTTCCCTCCCTCTAACTGGTCTGATCTCTTTATTAAACAATAAGTTATCATACAAAAAAGTAATGAATGGAAGTTGGTTCCTATCTTACTAATATCTACTATCATGTTAACAATATGATAATTAAAGATTAAAAAATTATTTTAAATAAAAATGGAAATCGTTTTTGATTTTCACGATTAATTGATTATTCTTAGTCCTGTCGGGGTGAAAAGTAACCATAAAATCTAGCCTTCAATTTCCGGTTGGAATGCATTACCCGATACGAATCCAAGAATGACGCTACATTGGCGTTGATGTGAAAGTCGTGAGATTGGGAAGGGGAAGGGAAATGACACAACAGTTGGTTGGCACGGAGTTAGTTTTCACACAGCAATTTACTGCTGCAGAGCGACAGGTTTTGCCGGATGAAGCTATCGAATTCTTAACAGAATTGGTGCTGAAATTTGCACAATCTCGTAGCGAACTCCTTGCAGCACGGGTATCTTGGCAGAAAAATATAGATCAAGGCGCATTGCCGGATTTTATTTCGGAAACCAATTCCATTCGTAATAGTGACTGGAAAATACAAGGGATTCCTGCTGATTTACGAGATCGCCGTGTAGAGATTACCGGGCCGGTTGAGCGCAAAATGGTGATTAATGCCCTTAATGCCAATGTGAAAGTCTTTATGGCCGATTTTGAAGATTCACTGGCACCAAGCTGGGACAAAGTGATTGATGGCCAAATTAACCTGCACGATGCGGTCAAAGGGACGATTTCCTATGCAAATGAATCTGGCAAGATTTATCAGCTTAAACCTAACCCAGCGGTATTGATTGCCCGAGTTCGCGGCCTGCATTTGCCAGAAAAACATGTGAAATGCCAGGGCGAAGCTATTCCTGGCGGTCTGTTCGATTTCGCGTTGTATTTCTACCATAACTATAAGCAATTACTTGCCAACGGCAGCGGCCCTTACTTTTATTTACCGAAAATGCAGTCCTATCAAGAAGCTGCGTGGTGGAGTGATGTTTTCACCTTTACCGAGCAGCGCTTCGGCTTACCGCAAGGCACCATTAAAGCCACGGTATTAATTGAAACATTACCTGCTGTATTCCAAATGGATGAGATTCTCTACTACCTGCGCCATCACATTGTTGGCCTCAATTGTGGCCGCTGGGACTATATCTTCAGCTATATCAAGACACTGAAAAACCACGGCGATCGTGTGTTGCCAGATCGTCAATCAGTCACCATGACTAAGCCTTTCCTCAGCGCGTATTCCCGTTTACTGATCAAAACCTGTCATAAACGAGGTGCTTTGGCGATGGGCGGTATGGCGGCATTTATCCCGAATAAAGACCCAGTAAAGAATGCGCTAGTATTGAATAAAGTCCGTGCAGACAAAGAGTTAGAAGCGAGTAATGGTCATGATGGTACATGGGTTGCACATCCAGGTTTGGCTGATACGGTGATGGACGTTTTCAACAAAGTATTAGGGGCACGGCCAAATCAATTAGAGGTTAGCCGCGAGCACGATAAACCGATCACCGCTGCGGAGTTGCTGGAGCCTTGCTCTGGAGAACGCACGGAGGAAGGGATGCGCGCCAATATCAGGGTCGCTGTGCAATACATTGAAGCATGGATATCGGGTAATGGTTGCGTGCCGATTTATGGCCTGATGGAAGATGCCGCAACGGCTGAGATTTCCCGCACTTCTATCTGGCAATGGATACATCACCAGAAAAACCTCAGTAATGGTCAGACGGTGACGAAAGAACTGTTTCGCAGCATGTTGAGTGAAGAAATGCAGGTAGTGAAGCTTGAACTTGGCGCAGAGCGTTTTGATGGCGGGCGGTTTGAAGAAGCTGCGCGCCTGATGGAGCGGATTACAACACAAGACGAGCTTATCGATTTCCTGACCTTACCGGGCTACGCATTATTAGCCTGATACCCTTTGTCCTTGAAGCTGCAGGGTTGTTAGCTACGTTCGCTCACCCGAATCACTGACTTGTGTCAGCTCATCGGGATTCGTTCGCTTGCTGCCTACCCGCAACTCCAATGGCTTTGGATATCACATTTAATTTAACCCTACAAAATTTAATAATAAGGAATATCGCTATGACTGCCTCTCGTACTCAGCAAATTCAGCAATTGGAACAGGAATGGAAATCACCGCGCTGGGAGGGGATTACTCGCCCGTACAGTGCCGAAGAAGTGGTTAAGCTGCGTGGCTCAGTTAACCCTGAATGCACACTGGCGCAGCACGGCGCTAAGAGATTGTGGGAATTATTGCACGGTAAATCGCGCAAAGATTATATCAACTGTCTGGGCGCGTTGACCGGTGGGCAGGCGTTACAGCAAGCGAAAGCTGGGGTCGAGGCTATTTATCTGTCCGGTTGGCAGGTCGCAGCAGATGCAAACACTGCATCAAGCATGTATCCGGATCAATCACTGTATCCGGTCGACTCGGTGCCTGCGGTGGTGAAACGTATCAATAACAGCTTCCGCCGTGCAGATCAGATTCAATGGTCGAATAATATTGAGCCGGGTAGCAAAGGTTATACCGACTATTTCCTACCAATTGTGGCGGATGCTGAGGCCGGTTTTGGCGGTGTGTTGAATGCATTTGAACTGATGAAAGCGATGATTGAGGCGGGTGCCGCGGGGGTGCATTTTGAAGACCAACTGGCGGCGGTGAAAAAATGTGGCCATATGGGGGGAAAAGTTTTGGTACCAACGCAAGAAGCAATTCAAAAGTTGGTCGCCGCCCGTCTGGCTGCCGACGTGCTGGGGGTGCCAACCCTGCTTATTGCCCGTACTGATGCAGATGCCGCTGATTTGCTGACCTCTGATTGTGACCCGCATGATAGCGAATTTATCAGTGGCGATCGCACCGCTGAGGGCTTCTTCCGCACCCATGCCGGTATTGAACAAGCCATCAGCCGCGGTCTGGCCTATGCCCCTTATGCCGATTTGGTGTGGTGTGAAACTTCAACACCGGATTTGGCGCTGGCTAAACGTTTTGCTGATGCCATTCACGCACAATTCCCTGGTAAGTTACTGGCTTACAACTGCTCGCCGTCATTTAACTGGAAAAAGAACCTGACTGACCAGCAGATTGCCAGCTTCCAGGATGACCTGTCTGCCATGGGTTACAAATACCAGTTTATTACCTTGGCGGGTATCCACAGCATGTGGTTCAACATGTTCGATCTGGCCCATGCTTATGCGCAGGGCGAGGGCATGAAGCATTATGTTGAGAAAGTTCAGCAGCCAGAATTCGCGGCTGTTGAGCGCGGCTATACTTTTGCATCCCATCAGCAGGAAGTGGGCACCGGCTACTTTGATAAAGTCACTAATATCATTCAGGGCGGCGAGTCTTCCGTGACGGCATTAACCGGCTCGACGGAAGAACAGCAATTTTAATCCGCTGTTTGAATAAAAGTGTTTTTTATCAGGAGCCTGCATATGCAGGCTCTGTTCCGTAGGGCTGGGGGGTTATCATGGCGGTAAAACTGGAACACTTAATCGCTCAGACAATTTTGCAGGGGTTCGATGCGCAATATGGCCGCTTTCTGGAGGTCACTGCTGGCGCTCAGCATCGCTTTGAACAGGCTGAGTGGCATGCCGTACAGCAGGCGATGAAGAAGCGTATTCACCTCTATGACCACCATGTCGGTCTGGTGGTCGAGCAATTGAAACATATTACTGACCAGCGCTGTTTTGATGTCGATTTTCTGGCGCGAGTAAAAGAAATCTACACCGAGTTGCTGCCGGATTATCCGCGCTTCGAGATCGCTGAAAGTTTTTTTAATTCAGTCTATTGCCGGTTGTTCAAACACCGAGATTTAACGCCGGATAAATTGTTTGTTTTCAGCTCACAACCGGAGCAGCGCTTTCGTGAGATCCCTCGCCCATTAGCGCGTGATTTCACCCCCAAGGGCAATTTGAGTGGCATGTTGCAGCTAGTGCTTAATGATTTGCCGCTGCGTTTACCCTGGGAAGATCTGCCTCGCGATATTGGCTATATTGTGGCGGCACTGCGGAAAAACTTTACCGCTGAGCAACTCGCGGATGCCCGCTTTCAAATTGCTAATGAACTGTTTTATCGCAATAAAGCCGCCTGGTTGGTGGGGAAGTTGCGGCTGGCGGATGGGGTCCACCCATTCCTGTTGCCTATCCATCACAATGAATCAGGCGCACTATTTATTGATACCTGTTTAACCAGTAGGGCAGAGGCCAGTATCGTGTTCGGCTTCGCCCGTTCTTATTTTATGGTGTATGCGCCATTACCGGCGGCGATGGTGGAATGGCTGCGGGAAATATTACCGGGTAAATCGACCGCTGAATTGTATATGGCGATTGGCTGTCAAAAGCACGGTAAAACAGAAAGTTACCGTGAATATCTCACTTTTGTTCATCAATCTAACGAGCAATTTATTATCGCCCCAGGGGTCAAAGGCATGGTGATGTTGGTGTTTACCCTGCCGTCATTTGATCGGGTGTTTAAGGTGATTAAAGATGAGTTTGCGCCGCAAAAAGAGGTCAGTCAGGCGCGAGTTTTAGAATGCTATCAATTGGTTAAAGAGCACGACCGGGTAGGGCGCATGGCGGATACCCAAGAGTATGAGAATTTTGTGATTGATAAGCACCGCATCAGTGCTGAACTGCTGGCGGAGCTACAACGGGAAGTGCCGGAGAAACTGGAAGATTTAGGCGATCAAATCATTATTAAGCACCTGTATATGGAGCGGCGGATGACGCCATTGAATCTCTATATGGAGCAGGCCAATGATCAGCAGTTGAAGGATGCTATTGAAGAATACGGCAATGCCATTAAACAGTTGGCGGCGGCGAATATTTTCCCCGGTGATATGTTGTTTAAGAACTTCGGCGTAACCCGCCATGGGCGTGTGGTGTTCTACGATTATGATGAAATTTGCTATATGACCGAGGTGAATTTCCGTGATATTCCGCCACCGCGCTATCCGGAAGATGAGATGGCCAGTGAGCCGTGGTATAGCGTCTCGCCCAATGATGTTTTCCCAGAAGAGTTTCGTCATTTTTTGTGCAGTGACCGGAAAGTGCGGCACTTTTTTGAGGAAATGCACAGCGACTTGTTCCACGCCAGCTATTGGCGAGGGTTGCAGCAGCGTATTAAAGATGGGCATGTGGAGGATGTTTTTGCCTATAGACGAAAACAACGATTCTCCCAGAGAGTGATCTCTTGACGGCGACTGCGCGTTGTCATTTTAGGATTGGGCAGTGCTCAAAATCCTCACGTACTTCGTGTACGCTCCGGTTTTTCCGCGCTGGCCGCACCTAAACTGACTTAGCTCGCTACGCCTTGATTGGGATAGATTAACGGCGACTGTGTGCAGGGTGCACCCAAATTCTTTTTGCTCGCTACGCATTAATTGGCAGTGAATCCACGACTACTGCGTGTATTCACTCCAATTACCTGTTTAGGTTGTGAGATAATTAATTCAGGCGCTCAATAATCATTGCCGTTCCTTGCCCTCCGCCGATACACAGTGTTGCCAGCCCCAAGGTTTTGTCGCGAGCTTGCAAGGCATGCAGCAGTGTCACCAGAATGCGTGCGCCGCTGGCACCTATTGGGTGGCCCAGAGCAATCGCACCGCCATTGACGTTCACTTTTTCTGCCACAAACTCCAATGTTTCCCCCACCGCCAAGAATTGCGCGGCGAAAGCTTCGTTGGCTTCGATCAAATCAATATCTGATAGTGTTAGCCCGGTTTTCTTCAGTGCGTTAAGAGTTGCCGGTACTGGCCCCATGCCCATCAAGGCCGGTACCACGCCAGCACTTGCATAGCCACGGATACGCGCCAGTGGGGTCAGTCCTAACTGCCGAGCACGGCTTTCCGACATCACCACCAATGCAGCGGCACCATCATTAATGCCGGATGCATTGCCCGCAGTGACCGTACCATCTTTGCTAAATGCCGGGCGCAATTTTGCCAAACCTTCCGCCGTGGTACTGGCTTTAGGGAATTCATCGGTATCCACGATGATATCGCCTTTGCGGTTTTTCACCGTCACCGGCACAATTTCTTTGGTGAAAGCACCGCTCGAAATAGCCGTCACGGCCTTTTGCTGTGAGGCCAGCGCTAATGCATCTTGGGCTTCACGACTAATGCCATACTCTTTCGCGACATTCTCTGCCGTGATGCCCATATGATAATCATGGGTGGCACACATCAAACCGTCTTTGAGGATCACGTCGAATAACTGGCCGTCACCCAGCCGATAGCCCCAGCGCGCTTTGCTGTCCATCAAATAAGGTGCCTGGCTCATATTTTCCATGCCGCCAGCAATAATGGTCTGTGCATCTCCGGCTAAAATCGCCTGAGCTGCCAATGCCACACTTTTCAAACCGGAGCCACACACTTTATTCACGGTATAGGCGCTGACGGTATCAGGTATTCCGCTTTTCAATAATGCCTGCCGTGCGGGGTTTTGGCCTAACCCGGCTTGAAGCACATTACCCAAAATAACCTCATCAACCTGGTCACCGCTGATACCGGCGCGGGCCATGGCCTCACGTAGCACAATTGACCCTAAATCGACCGCGCTGACTGCTGCCAATGCGCCATTAAAACTCCCAATCGCCGTACGTGCGGCACTGACAATAACAATACTTTCCATAAATGAATTCCTTATATGACGACGCTAAATGAGGGTGAGGCCGATAATAAATATGACGCCAGAGAACAGCAGGGCGGTGACGCAGTAGCCCATGATGTCCCGGACCCCCAAACCGGCAATCGCCAACGCAGGCAGCGCCCAGAAAGGTTGCGCCATGTTCATCCACTGCTCGCCATAGGCGATAGCCATCACGGATTTACCTAAATCGGCCCCCAGCGCTTGCGCGGCAGGAATGACAAATGGCCCTTGGATAACCCAGTGACCGCCACCTGATGGCACGGCGAAGTTAATCAGCGCGGAGCTGAAGAAAGTCATGATTGGGAAGGTGTCTTTGTTGGCGACATTGATAAAGAATTCGGTAATCAAACCCCCGAGACCGGAGTGCTCCATCATCAGTTGGATACCGGCATAGAAGGGGAACTGCACCAAAATACCCGCAGTACTTTTCGCGGCCGCTGAGATAGCGCGCATATAAGCCATTGGGGTTTTATGCAGCAACAGGCCAGCAATCATAAACATCATATTTACGGTGTTAATCGTGATGTTAAAGCCCTTTTCCCAGAAGCTCATCCCCAGATAAGCAATACCGAGTGCGCCAATGATGAACGCGATGATGCGGCTTTCTTCCATTTTCTCTGCTATGGGTGCATCAGCGGGCAAGGTTTTCTGGAAGCTGGGTTCTTCTGCCAATAGTGCTGGATCAATACTGACGACTTCATGAGGTTTCGGTACCATCATGCGGGTAACAAACGGCATGACGAGGATCAAACCCAAGGTAATGAACAGGTTATAGCCAGTGAACAGGGTTTCTGATACCGGGATCAGGCCAGCAATGTGTTCCACCGGGTTGCCCGGTGTGGCAGCCAGTAGGGGCATGGAGCCGGAGAATCCGCCGCCCCACGTCAGGAAGCCGATGTAAGCACAGGCAATTAACAGTGGATAATCGGAGCCAGGAATCCGCCGCGCCACTTCGCGAGCAAACATTGCGCCGACCACCAAACCGAATCCCCAGTTGATAACACAAGCCACCGAACCGAGGAAAGTGACCAGCATTACCCCTTGGGCGGGGGTTTTGGCGACGGAGGCGGTCAGCGTCAGCACCCGTTTAACTGGGGCTGAAGTTGCCAGCGCATGGCCGGTGACGATAATCAGCGCCATCTGCATACCGAATGCCAGCAGATTCCAGAAGCCATCGCCCCACATATGCACCATTTCAACCGGTGTGTGCGGGGTCAGTGCCAGCGCGATACCAAAGGTCAGCATCGTGAGCAACATGGCGAAAATCAGCGGATCGGGCAGATACCGGCTAACAAAACCGGTTAAAAAGCGGGAGATGCGGCCAATCATACAGCACCTTCCTCTAGCGCAACTGGCATGACTTTGAAGCCCGGTGATACCGAGAATTCAGCATCAGTTTTTGCCGAGATAGTTGCCAGCGTGACACCCGGCGCATGTTCTTGCAGGACTAATTGGCCCTGCTCGAAGCTGAACACCGCCAGTTCGGTCACTACCATGCTGACTTTATTTTTAGCCGTTAGCGGCAGCGAACAGTGCTTAAGGAGCTTAGATGAGCCATCTTTAGCGCAATGTTCCATCGCAATAATCACCCGCCGTGCGCCAGTGACCAGATCCATTGCGCCGCCCATGCCCGGAACCATTTTCCCCGGCACCATCCAGTTAGCCAGATTGGCGTGCTGATCGACCTGCAACCCGCCCAATACGCTGACATCAACATGACCTCCGCGGATCAACGCAAAGGAGAATGCGCTGTCAAAGGCCGCTCCGCCGGGCAATATTCCGCAAGGTAAGCCGCCCGCATTGACCAGATTAGGATGCGCTTCGGTGACCGGGGCCAAGCCAAGAAAACCATTTTCAGATTGCAGGGTGATATGAATATCAGTGGGTAAATAGTTGACCACTTGAGTTGGTAGCCCAATACCCAGATTCACAATGTCCCCGTCGTGCAGTTCAAGGGCGACGCGGCGCGCGATAAGTTCTTTAGCGTTCATTATTGGTTCTCCTGCGGGCAAACAATGTGGTCAATCAATGCAGCGGGGGTAATAACGCAATCAGGGGTAATGCTGCCGATATCCACCACGGACTCCGGCTCTGCAATGACAATATCGGCGGCCAGTGCCATGAGTGGGTTGAAGTTACGGGCGCTGAGTTGGTAAGTCAGATTGCCTTGATAGTCACTGAGGTGGGCGCGAACCAGCGCCAGATCGGCGCGTAGAGGCAGCTCCAGCAGATATTCGATATCATTCAGAGTGATTTTTTGTTTGCCATCTTCGACCACGGTGCCCACTCCGGTGGGGGTCAGGAAACCGCCAAGGCCAGCCCCACCACAGCGAATGCGCTCCGCCAGAGTGCCCTGTGGGACTAACTCGACTTCCATTTCACCCGAGATCATCCGGCGACCTGTTTCTGGGTTGGTGCCGATATGTGAAGCAATGACTTTCTTCACTCTGCCGCTGGCGACCAGTGGCCCGACGCCGGTATCAACGAAAGCCGTGTCGGTACTGATTAAAGTCAGATCTTTTACATTGGAATTCAGTAATGCGGAAATAAGACGGGGTGGTGCGCCGACCCCCATAAAACCACCGATCATAATGGTCATGCCATCACGGAAATACTCAGTAGCTTGCTCAATATCAATGAGTTTTCTTTTCATAGTTATCCCTTATATTTGATACCCAAAAACAGTTTCAATTAAGGAATTGCAACGACTGTGCCAATTAAAATGTTATTATTTATTTTTGTTGGAAGGTAATTAACTCGCTGATATCGGTTGGGTTAATTTAAACATTAAAAATAGAGTTAATAAGATGTGATATTAATTAACAAGGAAGTGTGCAATTTCTTGCACAGGGGTGCACATTTTGTTTCTCTTATTTTATTTGGAATAAAATTAGAAGTGAAATAACGCTCGGCTATCAAATAAATTTGATTCCAAGCGTTTTATTTTTAATAAGTATAAATAACACAGTTAATATTTATTTATATATTATCGTGGGATAGTTGTGACTGAGAATCGATGCGATATTCTTGTAATTTATACATCAATGCTCGGCGGCTGATACCTAATGCTCGTGCAGTTTGTACCCGATTATCCTGATTATTCGCTAGCGCCGCGCAGATTAGCTCACGTTCATAAGCTTTCATATTCTCTTTTAAACCTAATCCCTGTTCGGCAAAGATACCCCGGTTAACATTAGGCTGAGCATGTGCTTTGTGCTGTAAATGCTCAGGTAGATCATCAGGGAAAATGATAAATCCGGTGCTCATAATGACTGCGCGCTCAATGGCATTAGATAATTCCCGGATATTACCCGGCCAAGGGTAAGCATCGAGAATTGCTTGGGCGCTTGCATCTATTTCAATGATTTCCTTACCATTTTCAGCATTGAATTTCTGCAGGAAGTGTCTGGCTAACAACGGGATATCTTCAGGTCTTTCCCGTAAGGGCAATGGGGAAAGATGAATGACATTCAGGCGGTAAAAGAGATCTTGCCGGAACTCACCTTGCTCTACCATCGCGGGCAAATTCCGGTTGGTGGCGGCAATCAGGCGGATATCTGTTTTAATGGTTTGGCTGCCGCCTAAGCGCTCGAACTCTTTTTCTTGCAATACTCTCAGCAACTTAACTTGAAGGTTAAGTGGCATTTCACCCACTTCGTCCAGCAGCAGTGTGCCCAGATTAGCGCGTTCAAACAGACCCTGGCGTTGCATATGTGCACCGGTAAAAGCCCCTTTCTCATGGCCGAACAGCTCACTTTCTAATAAAGATTCCGGCAGTGCGCCGCAGTTTATTTTGATAAAGGGCCCTTTTGCTCGCGGGCTATTATAGTGAATGGCTTTAGCAATCAGCTCCTTGCCAGTGCCACTCTCACCGGTTATTAAAACACTCGCATGGCTCATGGCTATTTTGGCGGTATCGCGACAAAGCTCCATCATTTTGGCGCTGTTAGTCAGCAACCGGCCCCATTGATAACTGTCTGATAGGGCGCGATGCAGGCGGTTTATTTCTTGTTTCATCTCCTGTAATTGCATCGCACGGCCGATAATGATTTTTAGCTCATCCAAATCAAAGGGCTTAATCACATAATCAAATGCACCCAGACGTAGAGCTTCCACTGCCGTCTCTACGGCGGCATAAGCAGTCATCAGTATTACTGGGGTTTCCTGATGGGTTTGTCGCATAATTTGTAAGGCTTCAAGACCACTGATTTTTGGCATTCGGATATCCATGAGCACGATATCCGGTGTTTGCTGTTTGAATAACTCCAATGCTTGTTGTCCGTCCGCAGCGCAAATAGGTTGATGCCCATCAAGACTAAAGACGGTAGTTAACATGCGACGAACGTTTTCTTCATCATCAACAATCAGAATACGATAGGATTTTTTCATAATAGATTCCCTGCACCATGCTTAACTGGCAGTATAATAATAAATGTTGTTCCTTTATTCGGCTGACTTTCTAACCTAATATCGCCGTCATGGGAAGCAATAATGCGCTGACTGATGGATAACCCTAGCCCGGTGCCCGAAGGTTTGGTGGTATAAAAAGGATCAAATACTTTTGACTTAATATCATCGGCGATTCCACAACCGTTATCTTTGACTGTTATTTGCTGATAATTATCATCCAGTGTTTGAGTCGAAATAATAATTTCGCCACGAGCAGTGATGGACTGAACAGCATTAATTAGAATATTAAGCAGCACCTGCTTTAATAATTCACCATCAGCTTCAATATCGCTTAAGTTTTCATCTAGCTGAACATGGAAATCAACGCGCGCTTCGACACCTTTAGTTTTCACCAGAATCAGACTTTCTCTTAGAATTTGATTTAAATTAACTTGATGGTAACGGCCAATGCGCGGGCGGGAAAAATCGAGTAGCTGCTGGATGACACGGTTAATTGATTGGACTTCTTTCAGAATAATATGCGTATATTCGAGCCGTTGCGGATCTTTCTCACTGTCTTTGAGGATCTGAACAAATCCGCTAATCGCCGTGAGCGGGTTGCGAACTTCATGAGCCACCCCGGCCATTAATTCCCCTAATGTTGCCAGACGTTCAGCTTGTTCAATACGGCGCTGCACTTCTTTTTTAGCGGTTAAATCAGTAAATATTGCCAGTGCCCCAAGAGTATCACCCTGTGCATTGCGCAATTGGCTGGTACTAATGCTAAGTTGTATGGTGCGGTTTTTCCCTGGATAATCAAGCTCTAGCGCCACATGCTCAATGCCGCGATAGAGGGTATCCAGCACCGGGCTGTCGAAATCTATCTTTTCAAATACTTCCGCGTAAGGTTTGCCCATCAGTTCTTTGCGGTTATATCCAGTGATGAGTTCCCCGGCTGGGTTAATCATGGTGACGCAGCCATTAATATCAACGGATATAACGCCATCTGCGGCACTTTCAAGAATTAATTCATTGAGTGTTTTGGTTTCCCGCAAGGCGCGAGATAAAGCATTAACACTGTCGGAAATTTCACCCATTTCCCCCTTCATTGCGGGGATCCCGGTATTGAGATTCAGTGATAAATTGGCCAGACTGGATTTGATAATATCGATATCAGAGGCAAAACGGCGCGAGAAAGTAATAATCAGCCATAAGCTCAATAATAAACCAATGCTGATCACCACAATAATTTTGATATCCATCGACATGGCCTGGCGGTCAATGTCATTGGACAGTTCGTTAGCCCAGATATAACCCAAAATCTGGTTATCGCGTTTGATAGGAATCATGGCATTCATAATATTGCCACGCACTTGGGAACCCTTGCTTACCTGCGGCTCTCCACGGTTCATCACTTCATGACCGGGGTGATTGGGATTAATGCTAATCCCGACCGCCTTGCCATATTGCGCCTGAGGCGCGTAGGTAATAATGGCATCTAACTCTTTGTTATAATAACCCGCCCCGACACCGGAAAAAGCATGAGTAATTTCATCGGTAGCGGGGGCCAGATGTTGGTTTAATGCCTTAATGCGCTGTTCTCTGGGCAAATCCCGATAAAGCGTAAAGCTGTCTGCCAGCGCATTATCCAATAGGGTGGTGACGGCAAACAGCTTGGTTTTTTTTTCCTGCAATAAAGCATCTCGCCCTTCAGTTTCAACCAGATAGCCGATAATCAGCGTAGGTAGCGAAACCATAATGATCGCCAGAACAATCATTTTGCTCCGCAATGTGTGCGGGCGTAATTTATGGGTAAATAGTTTTTTGATGAATAGGTTTATATTTGATAATAATGAATGCATACCGGCCAAATCCTGGCGTTACCTTTTGCGGGTCAACGTATGGCGGGTTGCACACTAGCTACGATTGCCTCCGCCGTAAGATTGAGTGATTTCTTTCGCAGCATGAATGACCAGCGCGCCAAGTTCTGTGACGCGATCGTCGGTAATGCGCGATACTGGGCCAGAGATGGAAATAGCTGCAAAGGCTTCATGGTGTTCATCGAACAGGCAGGCGGCGATGCAGCGCAGGCCAAGTGCATGTTCTTCATCGTCAAATGAATAACCCTGTTTGCGGATCAGGGCTAAATTATCTTTCAAACTGGCTGGGCTGGTGCGGGTATGCTGAGTATAGGCGTGCAGCCCTTTTTTATGTAAAAGCTGCACCAGTTGATCGTCTGGCAGGGTGGAAAGAAAAGCTTTACCCGCCCCAGAAGCATGCATCGGCAACTTGCCGCCAATCGGCGCTGACATCCGCATCAGCGCGGTACATTGCACTTGGTCGATAATAATGGCTTGATAGTCACTGTGATCCAGTACCGCCAGGTTCACGGTTTCACCGGATTCATCCATTAAACGGCGCAGCATTGGGTGAACCATGGCCAATAAATTGCGGCTTTGCAAAAAGCTGCTGCCAACAATAAAAGCATGTGCGCCCATAGTCCAAAGGCCTAAATCACCCACTTGACGGACAAAACCTTGCTGTTGCATGGTGGTTAACAGGCGATGAGTGGTTGAGTTAGGTAAACCTGCCTGTTGGGCTAAATCTGTTAGCGCGACACTTCCTTGCGATTCGGAAATATATTCCAGTAATTTAAGTCCGCGAGTCAATGATTGGACCTGACCTGTCGCCGCTGGGGTGGTTTGTGCGGCAGGCTTGGGTTTCTTTCCCCGTTTAATCGGAATGGGTAGCGCCATAAATTAGTCTCTCATCTATTATTATGGAATTCATTTTCGTTTTTCAATTATGCATGTAAATAGTGAAAAATGCTCATCCGATGAGTGTGGTTATCTACCTGAAAAAGTCTCAACTGTAGCTGGACTCATTACATTGGCAACTTGTGCTAGGATGACAGATGAATTTTTCAGCATGTCTGATGCAAATAAATGACAAAAAATGCGTCAAATAATGGCAAGGCAACAGGGTAAAGAGGCGACAGTGGTGGACACAGTTACAAATAATAAGGTTAAGGAATTACACCAGCAATTAGCACAGCGGATTTTAGTGCTGGATGGTGGTATGGGAACCATGATCCAGAGCTATCGGCTGGAAGAGGAGGATTATCGGGGGGCGCGTTTTGCCGATTGGCCCAGTGACCTGAAAGGGAATAATGATTTATTGGTGCTCTCCAAGCCGGAAGTCATTATTGCTATTCATAATGCCTATCTTGAAGCCGGCGCTGATATTCTCGAAACCAATACCTTTAACTCCACCACCATTGCCATGGCGGATTATCAGATGGAGTCCCTGTCAGCTGAAATTAACTATGAAGCTGCCCGTCTGGCCCGTATCTGCGCCGATGAATGGACTGCCCGTACGCCCGAAAAACCCCGCTATGTCGCCGGGGTACTTGGGCCGACCAACCGAACCGCATCTATCTCGCCTAAAGTAAATGACCCTGCATTCCGTAATGTCAGTTTTGATCAGTTGGTTGAAGCTTATCGCGAATCGACCCGCGCCCTGATTGAGGGCGGTGTTGACCTGATTATGATTGAAACGGTCTTCGATACCCTGAATGCAAAAGCAGCCACCTTTGCGGTGGAATCTGAATTTGAAGCTATGGGGGGGCTGTTGCCGGTGATGATTTCCGGCACCATTACCGATGCATCTGGCCGGACTTTATCCGGCCAAACCACAGAAGCTTTTTATAACTCTCTGCGCCACGTGAAGCCGCTTTCTTTTGGCTTAAACTGCGCTTTGGGGCCAGATGAGTTACGCCAATACGTCGCGGAGTTATCGCGTATCTCTGAATATTATGTCAGTGCGCACCCGAATGCCGGTTTGCCAAATGCCTTTGGTGAATATGATTTGGAAGCCAAAGAGATGGCGGAGCAGATTGGTGAGTGGGCGCGGGCGGGCTTTTTGAATATTGTCGGCGGCTGTTGCGGGACGACACCACGACATATTGCCGCGATGGTCAAAGCTGTTGCGGGTGTTGCACCGCGTCCGTTGCCGGATATCCCGGTCGCGTGCCGTTTAGCGGGGCTGGAACCACTGACGATTGATGCTAATACGCTGTTTGTTAACGTCGGCGAGCGGACCAACGTCACTGGCTCGGCCCGGTTCAAGCGGCTGATAAAAGAAGAGAAATACGATGAAGCGCTGGATGTAGCGCGCCAGCAGGTTGAAAGCGGCGCACAAATCATCGACATCAATATGGATGAGGGCATGCTGGATGCCGAAGCCGCGATGGTGCGCTTCCTCAATCTGATTGCCGGTGAGCCGGATATTGCCCGGGTGCCAATTATGATCGACTCCTCGAAGTGGGATGTCATCGAAAAAGGCCTGAAATGTATTCAAGGCAAAGGGATTGTTAACTCCATCTCGATGAAAGAGGGTGAAGCTGCCTTTATCCATCACGCTAAACTGGTGCGCCGTTATGGTGCAGCGATGGTGGTGATGGCATTCGACGAAACAGGGCAGGCCGATACTCGCGCACGTAAAATAGAAATCTGCCGCCGAGCCTATAAAATTCTGACGGAAACGGTCGGCTTCCCGCCGGAAGATATTATTTTCGACCCAAATATTTTCGCCGTCGCGACCGGTATTGAAGAACATAACAACTATGCGGTCGACTTTATTGAAGCTTGTGCGGATATCAAAGCTGAGTTGCCCCACGCTATGATTTCTGGTGGTGTTTCCAACGTTTCATTCTCTTTCCGTGGTAATGATCCAGTGCGTGAAGCTATTCACGCGGTATTCCTTTATTACGCCATTCGTAATGGAATGGATATGGGTATCGTCAATGCCGGGCAGTTGGCTATCTATGACGACCTGTCGGATGAGCTGCGTGATGCTGTTGAGGATGTCATTCTGAATCGCCGTGACGACAGCACTGAGCGCTTGTTGGATTTGGCGGAAAAGTACCGTAGCAGTAAAAGTGGTGAAGTAGCCATTCAGCAAGCCGAGTGGCGCGGCTGGGCAGTTGGGAAACGGCTGGAATATTCATTGGTGAAAGGGATTACCGAATTTATCGAGCTGGACACGGAAGAAGCTCGCCAGCAGGCCGATCGGCCGATCGAAGTTATTGAAGGGCCGCTGATGGCGGGGATGAATGTGGTGGGCGACTTGTTCGGCGAGGGGAAAATGTTCCTGCCGCAGGTGGTCAAATCTGCTCGAGTGATGAAACAAGCGGTCGCCTATCTCGAACCTTATATTGAAGCCAGTAAACAGAAAGGCACCACGGCAGGAAAAATCCTGTTGGCGACGGTCAAAGGTGATGTGCATGACATCGGCAAAAACATTGTTGGCGTAGTGTTGCAGTGTAATAACTATGAAATCATTGACTTAGGCGTGATGGTGCCGACCGAAAAAATTCTGCGTACCGCGCGGGAAGAAAAAGTCGATATCATCGGTTTGTCTGGTTTGATCACGCCATCCCTCGATGAGATGGTCAATGTTGCCAAAGAGATGGAGCGCCAGGGCTTTACCTTACCGTTACTGATTGGGGGCGCGACCACCTCTAAAGCGCATACTGCGGTTAAAATCGAGCAAAATTACAGCGGCTCCACCACCTATGTTTCTAATGCCTCCCGCAGTGTCGGGGTGGTTTCAGCGCTGCTATCTGATACGCAACGCGATGATTTTATAGCAAAAACCCGTAAAGAATATGAAACTGTGCGTATTCAGCATGCGCGTAAGAAACCGCGTACACCACCGGTTAGCTTGCAGACCGCACGCGCGAATCAAACCGTCATTGATTGGGCGAATTACACTCCGCCAGTGGCGCACAAATTGGGGGTTCAGGCGGTAGAAGCCAGCATTGAAACCCTGCGTAATTATATCGACTGGACGCCATTCTTTATGACCTGGGCGCTGGCGGGTAAGTACCCGCGCATTCTGGAAGATGAAGTGGTGGGTGAAGAAGCCAAGCGCTTGTTCGCGGATGCCAATGAGATGCTGGATAAACTGTCAGCAGAGGATTTACTGCATCCTAAAGGTGTCGTCGGCTTGTTCCCCGCCAACAGTGTTGGCGATGATATCGAAATTTACCGTGATGAGCGCCGCGATGAAGTGCTGGTGGTCAGCCACCATTTACGCCAACAAACCGAGAAAACCGACTTCCCGAACTATTGTCTGGCGGATTACATTGCACCTAAATCCAGTGGTAAAGCTGATTACTACGGTGCTTTTGCGGTCACTGGTGGGCTGGAAGAGGATGCGTTGGCCGAGGCTTATGATGCTCAGCATGATGATTACAACAAAATCATGATTAAGGCGCTGTCTGACCGGCTGGCAGAGGCTTTTGCAGAATATCTGCATGAGCGGGTGCGTAAAGTGTATTGGGGCTTTTCACCGAATGAAAATCTGAGTAATGAAGAGTTAGTGCGGGAAAATTATCAAGGAATTCGCCCTGCACCGGGGTATCCGGCATGCCCGGAACATACCGAAAAAGGCCAAATTTGGCAGTTGTTGGATGTCGAAACTCACACCGGCATGAAACTGACGGAGTCCTATGCCATGTGGCCGGGGGCGTCGGTATCGGGCTGGTACTTCAGCCATCCGGACAGCAAATATTTTGCCGTAGCGCAGATTCAGCGGGATCAGGTTGAGGATTACGCCGCCCGCAAAGGAATGCCGGTCAGTGAAGTCGAGCGTTGGTTAGCACCTAATTTGGGCTACGATGCAGACTGATATTTAACTCAATGATTCAAAAAGTAAAAAGGAGATAACCACGTGGGCTATCTCCTTTTTTTAATACTCTTTTAGTTGGAATGATGCGCTAGTTTTAGCCTCGGGTGACTCCTGCTACCGCATTTTTCTGTTCAGAACCACCGTGAGCACCGATCAGCGGTGTTTTACCCTCTTTAAGGTCGCTGAAGCCACTTTTCATCATTTCGCCGACGGAGGAGGAACCATTCACTCTGGCCCCGCCTTCAGTGTGTTTACCATTGATGTCTTGTAATTCAAGACCCTGAGTTTGTAATGCAACATCGTTGTTCTGGTTAGATATTTTCCCGCCAATCAGTTGTGTTTTACCGCCAACTGTTAAGTTGACAGTTTCTTGACCGCTAATGGCAGATTGCTCTTCAACTGCCTTATTTTCAACGACTTCGACTTCAATCTTAGCCCGACCATTGCCTCCTTTGACTTGGTCTTCTTGAACGTTACTTTTGACTTTTTTCCCGACGGTTTTCGCCCCTTTTTGCCACCATTTATCTTTGGTTTCTTCTTCGTCCTTTGATTGCTCGACCGTCATTTTTTTACCGTCTTTGGTATAACTGAGTGTCTGGACGTTGTCCTCTTCTTTAGTGGTAAATCGGCTGGAGAGCTGGTCATATTGTTTTTTGATTTTATCGAATAATTTGTTGGATTTGGTATCCAGTTTTTTCTTGATTTTATCTTCACCAATTGGGCTAGCACTGGCTAACTGATTAATCAAACTGTCTTGTTTTTCGTTACTGTGGCTGACGCCCAGTGCGGTATTGACGTTCACGGAGTGCTGCTTATCTTCCCGGCTTTCTACTGTTAGGTTGCCGCCAATATTGCCATTAATATTATCAGCTTTGAGTATTGCTCCAGCCAGAACCATATCTTTAGCGGTATTAAAGCTAATATTATCGCTATTTATATGGGTATTTTGCTGCACGATGGCATCAAGTTTTTCCACACCAATATCCAGTTTGGCCCCAATATTGTGGGTTTTCTCGCTACTTTGTTTTTCAGCTACGCCTTTATCATCTTTATTAAAGGAAGCATTCTGTTTGCCATTAGCGCCCACCTCAAAATTCCAATTATTTTTGTACTCTTTATCCTGGGCTGACTCGAGCAAAATACCGCCGTTATTTGTCATCAGAATAGTTTCTTTACTCGTGATATCAGCGTTTTGCAGATGAATGGCTTGTTTATCATCGCTGTCTGCTTTAATCGTCAATGTCCCATTGCTGTTAATCACACTGCCCTGATATATGGTCGCTGATTCATCAGTCTTGGCGACGTTCACTTTTGCTCCGGCCGACATCCCTTTGCTGTCTTTATCGGCACCGGTACCTTTGCTCATACCCGCATTAGCGCTGGCTGACCAGGTCATATCTTGTTTTGATCCCTGAGATTCGGCGGCTTTCATCTCGACTTTGCCGCCAGCCGTCAGCAGAATATCACCGGTTGCTTTTTCTTTGCTGCCGAATGAAGTCCCGGTCAGTGCCACATCTTTCCCTGCATTCAGTTCAATCCCTTGTTGACCCTGAAGATTGCTGACTTGAGCAATAGACGTGCTGCTTTCGCCTTTACTGTGCCCGCCGCCTAATCCAGCACCAAATTCTTTGCTGTTGGTGTTTGTGCCGAGATTCATTTTGGCGTCAGCATCAACATTATTATGGCTTTCGCTCGTCAGGTTAGTGACTTGATCAAAACGAATATCTCCGCCTGCATTGACCGAGATTTTGCCATTACCCGCATCCATATTGGTGCCTTGATAAGTGGCATCTTCTTTGACATTGATATTGATGCCATTGGCGGCGTTCATGCTGCCAACCTGCGCGATTTCACCTTTTACCAGTTGGTCTTTAGAACCGCCTTTACCTTTGCCATCCACAGTAATGTCTTTGCCTGTGCTGGTATAAATCCGAATGTCAGCCCCGCCGGATGTTTCTTTAGTGTGTTGCTCAACGCGATCAATCGCGGCTTCAGAGATGTGGCTAGCGGCATTCAACGTGATGGAACCCTTATCTGCTTGATATTCAGTCCCTTGGTCTTTGACGCTACCCGTTGCGTTGATATTAATGTCTCCGCCTTTGATTGATGTTTCGGTGGCTTTGTTGCTACTGAGGTTGGTTTCTTTAGTGCCACCTTTGGCGTAAATATCGATCCCCACATTAGGCGCACCGACATCATCGGCAGCATCAAGCATACCGCCCATATCCAGCTCTTGGGCTTTGTTTACAATGTCTTCAATCGGGCGAGTGACTTCGCTATAGTCAATATTGGCACCAAAACCGACATCAACCGTGGTGCTCTTATTCACGGTTTTTTCACTGTTTTCTGCCGCCAGATTATTCACATTGATAGCGTCGACATTGTAAGCACCGTCAACCTTATGCTCACTCCCTTGGTTAGTGACATCTTTTGTGGCGTTAATATTCAGGTTGCCGGCTATGTTCGAGTCAGAAACCACCGCCGTCGATTTATCCGTAGTTGTTTGGGTGTCTTCATAACTGACATTTGCACCACTGCCAGCTTTATCCATTCCGCCGTCGTAATGAACATCTACACCGACAGTTTCTTTTTCTTTATTGCTGGAGAGGGTGTCTTGTACGGCGACGAATGAGACATTTTCACCTTTAATATCAGCATCGCCTTGGGTGGTGGTCAGGTTTGAGCCGGTAAATGTGACGTCTTTCTCTGCATCCAGTTTGATTGTGCCGCCTTCAAGGGTTGCGCCATGGTGTTGAACGCTCTCTGTTTTTTCACTTTCGCTGGTATGCTCCAGTTTAATACCCGCCTGGAACTGATTATTCCCATCATCACTGGTGAAGCCCTCGATGGTCAGCTTGGTCTTTTGCTCATCAATTTTCTGCTGTTCTGCCGCAGCTTTGACGTTAATTTCGCCCAAGGTTTCAATACCGAGTTCTCCGGCACTTTTTACCAAGCTACCAATCACATCGACATTATCTTTGCTGATGATTTTAAGATTGGCGTCTGAAACTAATTCACTGCCGGTGACTTTTTCATCACGATTATTGGCTTTGTGTGAACTGCCCGTAATATTAAAAGCAACCCCGGTGCGCTCATCAATTTTTGTGGTGGTGGTACTGATGGCATTATCGATTTTAATTCCGCCATCTGCCGCCTGAACATAACCATCTTTGCTGGCTTTGACTTTACTGCCAGTAATAGAAACACCTTTATTACCCACAACAAGAATATTACCGTCGGCGGTTATTTCTGAGCGGTGGCTGTCTTCTGCATTTTTATTGTTATTATTATGGTCTATCCCCCCCAACCCCATGTTTTGCTCATTTTTACCGTTTGAGATTTTTAGATCGCGGGTTTTTTGCACATTAATATTAACCTCATTAGCATTGATTAATAAATCACCGCCAGCAGCAGCCTTAATCCCCTTGGCGCTGATTTTCCCCTCTGCGGCCAGCCCCATATTGCCACCTGCTTGTAGCGTGGTTTTATTCAGTGTTTGGGTGTCAGTTTCATTATCCCAGGTTATATCTTTGATGGTATGTGCATAATCATGGCCTTTATCACGGATTGAATTATTATCAATCATGCTCTCCAATTTTAAGTCTTTCTTTGCTTTGATGGAAAGATTGTTACCTGCCTCGATAGAAGTTCCAGAGAGTTTTATATCGCCATTTGTTGATTGAATAGCCAGGTTGTTTCCTGCAGTGATAGTGGTGCCAATATTTTTTTGTTGTTCTGTTTTTTTATTGGAGGATTTATTCCACTTACCTATTCCCAAAAATCCATCAGCCCCATCTTTCGAGCTACTAGAGTGAGTGTTAGTGACTGTTTCCGTACCCAGTTGAATATTATCACCTTGCATAATAATGTTCTTGCCATCAATGATTGCTGCATCGAGGTGATTATTTCTCTTGGCAATAATAGAAATATTAGCGCCTTTAATTTTGGTACGTTTGAGCGTCTGTGTCGTCGAATTACCTGAGGTGGTTTCAATAATATCGCCAGAGGTATAGATCTCACCTGCGCTCACGTTAATATCTTCACCGCTTAAATTAGCTGGTGTAGGATCAGCTTCTTTTACAAACCAAGACATTATGCTTGATATAGAGTCAGGGCTGACTTGGGGGTCGACATCAAGATTCAGCTTTCCTGGTGTTGAGATATCGAGGGACTTACGGGCCGTGTAGCTGCCCGACATATTTATGCCATTCCCCTCCGCGGTATTAACAATACGAATTCTATTGGCCATCATGCCACCAAATATTTTACTGTCGTATGCCGTTCCCTCGTATTTTTGTGATTCTAATATTTTCCCATTGGTGCTGATTTTATTTTGTCCGAGAACGACATTAATATCTTCCCTGGAATCCACGGTTCCCAACATATTAATTCTTGGGGCGATCAAGTCTAGTGTTCCGCCAACGATAGTGTAACCTTCACCTATATTTAATAGGTTAGTGTTATTTCTAGTATCAAAACCCTGTAGATTCCCTTGGTCGACGAGTGGATTACCGACCACCAATGAAGTCCGATTAGTATTAATAAAACCGCAACTGTTACAGGTAATACCATTGGGGTTGGCCAGAATATAATCGGCGGCCATACCAAAGACTTCTTGTTTTCCCAATAATAATGAGGGGTTACGGCTAATCACTTCATTCAAAATGATATTGGCGGCCTGACCATTTAAATTTTGGTTGGCGCTTAATTGCCCTGCCAATTTTGATTGGCCTGCACTGAGGGAGTTATTAAGTACTGCACCTGCTTTGTTAACGTTAAATTCATTATATTGGTTATGGGATAAACCGGAGGCCGAGGGTTTGACGATATCGACAACCGTAACCCCATTGACTGAATTAATCCCTGGGTTATGAGCGGGATCGCCCGCACCGACAATACCTGCGGCATAACAGGTGGCTACTGATACTGAAATAATAGCGACGGCTGCCGCCAGCTTTCCTGCCGGGGAGAGCTTGAACTTATTTTGTTTCATTTTACTTCTCCATTTTTCATATTGCTTGGTGTTAATAAAAATTGGCTTTCACTGGTAGCGGTTAATTAAAATGAATAAGAGAAGCGCGCCAGAATTTGAACCGGATCTTTATTTTCTGATTTACCGGACAGCAGATGACCACGACTGGCTTCAATATCCATTTTGATATCGCGGTAGCTAACATTGATGCCAGCACTCAACCCCATGGCGCTGCTCCAGCCTTGTGATGATTGCTGAATACGACCTATATCAGCCCCTAACCGTGGCGTTATAGTGGTGTTGCCGAGAGAGAAATTGCGCGACAGAGTATTTTGTAAATACCAACCTTTATCCGCAGATAAGGTATTGCGGCTAAAACCGCGAACAGCATTGCTGTCGGTGACACTCAACCATTCAACACCCGGCAAGCGGTCGTGGGTGTATTGGCCATAGAACTGATGACTAAACAAATAAAAGTCATCGAACAAATTGAAATATTGGTTGGAGGTAATGGTGGCTTTGGTTTTAGTAAATTGGCTATCTTGATAACTGGCTGACAAGTTCTGATCGGCACCCAACCACGATAATCCCTGTTCAATACTGAGATTTACATTGAATATGCCTGTGGGCAGGATATGCAGATGGTTAACACCTAATTCAAATATTGTCAGTGTTGGGCTGCTGACCGCGATTTTTTGGTCATTAAAATAGTTTTCGGCCTGTTTATAGGTCAATTGGGCACTTAAGCCATTAATCTGGTCTTGATCGCGATAGAAAACATAATCAGAACGTAAACCATGCTGTTGGGTTTTACCTTGTAGCTCGATGGTATTAAATTGTAATTGCACCGGATAAAGATATTCTGAATAGCTGGCAAAACCACTGAGCGTTAAGGCCCCATAAGGTACGGAATAAAAGAGTGAATAGGCACGGCTGTAGTTTTTTTGCGGGTTATCAGTGGTGCTGGAAATATTCAAACTGATGGAATCTGATAATCCAAACGGATTATCGAAAGAAAATGTATTTCGGCTCAGCCATTTCCCGGTGTTTTTATTACCATAATTATCGAGGGAGGTTGTCAGATGCCAGGGTTTTGACCGGGTATTACTCAGTTTTAGAATTGACCCGCCAGATTCACGTCCTGGTAATATGTCGACAGTAATTTTGTTGGAGGGGAGGCGATTAGCTTGATCTAAATTTTGATCGAGTTGTTTAATATTTAATGGATGACCCAACATATTGGGGAAAATAGTTTCACTATTTAATTCGGGATCATCACTTTCAATACTCTCAATAAAGCCCTCAGTTACATCCAGCCCGAGTTCACCCTCGTCATCGGGGGGAATGAATCGGATACGCGCCATAATATAGCCGCTGCTAAGATAAAGTTGAGTGAGTTCCCGAGCCAGCAGATTGACATGTTCGCTATTGATACATTGATCGGGTATTGCGCTTAATGACTCTAAATCTGTTGGGGTCAATAAGGTAATGCCCTGAACATAGACTCCACTGATAGGGAGGCATTGTGCGTTATCCTCTAATTCAGGGGCGCTATTGGGGGGAGTCTCTACCTTTGCTTCAGGCTGTTTAGCATGAGGCTGACGGCGCTCTTCTATTAATTGATTAATTTCATTACTGCTGTTCTGTAAATTTTGGCGTGATTCATTGATTGGAGAGGGAATATCCATCCCCGGAGTTGTATTAGCGTAGGTGCCCGTGCTCAATAAAAAACATAATGCGGTGCGTTTTTTGATCATGATATCTGTGGGGGAGAGCACTGACGGAATAGGTTCAGCCCCTCCATCCTTGAGTCAAATTTACGGGCAGCACTATTACCGTCCCTAAAAAGTAGAGACGGCGGAATGAAGACAATAATTAAGGAGTATTCAGGGATCAGTGAAAGATAATAACTTTTTAAAACTAAGAGGTTATTGGGTGACTTTTTTAAGAATTATTTAAAATATCATCAGGTCAATATCGGGTGTTATTTATATTATTTTTCTGTCTAAGGCGGGGAATAAAATGAAGCGGGGAGGTTGAAAATGCCCGAGAGGTTCGGGCATTGACATGATTAAGTATTACTTTTTATCTTTATTTACCGGTTTACCCGACCAATAACCGGCCAGCAGTGAACCCGATAGATTATGCCAAACCGAGAACAATGCGCCAGGCAGAGCGGCCAATGGTGAGAAGTAAATTTTACCCAGAGTGGCAGCCAGTCCTGAGTTTTGCATCCCCACTTCAATCGCCAATGTGCGGCAGGTTGATTCATCAAAACCGAACAATTTCCCCCCCCAATAGCCACTTAACAAACCAATACCGTTATGCAGAATAACTGCAATAATGACCACGAAACCGACTGAGGCAATGTGGCTCTGACTACCGGCAACCACGCCACTGATGATGGCGACGATACAAACCATCGACATCGCCGGTAGGTAAGGTTCGATGCGTTTCACTGTTTTGGTAAAGGAGTGATGGACAATTAAGCCCGCAGTAATTGGGATAACCACAATTTGCAGGATACTTTTCAGCATCCCAATGACATCCACACTGATGGTGGCATCAACATATAAACGAGTCAGCAGTGGGGTAGCGAACACCCCCACCAGAGTCGAAACCGCAGAGATGGTTACGGAGAGCGCAACGTCACCTTTCGCCAGGTAAATCATGACATTGGATGCAGTTCCGCTAGCAACACTTCCCACCAGCACCATACCAGCAGATAAATCCGGTGGCATACGGAACAGCATAGCCAGAATCCAGGCGGTGAGCGGCATAATCAGATAATGCAGGAAAGTTGCTGCTGCCACCGGTGCCGGGCGCGATAATACCCGTTTGAAGTCATCCAACCGCAGAGTGACCCCCATAGCAAACATAATCAGCATCAGCAGTGGGCCGACATAAGGGCCAATGCCGATAAATGTGGTGGGGCGGAAATAGGCCGCGATTGAGAGCAGTAATGCCCAGAGAGGGAATAGCCGGGTGATTTTGACTAACATGAGGCGAGTGTCCTTTATCGTCAGTGTTAGAGATAAGAAAAACCGGACGAAAGCGCCCGGTTTGTTATAAAACTATATTGTTGCATTGTGAGTTATTTAAATAATCGGTTACTTAAACTGCCGGTTATTCAAAGAGATTATGGTGCAGCGTTTGTACCACTTTTTCTGCATCATTGCCCGGCACCAGGAAGCACAGATTATGGCTGCTGGCTCCGTAGCAAATCATGCGAATATTGAATGGATCCAGCACACCGAACACTTCTTTGCCCACACCGCAAGCTTGCGACAAGTTATTACCGATAATTGCCACCAATGCCAGGTTTTCTTCCACTTCAACCCGGCACAGAGAAGAGAGTTCGGTCAGTAGCGAGCTGGTCAGCAAGCTGTCACCGATGGATGTCGAACCGGTGGTATCCAGTGTCAGCGCCACACTCACTTCAGAGGTGGTTATCAAATCCACAGAGATATTGTGACGCGCCAAAATGTTAAACACTTCCGCCAGAAAACCGCGTGCGTGCAGCATATTCAAGCTATGCAGGGTCAGCAGGGTTTGCTTACGGCGCAATGCTAACGCCCTGAATAATGGCGGATTGTAAGTTTCGTTGCACACCAGCGTGCCGCCGGCCTCAGGATCTTTGCTCGACCCGACAAACACCGGAATATCACTGCGCACTGCCGGTAATAAGGTGGCAGGATGCAGCACTTTGGCACCAAAAGTCGCCATTTCAGCCGCTTCTTCAAAGGCGATTTTATCAATGCGTTTTGCGCCCGGAACCACCCGTGGGTCGGTGGTATAAATCCCCGGAACATCCGTCCAGATATCAATGCGGCTGACATTCAGCGCTTCACCCAGCAATGCGGCGGTATAATCACTGCCACCCCGACCAAGAGTCGTGGTGCGGCCTTTACTTTCACTGCCGATAAAACCTTGCGTTACGATAATGGCGTGCTTGATACGCGGTGCTAACTGGGTCTGAGCCAGTTCAGACAATGCTTGGGTATCGGGTTCGGCTCGGCCAAAACGGTCGTTGGTGCGCATGATTTTGCGCACATCAAACCATTCCACCTCGACCTGACGTTGGCGTAACAGTTCGACAAATAGCAAGGTCGACATCAATTCGCCGTGGCTGACCAGTTCATCCGTCAGTGCCGCCGATGTTGCCAGACTGGCGGCTTCAGACAGCATGGCAATGTTTTCCAGCATGCGGTCAATTTCTTCACGGATAACCGCGGGATCAGCAAGTTTCGCGAGAATACTGTATTGAATCCGGCGGATTTCATCTAAATGAAGGGCGCGTGTTTCCTGTTCGCAGCCATCGGCCAACGCGACCAACAGATTGGTAATCCCGGCTGAAGCCGACAAAATCACCAAACGAACATCCGGGTTCGATAAAACCACATCAGCGCTACGACTCATGGCATCAAAATCCGCCACACTAGTCCCACCAAATTTGGCGACAACCGTCGGGGATGGGGCGCTGCGGGTCTGTTGGGGATCAGTCTGCTGTTGTGAAGCCTGTCGTTGTGAAGCGGAAATCATCTAAAAAACCTCGTGTCAGATGCCATCTCGAGTAGTCGGCTGTATTTTTCTCTGTACAAGGAAATAACGGGTTATCCACTTTCTGTCAATGAAATGGCTATGAGGTATTCTCATATTTAATAACTCATCAGGCTATATTACTAAATTGATTGGATACTGTTTGATAATGGCACACCGAGAAAACAGGAAGCAGATCAAAAGTTGTTTCGAGAGATATTACCTATCGCAAGAAAAGAGATCTCAATCACAGGGTAACAGGATACAATCAAGGTATTCGTTTCATTAATCCTTAAGCCTAGAAGAGCGCCGCTATGAAAAATATTAATCCTAGTCAAACCGCTGCCTGGAAAGCGTTACAGCAACACTTTGAACAGATGAAAGACGTCACCATCAGCAGTCTGTTTGCCAAGGACGACCAGCGTTTTAACCAATTTTCAGCGACTTTTGACGATCAAATGCTGGTGGATTTCTCCAAAAACCGCATTACCCGCGAAACCATGGAAAAACTGCAAGCTCTGGCCAAAGAAACTGATTTGGCGGGTGCGATTAAATCTATGTTCTCTGGTGAGAAAATCAACCGGACTGAAGATCGCGCGGTACTGCATGTTGCTCTGCGTAACCGCAGCAATACGCCAATCGTGGTCGATGGCAAAGATGTGATGCCAGAAGTGAATGCGGTACTGGCTAAAATGAAGCAGTTCTGTGACCGCGTCATTGGCGGTGACTGGAAAGGCTATACCGGCAAAGCGATTACCGATGTGGTGAATATCGGGATTGGTGGTTCAGACCTCGGCCCTTACATGGTGACCGAAGCACTGCGTCCATACAAAAATCACTTGAATATGCATTTTGTTTCTAACGTCGATGGCACTCATATTGCTGAAACCTTGAAACCGCTGAACCCAGAAACCACGTTGTTCCTGGTGGCGTCAAAAACTTTCACCACCCAAGAAACCATGACCAACGCCCACAGTGCGCGTGATTGGTTCTTGTCTACCGCCAGTGATGAAAAGCATGTTGCGAAACACTTTGCAGCATTATCGACCAACGCCAAAGCAGTCGGTGAGTTTGGTATTGATACTGACAATATGTTTGAGTTCTGGGATTGGGTCGGTGGCCGTTATTCCCTATGGTCCGCTATTGGCTTATCTATCGCGCTGTCTGTGGGCTTTGAGCATTTTGAAGAGCTGCTCAGTGGTGCACATGCCATGGACAAACATTTTGCAGAAACTCCAGCTGAGAAAAACCTGCCGATTCTGTTGGCATTGATTGGCATCTGGTATAACAATTTCTTTGGTGCAGAAACCGAAGCTATTCTGCCGTATGACCAATATATGCACCGTTTCCCGGCTTACTTCCAGCAGGGCAATATGGAATCTAACGGTAAATATGTTGACCGTAATGGCAACCCGGTTGATTACCAGACTGGCCCGATTATCTGGGGCGAACCTGGTACCAATGGCCAACATGCGTTTTACCAGTTGATTCATCAGGGTACCAAATTGGTTCCTTGTGACTTTATCGCACCGGCTATCAGTCATAACCCACTGAGTGATCACCACGCGAAACTGCTGTCTAACTTCTTCGCCCAAACGGAAGCACTGGCTTTCGGCAAATCATTGGATGAAGTTGAAGCCGAATTTGCTGCTGCGGGCAAAACGCCTGAGCAAGTGGCTCATGTTGCGCCATTCAAAGTGTTCGAGGGTAATCGCCCAACTAACTCCATCTTGCTACGCGAAATTACGCCGTTTAGCTTGGGGGCCTTGATTGCGCTGTATGAGCACAAAATCTTCACGCAGGGGATTATCCTGAACATTTACACCTTTGACCAATGGGGTGTTGAGCTGGGTAAACAACTGGCTAACCGTATTTTGCCAGAGTTGGCAGATGACAAAGAGGTCACCAGCCATGACAGTTCTACCAATGCGTTGATTAACCGTTTCAAGAACTGGCGTTAAGCTTGCGGGCTTAAGCTCCTTGATCCGCGCTTATTAGCCCCTTACTGATGTAAGGGGCTTTTTTTCGGCCCGGATGATTTCACCTACTTTCAATAGGATTATTTATGGCCAAAAATTCGCGCTCACAGTGGATAGCCAAGAATCTACAGCGTTTACTGAATGTGGGGTTGATTGCATTGGCCGCTATTTTGGTGGTCTTTCTGATAAAAGAAACCTTTCATCTTGGCAAGGTACTCTTCGTCAATAATCAGGATGCGTCTTCTTACATGCTGATTGAAGGGATTGTGATTTACTTCCTGTACTTCGAGTTTATTGCGTTGATTGTTAAGTACTTTGAGTCCGGCTATCACTTTCCATTGCGCTATTTTATCTATATCGGGATCACTGCGATTATCCGGCTGATCATTGTCGATCATGAAAATCCGATTGATACGCTGATTTATTCCGGTTCCATATTGCTGCTGGTGGTGACTTTGTATTTAGCCAATACCGATCGGCTAAAACGAGAATAGCTGTTTACTTGATGCATAAAAATGGCGGCCATTAAGGCCGCCCAAGACACAGTACCAGAGGGAAAATACATCAAGTAAAGCAGCGGCATAAATTCAGATAATTGATGATGCTAATCAAAGGGGAAATGTTCCGTTCGGGTCGTAGCAGCGTGAGCTGCCGGAGTGCCCGTAGGAACAGTCACCCCTTTAGCACCAATTTAACCTTTCACCCCACCGGCGGTTAACCCACCGACCAGCCAGCGCTGTGCCAGTAAGAAGACGGCGGTGATCGGAATGGCCGATAGCACGGCGGCAGCGGCAAAATCGCCCCACAGATAGTTTTGCGGATTCAAATATTGCTGCATACCCACCGCTAGGGTGTAACTGTTCACGTCCCGCAACAGCAATGACGCGACCGGAACTTCAGTAATGGCGGCAATAAATGACAGAATAAAGACCACGGCTAAAATCGGCACAGACAGTGGCAATAGCACCAGTCTGAAAGCTTGCCATGGCGTCGCGCCGTCCAAGGCTGCGGCTTCTTCCAGTGAGTTATCAATGGTTTCGAAGTAGCCTTTGATAGTCCAGACGTGCAGGGCAATCCCGCCCATATAAGCAAAAATCACCCCACCGTGTGTATTTAACCCGATAAACGGCAGATACTGCCCCAAGCGGTCAAACAAAGCATATAACGCCACAAGTGACAGCACCGCTGGGAACATTTGGAAGATCAACATGCCTTTCAGCAGGGTACTTTTGCCGCGAAAACGCATGCGGGCAAAGGCGTAAGCACAGGTGGTGGAGAGGGTAACAATCCCAATGGCGGTAATGACCGCAATCTTGATAGAATTCCACAACCACAGCATCACCGGGAACGGCGGCGGCGTCACACTGCCATCGGCGTGTGTCACACTCATGCCCAGCGCCAGCTTCCAGTGTTCCCAAGAAATCTGATCAGGAATCAAGCTGCCGGTGGCGAAGTTGCCGGGCCGCAGCGAAATGGTAATCACCATCAGCAGCGGGAACATAATCAGCGCGATAAAGCACAACATGAGAAAATGGGTGCCTAATAGACGCAAACGCTGGGATTTAGGTTGAACCATGGCCATCTGCATCTCCTCCTTAATCAAAATTCATTTTGCTGGCTTTCAAATTCAGTATCGCAAGCGCGCCTACCAAGATGAAAATCAGTGTTGCAATTGCCGCCGCCAGACCAAAGTCCTGCCCGCCGCCGCCTTCAAAGGCAATACGGTAGGTGTAGCTGACCAGTAAGTCGGTATATCCCGCCGGAGTGGTGGTGCCAATCATATCTGGGCCGCCATTGGTCAATAACTGAATCAGTACGAAGTTATTAAAGTTAAAGGCGAAACTGGCAATCATCAGCGGCGTCAGTGGCTTAATCAGCAAAGGTAAAGTGATGCGGAAAAAGTTCTGGAATGGGCCTGCGCCATCCATTGCCGATGCTTCATACAAATCATCAGGAATGGCTTTCAATAACCCCATGCACAGAATCATCATGTATGGGTAACCGAGCCAGGTATTGACGATCAGTATCATGCTCTTGGCGGTGATTGGGTCGCTAAACCAGGCCGGTTTAATACCAAATAAATGGTTTAGCATCAGGTTGATTTCACCAAAGCTTTGGTTAAATAACCCTTTGAAAATCAATATTGAGATAAACGCGGGCACGGCATAGGGCAGGATCAGCAACACCCGATAAACGGCTTTGCCTTTCAGGGAGTCCCATTGCACTACACAGGCTAGCACCATACCCACTGCCACCGTCAGCACCACAGTCAGCAATGAGAAAATAATGGTCCAGATAAATATCGAGATGAAAGGCTTCTGAATGCCCTCGTCATGCAGCACCCGTAGGAAGTTTTTCCAGCCAATAGTGACGGTAAAACCGGGACTAAGTTTTTCATTCTCCCACTGCCCGTCAGCATTGATGGCTTGATAGAAACCCACATCAATATTTGGCCGATAAGTCACGCCAGTCTGCTGATTAATCAATTCTTTACCATCAGCGCCGAGCTTATAGAGCGGGCTGGTTCCCGAGAATTGACGCAGCGAACTCATGCGCAGTTCACCGCCATCAGGCAAGATTGCTACTAGTCCACTGAGCGCTTGGCGATTTTGGGTAATGATACGCAAGGAAGCTTGCTCAGCAGTTTGCTCTGCACTGGTCGGCGCGACATTTATTTTTTGCTCGCCTGTAGTGCTCAGGCTGAAAGGCTCAGAAATCAGGAGGGTATTGTCATCCGGATTAGAGAGCTGTAAACGCCATTGGTCATGACTTGGATAGAGACCAAAAGTATAAGTTTTGCCAGTTTGGAACTGCCGGTCCATCAACACAGATTGGGCACGTTCAAAGGTCAACTGGTTGGTACTGCTGTAGTTGGTAAAAGCGATGGCGATAGTGCAAATCAATGGGAACAGTACAAACAGCCCCATCCCTGCCACGCCGGGATAAACATAGCGCCAGGCATAAGCGCGGCGGTTAGCGAAAACATACAGCCCCAGACTCACCAGAATCAGCGTCACGATGGCAAAAAGATATTCACCTTGAGCATACATCAACACGATCAAATAGCAGGTGAATAGACTTAATGTGCCGATAATCAGCCATTTAAGTACATCACTTTGCCACCAGGCGGTTTTCTTTTTACGGCTTTCGAACTCGGTGTGGGATAACTGCATAATGGTCCCTTAATCTTCTTCTATTAGCGACTTCTACAACTGAAAACTGGGTCGGGGCGCGGCGAACCGCCCCCCTTTGCAGGTGAAACTGTTATTTGACGATACGTGTTGCTGCATCGTTCAGTGCCGCTTCTACCGTTTGACGCCCAGTGATGGCGTTCAATACCGCACTGCGGGTTGCATACCAGAAGGCCGCCATTTGCGGAATATTCGGCATGATTTCGCCTTTAGTGGCGTTATCCATGGTGGCCGCAATCCGCGGATCTTTTGCCAGTTGCTCTTGGTATGAAATCAATGCAACCGCGCCCAGAGGTTTGTCTTTATTGACTTCAGCCAGGCCTTGGTCAGTTATCAGATAGTTTTCCAGGAATTCAGTCGCCAGTTCTTTGTTCGGGCTGGCGGCGTTAATACCGGCGGTCAGAACACCGACGAACGGCTTGGAAGGTTGGCCGTGGAAGGTTGGCAGCAAGGTCACGCCGTAGTTGATTTTGCTCTTATCAATGTTGGACCATGCCCATGGGCCATTGATGGTCATCGCGGTTTCGCCTTTGTTAAAGGCCGCTTCTGCGATGGAGTAATCAGTATCGGCATTGATGTGTTTATTCTTCACTAAATCGACAATAAATTGCAGACCGGCTTTCGCACCGGCATTATTCACACCGACGTTTTTGACGTCATAGACACCGTTTTCAGATTTGAATGCATAACCGCCGTCAGCGGCGATAAGTGGCCAGGTGAAGTAGGGTTCTTGTAGGTTCCACATAATAGCGCTCTTGCCATTGGCGCGCAGTGCGGTATCCAGTGCAGGGATTTCTTCCCAAGTCTTCGGTGCTTCTTTGACCAGGTCTTTGTTGTAAATCAGCGACAATGCTTCGACCGCGATAGGGTAACCGATCAGCTTGCCATTAAAGCGAACAGCATCCCAAGTGAACGGGAACAGTTTATCTTGGAAAGCTTTAGACGGGTGCAGTTCGGCCAGTAAGCCTGATTGTGCATAACCACCAAAACGGTCATGTGCCCAGAAGATGATGTCTGGGCCATCGCCAGTGGCAGCCACTTGCGGGAATTTTTCTTCTAGTTTATCTGGGTGCTCGATAGTGACTTTGATGCCGGTATCTTTCTCAAATTTCTTACCGACTTCTGCCAGCCCGTTATAGCCTTTGTCGCCATTGATCCAGATAACCAGCTTACCTTCTTCAATTTTGGCAAAAGCAGAGGAAGAGAGCACCAGCGTGGTTAGCGCTGAAAGGGCCAAAACACGTGCGGTCTTACCAATGCCGGATTTTGTGAAGCTGCGAGTCATAATCCAATCCTTTTATCCAATTTTGTGGGTACCGACTTTCTTGTGAGTCATTACATACATTTATTTATTACAGGGACTAATACATTACGCTGACATATTGAGTCACAACTGGATACACCATCATCCTCCCCCTCTCTACGCCCCCCAATGAGTTATTGTGACCCACTTAACACTGCTGCCTATTCTGTGGTGTCAGACACAATAATGTAGGTCGAAATTTGCGTGACTGATCACGTATTTGTATTTGTGATGGAACTTCTGCTCCCTAGGGTCGTTCTTTCATCCTCCCATCTCCTCCCCCATGAAAAACCTTGTTACGGATGATTACCAAATAGTGTAGCTCCCGCATTATCCCCCTCATTGAAAAGCAGCTCCGTTATTGAAACAGCGCCAGCACCATGAAGTGCCGTTATTAATAAAAGTGCCGTTGCTAACAAAATGCGGCTTTTGATTAATTATTACCCAGCCAGATCAGGACATTGCAGCGTTAAGCAACGAGCAGCCCTATACTCAGGCCGCGACGCCGTCCGGGGCAACCTTGTGCAAGCATGGCGGTACGGCGCGCTGCAAGAGAGTCATCAGGGGCTGGGAGTCATCGACGGGTCATGCCGGAATTTGCTTCCGCCATTTTTCTTCAGTCAGGTTCATATGAAAAGTTGTTTGCGTAAGCAAAGGAGTAACAGATGGCTAATGTAACGCTGAGCGGCGTTTATAAAGCCTTTGGTGAGGCTGTGATTTCCAGAGACATCAATTTGGAAATTGATGACGGTGAGTTTGTGGTATTTGTTGGGCCATCTGGCTGTGGCAAGTCAACGCTGCTGCGGATGATTGCCGGGCTTGAGGACATTACCTCGGGTGAGTTGTTGATTGGCGGTAAGCGGATGAACGAAGTGCCGCCGTCTGAACGCGGTATCGGCATGGTGTTCCAGTCATATGCGCTTTATCCCCATTTGTCTGTCGCCGAGAACATGTCTTTCGGCCTGAAGTTGGCCGGTGCGAAGAAAGCGGAAATTAACCAACGGGTGAATCAGGTAGCTGAAGTGCTGCAACTGGCTCACCTGCTGGAACGGCGACCTAAGGCTTTATCAGGCGGTCAGCGCCAGCGTGTTGCGATCGGTCGTACTTTGGTCGCAGAGCCGGATGTTTTCCTGCTCGACGAACCGCTTTCCAACCTGGATGCGGCACTGCGGGTGCAGATGCGTATCGAGATATCGCGCCTGCATAAGCGCCTGCAACGCACCATGATTTACGTCACCCACGATCAGGTCGAAGCCATGACATTGGCCGACAAAATTGTGGTGCTGGACGCGGGTAATGTGGCGCAAGTCGGTAAGCCGCTTGAGCTGTACCACTACCCAGCCAACCGCTTTGTCGCGGGCTTTATCGGCTCGCCAAAAATGAATTTTTTACCGGTGAAAGTGACCGCCGTTGAACCTCGTCAGGTACAGATTGAACTGCCAAATCCAAATGGTCAGTTAGTGTGGCTGCCGGTCGAAGGCGACCAGGTTCAGGTCGGCGCAAATATGTCTTTGGGTATTCGCCCGGAACATCTGCTGCCAAGTAGTGCTTCTGAAGTCACGCTGGAAGGCGAGATTCAGGTAGTGGAGCAACTGGGTAATGAGACGCAAATTCACATCCAAATCCCTGCAATACGTCAAAACCTGGTCTACCGCCAGAACGACGTGGTGCTGGTAGAAGAAGGTGCAACATTCGCCATCGGTCTGCCGCCATATCGCTGTCATCTGTTCCGTGAAGATGGCTCTGCGTGTAAGCGGCTGTACCAAGAGCTGGGTGTCTAGTTACCGCGACCTCAGGTGACGGCAAATGTTAAGCACGCATGCCGACAGGCAAATATAACAGGAGATTACTGATGATTACTCTGCGCAAGTTACCGATAGCACTGGCTGTTGCCGCTGGTGTCCTTTCCACCCAAGCTATGGCTGTTGATTTCCACGGGTATGCGCGTTCCGGTATCGGTTGGACGGGAAGTGGCGGTGAACAACAATGCTTCAAAGCAACTGGTGCTCAAAGTAAATACCGTCTGGGTAACGAATGTGAAACTTATGCGGAAATTAAATTAGGCCAAGAGCTGTGGAAAGAAGGCGATAAGAGCTTCTACTTAGATACCAACGTAGCGTATTCCGTTTCGCAACAGAATGACTGGGAATCTACCGAACCGGCATTCCGTGAAGCCAACGTGCAGGGTAAGAATCTGATTGACGCATTGCCTGGCTCCACTATGTGGGCCGGTAAACGCTTCTACCAACGTCATGACGTCCATATGATTGACTTCTATTACTGGGATATTTCTGGCCCTGGTGCAGGTTTAGAGGCTATTGATCTGGGCTTCGGTAAATTATCTGTAGCAGCAACCCGTAACTCAGAAGCGGGCGGTTCAAGTGCCTGGATTGATAATGCACGTAAAGATGCCGACCACACTGCCAACGATGTGTATGACATCCGTTTAGCGGGTATAGAAACTAACCCAGGTGGTTCTTTGGAGTTTGGTGTGGATTATGGTCGCGCCAATACCCAGAAAGATTACGCATTAGCAAAAGATGCCTCTAAAGATGGCGTGATGCTGACTGTTGAGCATACCCAAAGCATGATGGGCGGCTTTAACAAGTTTGTGGTGCAGTACGCAACAGATGCCATGACATCAGCACAATCAGGTCACTCTGAAGGTGCAAACGTTAATAACAACGGTCACAGACTGCGGGTTATCGACCACGGTGCCATTAACCTGGCTGAGAAGTGGGACATGATGTACGTCGGCCTGTATCAGGATACTGATTGGGACAACAACAACGGCACCACTTGGTACAGCGTGGGTGTGCGCCCAATGTACAAATGGACGCCAATCATGAGTACCTTGCTGGAAGCAGGCTATGACAATGTTAAGTCACAAAAAACTGGCGAACGTAACGGCCAGTACAAACTGACTCTGGCACAACAATGGCAGGCTGGCGATAGCATCTGGTCACGTCCGGCGATTCGTGTCTTCGCAACTTATGCTAACTGGGATGAGAAGTGGGGCTATAACGATGTTCGTGGTAGCGCAGACAATGGTTTAGCGCAAAACGGCACCATTGGTACCAACAGCCGCGGCAAAAATAACGAAGTCACCTTCGGCGCGCAATTCGAAGCTTGGTGGTAACAGCAGTGATACAGCCGTCCTTTGGGGCGGCTGTTCTGTTTTGATGAGGTGGGCTACGGCCCACTTCTAACCAGATAAAGCGATATACTCTAAATAATTCGATAACTTTGCCGACCTTGCCTGGCACAGTTAGCGCTGACGCTCAATGTATGAGGGCACAATAATGAAAAAGAATCTGCTGACACTCTGTCTGGCATTGGCTCTAGGGGTCACCGCGCCTCTGGCGGTGCATGCGGAGCAAACTATTTCTCCGGCGAATGTCTCTATCGCGCCAACTATCAGTACTGCTACTTTACAACAGTTGCCTTGGCAGCCTTTAGTGCCACCGGCGACGCAAGATATCAAACTGACTACTGCCAGCCCGCAAATCTCTCAGGGGAATGTGGAAGGGGCGGTGGCCGCTTTTGCTTTACCTGCGGATCGTGGATCGATGGAGATCACGCTCAGCAGCTTAGTCACTGATAACCAACTATTTTCCCCTAGCGTATTGGTGTTAGACGAACAAATGCGCCCAGCGGCTTATTACCCGTCCAGCTATTTCACTTATGAAAAAGCGGGCATCATGACCAGCGACCGGCTGCAAGGTGTGATGAAACTGACCCCAGCATTGGGTCAAAAACAAATCTATCTGCTGGTTTACACCACCCGTGATGACTTGGCCAAAACTACCACGCTGCTGGACCCGGCCAAAGCTTATGCGATGGGCGTGGGTAATGCGGTGCCGGATATTCCAGACCCGATTGCTAAACATACTCCGACCGGTAATTTGAGAATTAAAGCGACCGCTGAGCAAGGTTTGGGCAACGTGATGATTGGCTTGATTCAATCAGCGCCAGCTTCGGCTCCTGTCGTGGTGGGCAGTGCTGTGCAACCTATGGCAGCTGCAGCGCCTACACCGACAAAACCAGCAGAGCCAATGCTGAGCGAGACTGAAAACTACTTCAACCAAGCGATTAAAGACGCGGTGAAAGCCGGCGATGTCGATAAGGCGCTGAAATTGTTGAACGAAGCGGAACATTTGGGCTCAACTTCAGCCCGAAAAACCTTTATTGGTAGTGTAAAAGGCAAGGGGTAAATCCCGGCACTGCCGAATATGGCTGGATGATTGGTGTGCCTTGGCACACCTTTTTTCGTTGTGTTCTTCTGGGCGCTACTGCGCGTTGTCACACTGAGATTGTGCAGTGCTCAAACTTGTATTACCTGTACGCACCCCGTCTGACTTGGTTCGCGATGCCTCATTTTATTGTTGATTATCATCATCCTATAGTGACTTTTTGTTATTAATTCACTCAATCCACCTCACGACGAATAATCAGTTGCCTGAGTTTGTCGGCGCGATAGACAAAAGATAAATAAGAATCTACGAGACTAATAATTGAGCTGATTTGGGTATCTTGGATGGCATGCGGAGAGTCATGGTTGACGGCTCCTTTTATTCGCGTATTCAATTAAAGGAATTAATTGATGTTCAAGAAAACTCAATTTTGCCTATGGATTGCAGTACTGCCTTGCTCAGCCCTACTTGCAGAAGAAAACTATTCCCTCATCCCACACACGACCATCACCCAACATACTGATTCCCATGGGCTCCCTGTAAAAGTGACGGCCAGAGATCATGTGGTATTGGACCAAATGGCCGAAAACCTGCCCAACGTAAATTCTACTGCGGAGCCGGTATTCAGTCAGGCAATGCAATTAATTGATCATGCTCGAAAAATGGATCAGAAAATGTGGGTGCAACAATTCCCTCAAATCAGCGATGCTCGGGTGGGCAGAATTGTGGATCTTTACTTGCAACTCTATGATGCAGAAGATGTTGAATATGCGAATAATTTGGAGGGTTTACTGAATTTAAGACCGGGATTGACTACGGTCCAAGGCTATGAAAAAGCTCGTGTTATCAGTTTAGAGCGGGAAATTCTTTTCAAGTTATTCCAAAAAAACCTGACTTTGTCCACGAAAGAAGAACTCACTCCGCTCTCCGCCCTAAGCCTTGTCTGGTGGCTGCACCAAGAGAGTCAGCCCACTTTGGTTGAACTGTCCGCTTCAATTTATCGGGCTGAACATAAAGACATCCGCATGCAGGCGGCAATACTTTATAACCATTCTCATTATGGTAATCGCTATGGTGACATCGCGGGTATCCCGGTTGCGGGCTTGGACAATTGGGGAATGGGCCAACTGGATGAACCGGGGCAGCCGGTTTTTAGCGCCAGTAAGGCGTTAAGAGTCATTCATGAAGGGATGAATGCTTCACCGGCGATAGTGCAATCACCGGCGACTTATCTTGCCAATGGATTTGCCCCCAAAAATGCCCAGGGCAGTTACCTGACACACCAACTGCCGGAGATGATTTTAACCGGGTGCAGTTTGGTGGGCTTTGATACTTGTAGCCAGCAGGATTTTACTCAATTTATTGATCTCCAATATCCCGTCGGCAGTCTGGCATTTTCGCTAAAAACCACGCTTAAGTTACATTATCAATTACAAGGTAAACCCCTTGATGAATTGGATGGAAAGGATACTGAGCAGCTGTATGGCTTATTGTTCGAGGAAGAAATTAACTCACAACAAGCAGGCGGCGTTCGCTACAGCCCGACAGTTATCTTCTTATCTCACTTCAGCCAATCTAATGAGGCCGAGCCTCTGACCGTCGGGCAAATGGCCCACGCATTCAAACCTATTGCCGGAGAAATTGATGCGTCTGATTTTCCTGATTCGGCGCAGAGTACATTTATTCGACTTCAACAATTGGCTGGCTACATTGTTGACGGCACCGCGAGTGATGTGGAACAAACAAGATTTGTGTCGGATCTCAAAAGTCTCGCGCCCTTTTTTGAGCTAAACCCACCGCTATACGCTCTGGCACAGCGAGGATTCTATAAAACTGAGCAACAAAAAATAGCGCGACAATTGGATTATCTCGACATGCGCTTGGCCTATCGCCATCCTCCCGCTGCTTTTGATGAAGAACAGGCAATAAGAAAAATCCTGAGAGAGAAAGGGGTGAATAATATTGATTTACCTAGACAATATACCTATCGCCGGGATCTTCAACATGGTTATCCACAGAAAGAATTCGACTCACCGGTTGATGAATTTAAACGGCGGCGAAATGCCAGCAATGGCTTTGTTGCTAAGATGTCGATGCCCGGCAATAACGGCAGGTCGATTAACGTTTATGATACGCTGGATGCGAAAAAAGCCGAATATTATACCCAAATTAAAGCTCATCCGGCATTGAGAGCGCAGGCCATTGAAGCATTAATTGATAGTGGAGTGCGGCCTGAGGGCAGTCGGCTGCAACATAAAATCGAAAGCCTGGCCGAGGCCTATAAGCCGGAATCTGAGAATACACGTTTTTGGGGCAATGCCTGGACATCTTTGGAAAATCATTGGGTTTGTAAAGTACCGCTACCGAATCCGATGTGCACTATCGCCCGGGTTGAAGGGCCGCGCTACCGCAATGATAAGGAGGGGATGGCGGCAGGTATGATGGCTATGGTGATGGAAGCTGGCCAGCTTAGGGGCATGGAAAGAGGCGTGAAGATGATAGAAAATTCCCCGCAAGTTATTGATTCTACATTATCTCCTGGTTTGTCGGTTGAGGGAGAAAAAATTATCCCGAATGAAACCCCGGTAGCCTCGCAGCATGAGGTTGAAATAACCCCACCCGAAGAGGCCCCTGAGCCGATTAGCCAGACGATACAAAACTCGCAGGGAAAGCTAATCGAAGTGCAGCAGGTTCTACTTAGAGACCCTTCAGTACCCGGCGGAACACGTGAAACTTGGGTCAGGCAGGGAGGCAGTGGCACATACTGGGAAGTTGATTTAGCCACCGGCCAGGATTTGGGGGTTGTTTTGAAAGAAGGCCCTGAATTTATCAAACCGGGCCGGTTACTGGGAGGATCGCCTAACCGCTTTACCGAAACTCACTTATTAACCAATGCCGACTTTGATTGGTTGGAAGAGAGTGCATTAAGGCATGCTTGCCAAGGGGAAAAACCCTGTGTTTTAACTTCATCCGGCATATTCACTTACCTGAATACCGGTGAAATGAGTTTAGCTGAGAAATTTTTTGAGCCATTACGTGAGAATGTGGCTGCTTCAACAAGCTCAGGAAAGTTTTTGCATGAGCTTCTTGAGCAGTTTCAACAAGAAGGCATCGAAACGGAGGTTTCAATATTTCAAGATGATCCAAAAAACTCTCGGAGTTCCTTTAAACAAGCAATCCAATCTTTTCCCGAAAACGTGCATGTCTATCCCTTCGATTTGAATGCGATAAAAGCTGAAATTAGCCAGTTGCAACCAGTTGAAAGTATTATGTTTTTTCCTGAGAGATCACATGTTATCACCATTGTGCAAACCGCCAACAAAGAAGGATTATACGTTTTTGATACAAATTTAAGAAATGTAGACTGGTTGGAGTCAATCGATCCCAGGATAAGAAAGGCATATGAAAATATGACGCCTGAACTCATCATTCAGGGAGATAAAAAATACCTTTATGGGCAAGAGGCGGCAGATTTACTTGAAATGTATTTCAGACCGTCCAGTCGACGTGATAACTCTGGTGCTGCCATTATCCATTATAAGGGGCTGACCCACCCAGATTAAGCCATAATAATAAATGGCGCGATGTGCAGTGGCTTGCTTTTGTGGCTGTAATAAAAGGCAACCTGATGTCACCGGATACCCATTCTGCGTTACAATGACTCTCTATTTACGAATTCACGGGGATGGGCGCTCTATCCTCGGCAGGGAGCGAGCCGTATGTCTACCGGCGATGCATCAATTTTAAAACCTATCCAATGGTATGCCATTGAGCAGCCAAATATTCCTGCTGACGTCGCTGACTGGCTAATGGAATTGGGATCGATGACCCGGCGTTTTGAGCAACATTGCCAGCGGGTTCATGTGGAACCGCAACGGGAATGCTTTATTGCACGCCATGAGCTAGGGGAAGATGCCGAGCATTTACCAGCAAGTGAGCGCTATTGGCTACGCGAAATCGTCTTATGTGGCGATAATCAGCCGTGGCTATTGGGCCGCACAGTTATTCCCGAGGAAACACTGTCAGGCCCAGATCGGGCGCTGGTGGATTTAGGGACATTACCCCTTGGGCGCTATTTATTTGGTGGTAATAATTTAACCCGAGATTATATTCAAGTAGGGCGGCAGAATAAGCTTTGGGCGCGCCGTTCATTACTACGGCTGTCAGGTAAACCCCTATTACTGACTGAAGTTTTTTTACCGGCTTCGCCGCTGTATTTGATTTAAGGGGTGGTGAGATTTTGGAGAGTAAGAAATTGAAGGGAAGTCATGTTCAGAGCAAATGGCGGGCTTATTGCCGTTTGATGCGGATCGATAAACCCATTGGCTCATTATTACTATTGTGGCCGACACTGTGGGCATTATGGTTGGCAGGGAAAGGCATTCCCGACACCAATATATTGATTGTTTTTGTCTTGGGTGTCTTTTTCATGCGCGCCGCCGGTTGTGTCGTCAATGATTATGCTGACCGCAATATTGATGGCTTTGTGAAACGCACCGCATCACGACCATTACCCAGCGGCCTCATCAGTGAGAAAGAAAGCAAAATCCTGTTTGTTATCTTGGTGTTGCTCTCGTTTGGGCTGGTGCTCACGCTCAATAACATGACCATATGGCTGTCACTGGCGGCATTGGCCTTAGCCTGGGTTTACCCCTTTATGAAGCGGGTGACACACTTGCCGCAGGTGGTGTTGGGCGCGGCTTTTGGCTGGTCAATCCCGATGGGGTTTGCCGCGGTGAGTGAAAGTTTACCGTTGGTTTGTTGGTTGCTATTATTAGCCAATATCTGCTGGACGGTGGCTTATGACACCCAATATGCGATGGTCGACCGTGACGACGATCTGAGGATTGGTGTTAAGTCGACCGCTATTTTATTTGGCCAGCATGACAAACTGATTATCGGTTTGCTGCAACTGGCGACATTAGTATTAATGGTGGTGATTGGCTGGCTGATGGATTTGGGGGGCTCATTTTATTGGGCTATCCTGCTGGCTGGCGCATTGTTTGTCCACCAACAGAAGATGATTGCCAGACGTGAACGTGACCCCTGTTTCCGTGCATTTCTCAACAATAACTATGTCGGCTTAGTGTTGTTTCTCGGGATTTTTATTAGCTATTGGCAATAAATACCCTGCGGGGAGACAGTTAAAAAAATGGCCAGATGATGAATCCGGCCATTTTTGTTTATGATTTTTGCTTAGCGCGACGAAGAATTAGTTATCTTCTTTATCCTCTTCCGCGGGTTCTGGCAGCAGGTTATTAGTTTCAGCCGGCATACTGACACTTTCAATCGTCAGCTTCACTTCCGGCGTCATCAATGCACTCAGCATATTGTAAACTTCCAGCGTATGTTCCTGAATCGCATCACCGCTGTCACTGATATAACCCTCTTCGCGTAAGGTGCCCACCAGTGTGGAGAACACGGCTTTATCGAAGAATTCCGGCGCGTTAATGCCATGCAGAACAGACAAGCGCTGCGCCATAATGCGGCTCTCTTTCTCCAGTGCGCCACGATTGATACTGGGGTTGGCACTGAGTAATGAAAGGGTAATCGCATAGCGTTGCAGGGTTTCGCGCACCCCGGCGGCCAGTAATTGCAGCGGGCGAATACGGGCCGGATTCAGCACCAATTCATTCCCTTTGTCGCAAATCAACTGCTGGCGCGCCAGTTCATCAATCAGCGTATCCAATGTCTGTGGCAATTGTTCTTTACTGTAATGCAGGAATAATTCAGCTTTCAGCATCGGGTAGATCATGCTGATTTGACGCAATAACTCGGCACGTGTAATACGCCGTTGGTACATGACCATACTGGCAATGAGCGACGGCAGGATCAGCAAATGCTGGATGTTATTGCGATAGTAGGTCATCAGCACGGCTTGTTCCCGTGGCAGGATGATAATGTCACCAATATTGTCTTTTTCCACCTCAAACTTATTCATATTTAAGGCGTGATTAAGTAACTCTTCCGGCGTCTTATCCGGCACGGTGACATCTTTCGCATAAGGCACATTGCGCATCAGTTGCAAGTAGCAATCGAGTTGCTCAAGCAGTTGCTCGCGAGTGAGTGAGCGCTGACGCGAGGCTAACAATGCCGTCGAACACAAGTTCATCGCATTGGCCGCCGCCGCATTGTTAATTCGAACCATAATCTGGCCAGCCAAATCATTCACAGCGGGTGTCAGCCAGCTTGGGCGCTGTGCTTCGATAGGGTCGATAGCATCACGCCACTGCGGCACATTGGTGTTCAGATAGGTGGTTAACGGGATGGGCTCACCAAAGTTGACATAGCCCTGACCGAGATTACGCAGCTTGCGCAAACCGCGCAGCATCTGCAATAAGCTCTCTTTTTCTTTGGTCGCACCTCGTAATTCTTTGGCGTAAGTCCCCACTTCCATCACATGCTCGTAGCCGATATAAATCGGCACCAAGGTGATTGGACGCGAACCGCCACGCAACATGGCCTGTATCGTCATCGACAATGTGCCCGTTTTCGGCTCCAGCAGGCGGCCAGTACGTGAGCGCCCACCTTCAACAAAGTATTCCACTGAATAACCACGGGTGAACAGCTCGCCCAGGTATTCACGGAATACGGTTGAATAGAGTTTATTGCCTTTAAAGGTGCGGCGAATAAAGAACGCGCCCAAGCGGCGGAAAATCGGGCCAGCGGGCCAGAAATTCAGGTTAATACCGGCGGCAATATGCGGTGGCACCAGCCCTTGATGATAAAGCACATAGGAAAGTAGCAGGTAGTCCATATGGCTACGGTGGCAGGGCACATAGACAATTTCATGGCCATCTTGTGCCAATTGCCGCACGCGCTCGGCATTATGGACATTAATACCCTGATACAAACGGTTCCACGTCCAGCTCAATACTCGGTCAGACAGACGCACGGCTTCATAAGAGAAGTCGGCGGCTATTTCTTCCATCAGCGTAATGGCATTTTGCTGCGCTTTCTCGTGAGAGATTTTCTTGGTGCGAGCTTCATCCGCGACAGCTTTTTCAATGGCTTTGGAGGTTAACAGTTTTTTGAACAAATCTTGACGGGCCGGTAGGCTCGGGCCCACAGCAGCCAAACGCTGACGCGAGAAATGCATCCGCGCTACACGCGCCAATTTATGGGCGATGGTTTTATCCGTACCATGCTCACTGGCCATTCGGCGCAGTGATACCGTGGTGGAAAAACGCACAAAGCTATCGCGGCCCAGCCACAAAACAGCAAAGAATTTCTCCACGCCGTTTAGCACACGCAGATGTGGCGTACCATGGCCTTCACGCCCCGGAGAGCGGCCAAACATCACCGAAACCGGCAGCATTTGGATATCCAGCTCCGGATTATTGCGATGCAGATCCAGATAATCGTGGAATAGCTTGACCGATTCCTGTTTCGGGGCGTAATAGCGAAACACCCGCGGGCCGTTATCGATAAAGACATGACTGGGAAGTTGCACGCCATCGATTTCCAATGGAATCAATGGGTCGGGCAGATCCTGCGCCTGACATTGCGCTCGCAAAGTCAGCAAATCAGCCTTAGAATTGTAAGGTAAAACGTACAGAATAGGACGAGATGGGTCTAACCCTAACTCAGTCACAGGATCTGCCGGAATAACCTTGCTTTTTACCAACAGTTTAAGTGGTAAATTCAACAACTTATAATATATTTTACGCCAACCTGACATAACTACATGAAGCCTCTTGTTAGCAATTCGTCGCAAGGATACCAGAAAGTGGTTTTGAGATCTGTGGTGATGAGACAACAGAAAGCGGCAAAAATCATCATTAACTTAAGATAAAGGCAATAAAATATGGCGAATCAATCAACAGGATTAACCCGAATCTATAAAGCAGCGGGTTATTCTGTTAAAGGCTTAGCCGCAGCCTGGAAAAATGAAGCCGCATTTCGTCAAGAAGCGGTGGCTGCCATACTCGCTATCATACTGGCCTTCTGGCTAGATGTAGATGCTATAACACGGATTTTATTGATTGGCAGTGTTGTTTTAGTGATTATTATCGAAATCATTAATAGCGCCATAGAAGCCGTGGTGGACCGTATAGGCAGTGAGTTTCACGCACTGTCAGGCCGGGCTAAGGATATGGGCTCTGCCGCCGTGTCTCTGGCCATTTTGTTGGCACTATTTATATGGATAACCGTGCTTTGGCAACATGTCGGTTAATCATGGCGCTAACAACGCTGTTGATGTAAACAGTGATTAATCCCTGTTTTTATTCACTCTTTGGTTCCCAATACCCGCTTACCTGTATATACTCACAGCAAGACTGTATAAACAAACAGGGGGCGGAATGAAAGCACTTACTACCAGACAGCAAGAGGTTTATGACCTGGTGCGCGACCACCTAGCGCAAACAGGTATGCCACCGACCCGTGCCGAAATTGCGCAGCGTCTGGGGTTTCGCTCTCCTAACGCCGCTGAAGAGCATTTAAAAGCACTGGCCCGTAAGGGCGTTATCGAGATAGTCTCCGGCGCTTCCCGTGGTATCCGTCTATTGATGGAAGAAGAAGATGGTCTGCCACTGATTGGCCGGGTTGCCGCAGGTGAGCCGCTGTTAGCCCAACAACACATCGAAGGGCATTACAAAGTTGATCCTTCCATGTTTAAGCCGAGTGCGGATTTTTTACTGCGGGTTAATGGGATGTCGATGAGAGATATCGGTATTCTGGATGGTGACTTATTGGCGGTACATAAAACTCAGGATGTGCGTAATGGGCAAGTGGTCGTTGCGCGCATTGATGATGAAGTGACGGTAAAACGCTTGAAAAAACAAGGTAATATCGTACAACTTCTACCAGAAAACAGTGAGTTCCAGCCGATTGTTGTCGATCTGCGTGAGCAAAACTTTACTATTGAAGGATTGGCCGTTGGTGTCATCCGCAATGGCGACTGGATCTGATTTTAACCTTTATTTATATACCCTTCAGTGAGAAGGGTATATAAAGCATTTAATCCCTCTAATATTTAATTCAAGCTAGTTTGAGAACATTCCGATAATAACTTATTACTTGCTGTTTTAACTGAATATTACGATTTTTTGTTTTCTATTTTTTACTGTAATGATAGTGATTAATATTAATCTGACTTTAATTATTGGTATCCTCTGCTATAGTTATTCATACGGTAAGCGAAGCAACAACGTTTAATTTAAATTATGACTAAGAATAACTAATTTAAGTTAAAGTTGTTTTGAGTAATAACATCTATTTACCGTGCTAAATTAAATAAACTGACTAATCCTAAGGTAACGGAGATATTATGAATAAAGATCAAGCCGACGGTAACTGGAAGCAGTTTAAAGGTAAAGTGAAAGAGAAATGGGGCAAGCTGACTGATGATGACCTCACCGTCATTGAAGGTAAGCGTGACCAGTTGGTGGGTAAAATCCAGGAGAAATACGGCTATCAGAAAGAGCAAGCCGAGAAAGAAGTTAAAGCCTGGGAAGACCACAGTAAGTATCGCTGGTAACAGCCTTAAATGGATTTAAACTGATATTGATATAAATTTATCGGGTCTCTCATTTTACAGGATACACATTATTAAATGGCACTTTCTATTAATTGGATATTAGTTTTCATTACATTGAAGAGTGTTCTTATTTAATTAGGCTATTCTGTCACTCCTATATTTATATCGATATGGGCACAAGGATGTGTCTTGTTTTTTATTTTATTATTTTCACCGGTAATATATGTGATGAATTGCATCCATTATATTGGGTTTAGGTGATAAAGGTTATTATAAATGAGTTCCCTTCGATACTGCCGCTTTTCTAGCGACAGTTTGATTTTATCAGCAAAGGTTATTTCTTTTTCGTCACAATAGAATGGTCGTGGTCACAATGTTCATGGCTTTCACAAGCTTCAACCTCTCCACATTCTGCACATAAACCATGCGCTTCAACCACACTATGACGCAGGGTAAAACCCGACTGTTTTGCTAACAGTGCCAAGGCTTCTTCGATGCCGACGGTGGTGCGTTCTGTCACAATCTTGCAGCGATCACAGATAAAAAGCGCAGAAGTATGAGTTGGTTCTTCAAAATGATGACACAACACATAGCTGTTCGCTGATTCTACGCGGTGAATAAACCCTTGTTCCAGCAAGAAATCCAAAGCGCGATAAACCGTGGGTGGTTTTGCTTGTGGTTCAGAAATACGCAGCAGATCTAACAGGTCATAAGCGCTGATTGCGCCGGGTTGTTGTGCCATTAATCGTAATACTTCAAGACGTTGCGGTGTCAGCCGGACGTTACGTTGTTGACACAGACTTTCCGCCTGGGCAAGCAGCTTTTCCTGATTGATAGGGTTCATCATATACATCCCGCAGCATTCGAATGGTGTCGATTTTATCATATTTACTGATAATCGCCGATAGATGAAAAAACGAGAGGCTACGGAGTGTCACAATTTTGGCAAGTCGCAGCAGTTAGTGGCAGATTTTCACTCTTTGAGCCACAACACTCACTCAGGCGGCTATCGTAAAGTTCTATGGTATAATCCCTGATTCCTTCCCATTGTTTAGTTTGCTCAATGAGTCATATCAATGGGTAATTGATGCAATCATAACCGATGAAACCACAGTAAATGCACGAAGCTCAGACTTTTTCCAGCACCCAGGCAGACAAGCCACGTTACCCTCTGCAGCGTTTTTCCGTCGCGCCGATGCTCGACTGGACAGATCGCCATTGCCGTTATTTCCATCGTTTGTTAACTAAACAGACTTTGTTGTACACCGAAATGGTGACCACCGGTGCCATTATCCACGGCAAAGGGGATTATCTGGCTTACAGTGAGCAAGATCATCCTGTGGCATTACAATTGGGTGGCAGTGATCCACAGGCATTAGCGCATTGTGCCAAACTGGCTGAACAGCGTGGATATAATGAAATAAATCTCAATGTCGGTTGCCCTTCTGATCGGGTACAAAATGGCCGTTTTGGGGCTTGCCTGATGGCGGAGGCCAATCTGGTCGCTGATTGCATTAAAGCTATGCGCGATGTGGTTTCTATTCCGGTTACGGTAAAAACCCGCATTGGTATTGATGAGTTGGATAGCTATGAGTTCTTGTGTGAATTCGTGCAAACCGTCGCAGGCCGTGGTGAGTGTGATATTTTCACTATTCATGCTCGTAAAGCCTGGCTTTCAGGGCTCAGCCCGAAAGAAAATCGCGAAGTACCACCACTGGATTATGAGCGAGTTTATCAGCTTAAACGTGATTTCCCGGCACTGACCATTGCCATTAACGGTGGGGTCAAAACGCTGGCTGAGGCCAAAGAACATCTCAAGCATCTTGATGGGGTGATGATGGGGCGCGAAGCTTACCAAAATCCCAGCATTTTAACGCAAGTAGATCGCGAACTGTTTGATCCGAACGCGCCAGTGGTTGACAGTGTGAAAGCCATCGAAGCGCTTTATCCTTATATCGAACAAGAGCTTTCTCGCGGTGCTTATCTTGGTCACATTACTCGCCATATTCTGGGAATTTTCCAAGGGATTCCTGGCGCGCGCCAATGGCGTCGTCATTTGAGTGAAAATGCGCATAAGCCCGGTGCTGATGTGTCTGTGGTCGAACAGGCGCTAGCGCTGGTGACTCGTCCGCAGCACAATTCACTGTAATAAAAGTGACTATAAGTTAGCGAAATTGACCATGCCTGCCTATTTCCCTGGCAGGTAAGTTTTTATCTATAAGTAATAAATTCAATCTGTTATCTGCTATTTTTAGGTTGGCACGTTTCTTGTAATACTCCTGATGAAATCTCTGTCGATATCACGGTGTGAGTGATGCATTTACAGGGGATTAAACAACAATTAAGGAGCCAGCCATGTTCGAAATTCTCTTTGTTATTGGTTTTTTCATCATGTTGATGGCGACCGGCATCTCCTTGTTGGGTATCTTCGCCGCATTACTGGTGGCGGCTGCTTTTATGATGTTGGGCGGCTTATTTGTGATGATGATTAAGTTGTTACCATGGTTGATTTTAGCTGTGGTGGTGGTCTGGATTTGGCGCTCAATGCAGAAACCGATAGTCAGGCGTTATTAAAATAGAGTCAGATTTTACTAAAATTTTGCTTTCTTGCGGCAGTGATCACAGGCTGAAAGTTTAGTCGCGTGAATTGTTAGGAAAACGTGTTTTTTCCAAAGCGGGCTTGTTAGGATGCTACCCGACACGATTTGTTATCACATTTTCATCCCTGTCAGAGGCAAAAATAGCTGTATAAACGGCACGTTCATCTAAGTGAACATGGCTCTGACAGAATACCTAGCTGTACCCCTACAAGTGCATCAAAGAAAGCGTCATGACAAAGGGCTCCTTAATGGGGCCCTTTGTTTTTTATCATATTAGTGTCGCTGGCGATTAAGGGATCAACAGACTGGAGCCCGTTGTCTGGCGGCTTTCTAATATTTCATGGGCACGGCGCGCATCACTCAGCGGGAACTTCTGAGCTTCAGCCACATCCACTTTAATTGCCCCACTGATAATGTATGAGAATAGCTCACGGCTGGCACTTTCCAACTCTTGCCGGTTAGTGACATAAGAGTATAGAGACGCGCGGGTGACATACAGCGAACCTTTTTGGTTGAGTATAGCAAGGTCAACCCCGGTCACTGGGCCAGAGGCATTACCAAAACTCACCATCAAACCTCTGCGTTTAAGGCTATTCAATGAGTCTAGCCAGGTACTTTTCCCCACCGAGTCATACACCACACCCACTTTTTCGCCATTGGTCAGCTCCGCCACTCGCTCGGCGATATTTTCTTTGCGATAGTTTATGGTGGCCCAAGCGCCGTTGGTTTTCGCCAATTCCGCTTTTTCATCAGAGCCGACGGTGCCTATCAGTTTTGCACCCAGAGCTTTTGCCCATTGACAGGCAATCAACCCGACACCCCCTGCCGCCGCGTGGAATAAGAACACTTCGCCGGGTTTGATTACATGGGTTTGGCGCAATAAATACTGAACAGTCAGTCCCTTAAGGAATGAAGCCGCCGCTTGTTCGAAAGAGATTTCCGCAGGGAGTAGGGCGATTTTATCTGCATCGACATTATGGACTTCGCTATAAGCGCCCAGAGCTGATTGAGCATATACTACTCGGTCACCGACTTTTATAGTGTTAACCGCCGACCCGACTTTGGTGACAATACCGGCAGCCTCACTCCCTAAACCGCTGGGGAACTGTGGTACTGGATAAAGCCCGGTACGAACATAGGTATCGATATAGTTAATCCCAATAGCTTTGTTTTCTACCTGAACTTCATGTGCCGCGGGGTCGGCAGGGGTGAAATCAAGGTATTGCAATACCTCCGGCCCGCCAGGGGTGCTAAATTGAATATGTTTTGCCATGTTAGCTCCTCACAATAAGTGTATTTTCACCTTACAGAGTTCTACACGAGGCGCCAACATCTTGCTAATACCGATAAGTAATAGGGAATTCATAATTACCCATCGGGTATCATCGCGTATACTAGGCGGCACTATTTTCCTATCGTAATAAAGGTAAAGAGCACTTTTCATGGCAGCAAAAAAACCAACCAACAATATGACAGAGCCACGCGATCGCCAGATGGAAGGGCTGAAGCTCCCGCCTCATTCGCTGGAGGCAGAGCAGTCCGTGTTGGGCGGTTTGATGCTGGATAACGAGCGCTGGGATAACGTCTCTGAGCGCGTAGCCAGCAATGACTTTTTCAGCCGCCCACATCGCCGGATCTTTACTGAAATGCAGCGTTTGCTGGAAAACAGTAAACCGATCGACTTGATCACCTTGTCCGAATCGCTCGAACAAAAAGGTGATTTGGATTCGGTAGGGGGCTTTGCCTATCTGGCCGAATTGTCAAAAAATACGCCAAGTGCAGCGAATATTGGTGCTTATGCTGACATTGTCCGCGAACGCGCGGTAGTCCGTGAAATGATCTCGGTGGCTAACGAAATTGCTGATGCCGGTTATGATCCGCAAGGGCGTAGCAGTGAAGATCTACTGGATCTGGCGGAATCTAAAGTGTTCCAAATTGCCGAAAGTCGGGCCAATAAAGATGAAGGGCCGAAAAGTGTCGATCAGATCCTCGAAGCTACCGTCGCGCGGATCGAGCAGCTCTATCAGCGGCCACATGATGGCGTCACCGGGGTTTCAACCGGTTTTACTGATTTGGATAAAAAGACTGCCGGATTGCAGAAATCAGATTTGATCATTGTCGCCGCGCGTCCATCAATGGGGAAAACCACCTTTGCGATGAACCTATGCGAAAACGCTGCGATGATGCAGGAAAAGCCAGTATTAATCTTCAGTTTGGAGATGCCCGGTGACCAGATAATGATGCGTATGCTGGCGTCCTTGTCACATGTCGATCAAACCCGTATTCGTACTGGCCAGCTTGATGATGAGGATTGGGCGCGGATTTCCAGCACCATGGGCATATTGATGGAAAAGCGCAATATGTACATCGATGACTCCTCCGGCCTGACTCCAACTGAAGTGCGCTCCCGTGCGCGGCGTATTTTCCGCGAACACGGTGGGCTGAGCTTGATTATGATCGACTACCTGCAATTGATGCGGGTGCCGTCGCTTTCGGATAACCGCACCCTGGAAATCGCCGAAATCTCACGTTCCCTGAAAGCATTGGCAAAAGAGCTACAAGTGCCGGTGGTGGCGCTGTCTCAGCTTAACCGTAGTTTGGAGCAACGTGCTGATAAACGGCCGGTCAACTCCGATTTACGTGAATCAGGTTCTATTGAGCAGGATGCTGACTTAATCATGTTCATTTATCGTGATGAGGTTTATCACGAAAACAGTGATGAAAAAGGGATTGCACAAATTATTTTGGGTAAACAACGTAACGGCCCGATCGGTTCCGTTCGACTGAAGTTTAATGGTCAATGGTCGCGCTTTGATAATTACGCTGGCCCGCAATACGACGACGAATAGTATCCCCCTTGGTACTTGAAGCCGCAGGGTTGTTAGCTTGCTACCTGCAACTCCAATGACTTTGGGCATAACATCTATTAAGTATTAAGGATAAGAAATGAAAGCGGCAACAGCAGTAATCGACCGCCGCGCTCTGCGACATAACTTGCAACAGGTTCGGCGTATGGCGCCGCAAAGTCGCCTGATTGCTGTTGTGAAAGCAAACGCTTATGGCCACGGGTTATTAGAAACAGCGCATACTTTACAGGATGCAGATTGCTATGGTGTGGCGCGAATCGGCGAAGCGCTAATGCTGCGATCCGGCGGAATTGTCAAACCCATTTTGCTGCTGGAAGGGTTCTTTGCTGCAGAAGATCTTCCGGTTCTGGTGGCTAACCGCATTGAAACCGCAGTACACAGCATTGAACAACTAGAAGCGCTGGAAGCGGCTAATCTCTCTGCCCCCATTAATGTTTGGATGAAACTGGATACCGGTATGCACCGCTTGGGCGTGCGCCCGGAACAAGCGGAGGCTTTTTACCAGCGCTTAAGCGCGTGCCGCAATATCATTCAGCCAGTCAATATTATGAGCCACTTTAGCCGTGCGGACGAACCACTCGTGGACACTACCCGCCAGCAACTTGACTGTTTTGATACCTTCGCCGCTGATAAACCCGGTAAGCAATCTATTTCCGCATCTGGCGGTATTTTGCTGTGGCCAGAGGCACACCGTGATTGGGTGCGCCCCGGCATCATACTGTACGGGGTGTCGCCGATGGACGAACCCTATGCCAGTCACTTTGACTTGTTGCCCGCCATGGCATTGAAATCTAGCCTGATTGCGGTGCGTGAGCATAAAGCCGGTGAGCCAGTGGGTTATGGCGGCACTTGGATTAGTGAGCGGGATACCCGTCTTGGCGTGGTAGCGATTGGTTATGGTGACGGTTATCCACGTAGCGCCCCATCGGGCACCCCTATGTGGCTGAATGGCCGTGAAGTTGGCATTGTTGGTCGGGTTTCAATGGATATGATTTCTGTTGATCTTGGGCCGGAAGCCATAGATAAAGTCGGTGACGAAGTGCTGCTGTGGGGGGCTGAATTGCCTGTTGAGAAAATCGCGGCGCGCACCGGTATCAGCGCCTATGAATTGATTACTAAGCTGACCTCCCGCGTAGCGATGGAATATTTAGGCGAATAAGGTAAGCTGCATAATAAAGGTATAAACAATTATTATTTAATTCAGGAGAGCAGCGCCGTGTTCCAAAATGTTGATGCCTATGCAGGTGATCCGATCCTGTCGCTGATGGAAAGTTTTAAAGCCGATGACCGCGCACATAAAGTGAATTTGAGCATTGGGCTTTATTACAATGAGCAGGGCGAGATCCCATTGATGCAGGCCGTAAAAGCGGCCGAAGCGCAATTAAGCGCTCAGCCACACGGCACACCGGTCTATTTGCCGATGGAAGGTTTGCACTCCTACCGTACAGCTATCCAGCAACTGTTATTCGGTGCAGAACATCCTATGTTGGCACAGAAGCGCGTGGCAACTATTCAAACCGTGGGTGGTTCTGGTGCATTGAAAGTCGGTGCTGATTTTCTGAATCATTATTTCCCTGATTCGCAGGTCTGGGTCAGTGACCCTACCTGGGAAAACCACGTTGCTATCTTTAGCGGCGCAGGTTTTGAAGTGAATACCTATCCGTATTTTGATCATGACAAACTGGGCGTAAAGTTTGATCAAATGCTGGCAACACTCCAGCAGTTACCAGCCAAAAGCATTGTGTTATTGCACCCTTGTTGCCATAACCCAACGGGATCGGATCTCACCAATGCGCAATGGGATCAAGTGATTGAAGTGGCTAAAGGCCAGGATCTGATCCCGTTCCTGGATATTGCTTATCAAGGTTTTGGCGCCGGGCTGAATGAAGATGCTTATGCTATCCGTGCGATGGCGGCCGCAGAATTACCTTGTTTGATCAGTAACTCCTTCTCTAAAATTTTCTCCCTGTATAACGAGAGGGTCGGTGGCTTATCTGTAGTCTGTGAAAGTGAAGAAGCGGCAGGCCGCGTATTAGGGCAACTGAAAGCCACTGTTCGCCGTAACTATTCCAGCCCACCAAACTTTGGCGCACAGGTGGTTTCTAAAGTGCTGCATGACACTGAATTACAAGCGCAATGGCAATCTGAAGTGGAGCAAATGCGCTTGCGTATTATTGCAATGCGCAGCACTTTGGTTGAGGCGTTGAAAGCCTCATTACCTAATCGTAATTTTGACTATTTGCTGCAACAGCGCGGCATGTTCAGCTACACCGGTTTCAGTGCAGCACAAGTGGACCGTCTGCGTGAAGAGTTTGGTGTGTATCTGATTGCCAGCGGCAGGATGTGTATGGCGGGCGTCAATCACAGTAATGTTCAGCGCGTCGCGGCGGCTTTTGCTGCGGTACAGTAAGTCGAACTTCGAGTTTCTAAGGCGATAGCAATATCGCCTTTTTATTTATTTTTTCTACCAGCTTTCCGCGACTTATCCTCATATTCCCCTTGTTTGGCTCAAGGCCAATGGCTGTATATTGATTAAAGAATATACTCATTAATGTGGCAGACACATGCCAAACGCTCATTCATTGCTCACAGTAAAACTATTGTCATAGGCGTAAGTTGGCAACTTAATATATAACTGATGGTAATGAAGCTTTTATGGAATAAATAACTTATTAGGCCCTTGCGCGAGATGCTAACGGCCCATGACAGGAGATATCCCCATGAATAATTCGGCATTACTGGAATACTGCATGTCCAAACCGGGGGCAGAGCAGAGTGACCACGAGGAGTGGCAAGCGAATCAGATTAAAGTGGCAGATGTGATGTTTGCCATGGTGGGTGAGACCGGCGGACGTCCTTGTATTTCATTGAAAACCAGCCCTGAATTGGCCGAAAGCCTAAGAGAGCAACATCCGGAGATCGTGCCGAGTGAACACTTGAATAAAGCGCACTGGAACACGGTGTTTCTGGATGGAGAATTACCGAACTCACAGTTCTATTCGCTAATTGACCGCTCTTATCAATTGGTGTTCCAAGGGTTACCAGAGCACAGAAGACAGGAGTTGATAGTTTGAAATAGACTCCGGGACAACAGATGGCCCGGAGCGCTCATTCAATCGTTATTTACGTTGCAACATAGGTTTGAGGAAGCGAGCCGTGTGTGATGCTGCGCATTCTGCGACGGTTTCGGGCGTACCGGAAACCAAAATCTCGCCGCCGCCACTGCCGCCCTCTGGCCCCAGATCGACAATCCAGTCTGCGGTCTTAATGACATCCAGATTGTGCTCAATGACCACAATGGTATTGCCTTGATCGCGCAGCTGATGCAATACCGCCAATAGTTGCTGAATATCAGCAAAGTGCAGGCCGGTGGTCGGTTCGTCCAGAATATAGAGTGTCTGACCGGTGCCGCGTTTTGACAGTTCGCGTGATAATTTGACTCGCTGTGCTTCCCCGCCCGACAAAGTGGTAGCCGACTGGCCCAGACAAATATATGACAGCCCCACATCCATCAAGGTTTGCAGCTTACGCGCTAATGCTGGCACCGCATCAAAGAACTCGCGTGCCTCTTCAATAGTCATTGCCAACACTTCGTGAATACTTTTGCCTTTGTATTTTACTTCCAGTGTTTCGCGGTTATAGCGCTTGCCTTTACATTGGTCGCAAGGGACATAAATATCCGGTAGGAAGTGCATTTCAACCTTAATCACCCCGTCCCCCTGACAGGCTTCGCAGCGGCCACCTTTCACATTAAAGCTGAAACGGCCCGGAGTGTAGCCCCGAGCCCGTGACTCAGGTACGCCCGCAAATAGTTCACGGATGGGGGTAAAGATGCCGGTATAAGTTGCCGGGTTAGAGCGCGGAGTCCGGCCAATCGGGCTTTGGTCGATATCGATAACTTTATCGAAATGCTCTAGCCCTTGGATATCACGATACGGAGCCGGTTCATTGCTGGTCGCTCCGTTCAACTGGCGCTGCGCAATGCAATATAAAGTATCATTGATGAGAGTGGATTTACCGGAGCCAGAAACCCCAGTAATACAGCTAAATAGCCCGACCGGTAGCGTTAGCGTCACATCTTTCAAGTTGTTGCCACTGGCACCAATCAACTTCAGCACTTTGCTCGGATCACCCGCCACCCGTTGCGCCGGAATAGCGATTGCTCGCTTGCCGCTCAGGAACTGACCCGTTAATGATTTAGGGGCGGCCATAATGTCATCAACCGTCCCTTCTGCCACCACTTCACCGCCATGCACACCAGCACCTGGGCCGATATCAATCACATGGTCGGCGGCACGAATCGCATCTTCATCATGCTCCACCACAATCACGGTATTACCCAGATTTCTCAGGTGAATCAATGTTTCTAGCAAACGTTCATTATCGCGCTGATGTAAGCCGATAGAGGGTTCATCCAGCACATACATAACACCGACCAAACCGGCCCCAATTTGACTTGCCAGACGAATCCGCTGTGCTTCGCCGCCGGAGAGCGTTTCCGCCGAGCGGGACAGTGACAGATAATTCAGCCCGACATTAACCAGGAATTTTAGCCGGTCGCCAATTTCTTTCAGTATTTTCTCGGCAATTTGCGCGCGCTGGCCGCTCAGTTTCATATTCTGGAAGAAGCTCAGCGCATGGCCGATGCTGAGTTCAGAGATTTCCGGCAATGTAGTCTTTTCGACAAAGACATAACGTGCTTCGCGGCGCAGACGGGTACCGTTGCATGAGGCACAGGAGCGGTTGCTGATAAATTTAGCCAGTTCTTCGCGCACCGCGCTGGATTCGGTCTCTTTATAACGGCGCTCCATGTTGTGCAGCACCCCCTCGAAAGGGTGGCGGCGCACGGTGGTATCACCGCGGTCATTTATGTATTTGAATTCAATGGTATCTTTGCCGGAACCGTAGAGCACGGCTTTCTGTGTTGCGGCATCCAGCGAGTTAAATGGCGCTTCGATATCGAACTTATAATGCTCCGCCAATGAACGTAGCATTTGGAAGTAATAGAAGTTACGGCGATCCCAGCCGCGAATTGCGCCACCCGCCAGCGATAGCTCTGGGTTTTGTAGCACACGGTCTGGGTCAAAGAACTGCTGTACGCCCAGACCATCACAGGTCGGGCAAGCACCGGCCGGGTTGTTAAAGGAAAACAGGCGCGGCTCCAGCTCACTCATACTATAGCCGCAAATTGGACAGGCAAAGTTGGCGGAGAATAACAGCTCTTCGGCGTGTGGATCGTCCATATCGGCGACCACGGCAGTACCGCCGGAAAGCTCTAAGGCTGTTTCAAATGATTCTGCCAGGCGCTGAGCCAGATCTTCGCGCACTTTAAAGCGATCGACCACCACTTCAATGGTGTGTTTCTTTTGCAGTTCTAATTTCGGTGGATCAGATAGATCACAAACTTCGCCATCGATCCGAGCCCGGATATAGCCCTGCATAGCCAGGTTTTCCAGCGTTTTGGTATGTTCGCCTTTGCGATCTTTTACCACGGGGGCCAATAACATCAGACGGCGACCCTCGGGCTGGCTGATGACGTTATCCACCATCTGGCTGACCGTTTGGGCCGCCAGCGGAACATCATGATCCGGGCAGCGCGGCTCGCCGACACGGGCGAACAGCAAACGCAGGTAATCATGGATTTCAGTGATAGTCCCCACAGTAGATCGCGGGTTATGGGAGGTCGATTTTTGCTCAATAGAGATGGCCGGAGAGAGGCCTTCAATATGGTCGACATCCGGTTTTTCCATCAGCGATAGAAATTGGCGCGCATAGGCGGAGAGAGACTCAACATAGCGGCGTTGCCCCTCAGCATACAGGGTATCAAAAGCCAGTGAGGATTTGCCTGAACCCGATAGACCGGTGACCACGATCAGTTTGTCGCGCGGGATAATCAGGTTGATATTCTTAAGATTATGGGTGCGAGCGCCCCGAACTTCGATATTATCCATTCAAATACTTCCCGGATGTCAACTGAGCCTCTCACCATGCCCTTTTTACTCTTCGTACTTGAAGCCGCAGGGTTGTTGGCTGCGTTCACTCACCCGAATGACTGACTAGTTGTCAGTTCATCAGGATTTGCTCGCTTGCCGGCTACCCGCAACTCCAATCACTTTGAGTCATGTATAGACGCATTTTGCAGCGCCAAAAAAAGGACACAGCCAGTACGAAACGGATAATTATGACACAAAAAAACCTGAATGGATATCCAGTATCCGAGTGCAATTAAGGCTGCTATTGCGATAAATCTGCTATGCATTCCGCAGTTATGATCAGTTGTGCCGTTTGCCTATTAGCGTGTTAAACTGAGTTGTTTATACTGTACAAAATTTATTTCATCAGGAGAGTTCACATGGCCAGCAGAGGCGTAAACAAAGTGATTTTGGTCGGGAATTTGGGCCAAGACCCGGAAGTCCGCTACATGCCGAACGGCGGCGCTGTTGCCAATATCACCCTGGCAACTTCCGAAAGCTGGCGTGATAAAGCCACTGGCGAGCAGAAAGAAAAGACGGAATGGCACCGGGTGGTGTTGTTCGGTAAGCTAGCTGAAGTTGCTGGTGAATATCTGCGCAAAGGCTCTCAGGTCTATATTGAAGGCGCTCTACAGACCCGTAAGTGGACAGATCAGGCGGGTGTTGAGAAATACACCACAGAAGTTGTGGTTAACGTGGGTGGCACCATGCAAATGCTGGGTGGCCGTCAAGGCGGCGGTGCTCCAGCGGGTGGCGGTGCACCACAAGAGGGCGGCGCACAAGGCGGATGGGGTCAACCTCAGCAGCCACAAGGTGGCAACCAGTTTAGCGGCGGTCAGACTTCACGCCCGGCTCAGTCTGCACCAGCAGCACAACCCCAAGGCGGCAATGAGCCACCAATGGATTTTGACGACGATATCCCGTTCTGATCCCTGTCATTTAAAACAGAGAAATCAAACCCAGTGTAATAGCTGGGTTTTTTATATTGGTCAATCAGGGCATTGCCGCTATTTTTTCGCACTGCCGATGAAGACCTGTGAGGATACTTTCTGCTAAATCAGTTGGAAAATTAGCGGGGAGTCGAGCTTGTATTTGTGTGATGACTCTCGGGGTAGCGGTAATAATTTCATCAATAATGCTGTCAGCCTGAGCAGCTCCCAGCCCAACAATCTCGGCCTGTTTTCGCCAATGGCGTCGCTGTATCTGGTTAATTAAATAGTAATTTTTACTCCCTCGCACCGCCATCGCTAACTTGGTTTTCTGGGCCGCAATTTGATTACGGCCCGCCCCGATAATCGGATGGGTTGATAGCACATCATAAAGTGGGGTGAGATGGTAATGGTTGGCGGGCAGATGTGTAATGCTGAAATTTTTTGCATGTCCATCCGTTGCTGCCAGTAACCAGAAAATAATTTGTGCTTTAAAGAAGACTTTTCTGTCTTCACTGGCATTATCCGAGCCACTTAAAATCTCCATGATGGTTGTAATACCGGGGCCACCATCCGTTTGATATTTTTTTAAGGGGGAAGTCCCAGTCGCTTGGCACATATCCTCTTGCGGTAACCTGACAATCCAGCGGCTATCATTCGATAGTCGTCGGTCAAAACGTTCAACAATCAATGCTTTTTGGTCTTCAAATTGGCCAATTTCACAACTGGCAACCGGTAAGTTATAACTTGCCAGAATTTTTGCACACAGCCATTCATTTTCAACCGAGGTCCTCATATCAGCTTGCATATTGCCGACTAAGCCCAACGGAAGTTTGAAGATATGGGTGGTGGGAGTGCTGCCTAATGGGAGGCACCATCGGTTGTCGTGAAACAAAAGAGCTGTTTTTTCTTGTGCCCCTGCGATAGACAATCTGAGATCCTCATCGTGTTCAGGGCGCACAAATGCATTGTCAGATAATGAGTTTCGTAGGATGCGAGCCACATCGCTTTCTGTTAGTGGTTGTTGTTGAATTGAGAATAGATCAGAGGGAGGAGCATCATCAGTTAGCAATTGTATTGCACCGACACAATCTCTTCCTAATTCAAACAGTAGATCGAAAGGGTTAATACTGTCAGCGTGATATTTAGTTGCCAGACGTCGCCGGATATCATCGCTATCGGGTAATAAATTATCAAAATAGTCCCGGACAATATTGCCTCTATAAACCTGATTATTGGCCGTAAAAGGCAATGATAATGACAGCGGGCGGCCTTGTTCGTTTGCTAGCCATTCCTGGGCATAAGTCAGTGATTCTTCACCTCGATTTTTTCCCCAATAGCCAACATGTTGACCATTCATCCAGATATTGAGCCGTTGAATGCGACGAGCCATATTACCAATCCTCTTGTTTTGACGGTAAATCTATCGTCTGGCTTTGTTCTGGCTGGTGGGTTTTATTGGGATGCGCGCTGGCGTTTTTTTTCTCACCAAGGATCAGTTCTACGTCTAAAAGTTGTAATACTTTAAAAAGCCGTTCAACACTGGCCGAGGCGGGATCAGCTTCAAGCTTTGCATAGGACTGCTGGGTGATACCTAACAGTTGTGCCAGGCTGGCCTGAGTCAGCCCTTTATTTTTTCGAAAACCAATCAACGTAGGGCGTAATTGACTCAAAATTTTAATGGGATAGTCCATCAAGACCTCTCAGCAGAGAATGGTGCGCAATAGCAAAATACAGCGTCTAAACTGTAATTCCATAATACAGCTAATAAGTTGTAAAAGTAAAATACAGGCTATAAGTTGTAAATAATAAATACAGCTTTTAGGTTGTTATTGTAAGTTACAACCTAAAGGCTGTTTTTATGCCTATATCAGAATAAATAGCGTTATCGGGCACTCGACTATAATAACTTCTGTACCGTTATAACTTTCTCGGTCATTCATCATATGGGGCTTGGTTATGGTCATTGTTCACCATCTGAATAATTCACGTTCGCAACGAATCTTGTGGATGCTGGAAGAGTTACAAGTTCCCTATGAGTTGAAGCGCTATCAGCGCGACCCCGGCAGCTTGTTGGCTCCGCCTGAGCTGAAAAAAATCCATCCATTGGGGAAATCGCCAGTGATTACTGATGGCGACCTGACGCTGGCGGAATCAGGAGCCATTATCGAGTATTTACAGGAAACCTATGATGCACAGGGCTTATTTAAGCCTACCGGCCATTATGATCGCCAACAATTCCGCTACTGGATGCATTATGCTGAAGGGTCATTGATGCCGTTGCTGGTGATGAAACTTATTTTCAGCCGCTTCGGTGGGCCACCAGTGCCGTGGATTATTCGCCCAGTAGCCAAGGCATTGGGTGATGGGGTACAAAAAAGTTATCTGAATAAGCAAATCGCCACTCATCGCGATTATCTGGAACAACATTTAACACAGAATCAATGGTTTGCAGGCAGTGATTTTAGTGCCGCCGATATTCAGATGAGTTTTCCTATTGAGGCAATCAACACCCGCAATGGGCTTGAGGGCTTCCCGAAACTGCAAGATTTCTTGGCGCGAATCCATCAGCGCCCGGCTTATCAGCAGGCGATTGAAAAGGGCGGTGCTTTCAAATTAGCAAACTGATAAATTTATCAACAGTTACGCCAGAAAACGGGTGTGAGGCCGCTCACACTTTGGTTTCCCGCCAGAATAGATGTTCCCAGACAAATTAATGTAAGAAAATGCATTAAATATTGCTTTCTGGTGTTGATTAGTCGCCATAAATAGCTAGATAATCGTTTGCCTTACAATAAGGCTATTTTATTTGCCATTTTGAACTTGGGCAGTGCTAAAAATCCTCACGTACCGAGTGTACGCTCCGGTTTTTGCGCGCTGGCCGCGTCCAAACTGCCTGCAACAATGACGCTTATTGTAGTTTTTCTTCGATTTTTTTCAGTCATGCGTGTTTCCAGCTAATCGTTTGCTATTTTCTCCGTCATATCGGCGTTGGGGGAATTGACGAGTTAATCGGCAGGGACGGAAACGATTACGTTTGGAAAGGACGCGGGCTTGTTGACTACTTTAAAATGACACACAGGGGACATAACCATGTCTAGCACCAATCCTCAGGCGAACCAGGCAGTCAAGCCAAAAGGTTCGCTTGATGCGTTTTTCAAGCTTAGTGAACGTGGTAGTAATGTGCGCCAGGAAGTGCTGGCCGGTCTGACGACTTTTCTTGCCATGGTCTATTCGGTCATTGTTGTGCCGAGCATGTTGGGTAAAGCGGGCTTCCCCCCAACCGCAGTGTTTGTTGCTACCTGTCTGGTGGCTGGCTTGGGTTCTTTGCTGATGGGCTTGTGGGCTAATTTGCCCATGGCCATTGGCTGCGCCATCTCATTGACGGCGTTTACCGCATTTAGCTTGGTATTGGGCCAGCACATCAGTATTCCTGTCGCCTTGGGCGCGGTATTCCTGATGGGCGTGCTGTTTACTATTATCTCCGTCACCGGTATTCGCTCGTGGATATTGCGTAACTTGCCGATGGGCGTAGCACATGGCACCGGCATTGGTATTGGCTTGTTTTTGCTGCTGATTGCGGCAAACGGTGTCGGCCTGGTCATCAAAAACCCTATAGAAGGTTTGCCAGTCGCGCTAGGTGCTTTTACTTCTTTCCCGGTCATTATGACGTTATTGGGCTTGGCGGTGATTTTCGGTTTGGAAAAACTGCGGGTACCGGGCGGCATTCTGTTGGTGATTATCGCCATCTCAGTTATCGGCCTGATTTTTGATCCAAGTGTGACTTATCAAGGGCTGTTCGCCATGCCAAGTCTGGCAGATGCTAACGGTAACTCATTGATTTTCAGTCTTGATATCATGGGCGCACTGAATCCTGTGGTGCTGCCAAGTGTGTTGGCGCTGGTGATGACGGCGGTCTTTGATGCTACTGGCACCATTCGCGCGGTCGCCGGGCAAGCCAACTTGCTGGATAAAGACGGCCAGATTATCAGTGGCGGCAAAGCGCTGACCTCTGACTCCGTCAGCAGCATCTTCGCCGGTTTGGTCGGTGCAGCACCGGCAGCGGTTTACATTGAATCTGCGGCGGGCACGGCGGCGGGTGGCAAAACTGGCCTGACCGCCACTGTCGTCGGTATCCTATTCTTGCTGATTTTGTTCCTCTCGCCGCTTTCCTATTTGGTTCCAGTTTATGCGACGGCTCCGGCGCTGATGTATGTCGGTTTGTTGATGCTGAGCAACGTCGCCAAATTGGATTTCGAAGATTTCGTTGATGCGATGTCTGGCCTGCTCTGCGCAGTGTTTATCGTGCTGACGTGTAATATCGTCACCGGCATTATGCTGGGCTTCAGTTCACTGGTAATCGGCCGTATTTTCTCTGGTGAATGGCGTAAATTGAATCTTGGCACCGTGATTATCGCGGTTGCGCTGGTGGCCTTCTATGCTGGCGGCTGGGCAATCTAAGTTGTGAATCTTTGCTGGCATCGGGATGAGTATGTTCCCGATGCCACTCTCCTTTTTAATATCCCTACTGTCTTTGTTTTTCTTGCCTTCAGTTAGCGATTTTTTTCCCCATTCCGCAACAAATTGATCTACTATCAAAAGCTACGCTCCGGCCCTGTCTATGGGGGGAGGCGGTCAGGTTTCAAGTTGAGTTGAGTTGAGTCTAAGGAAAGCATGGAAATCTTTTTTACAATCCTCATCCTGATTTTGGTGGTATCGCTTTCCGGCGTTGTCACTCGGATGTTGCCGTTTCAAATCCCCCTCCCATTGATGCAGATTGTTTGTGGTGCCTTATTGGCATTTCCCCACTTTGGTTTGCATGTTGATTTCGACCCGGAATTATTCTTGGTGCTGTTTATTCCGCCGCTGTTATTTGCTGACGGCTGGAAAACACCAACGCGCGAGTTTATCCATCACGGGCGGGAAATATTTGGTCTGGCCCTGGCTTTAGTGTTGGTCACAGTGGTGGGTGTCGGCTACCTGATTTACTGGATGGTGCCGGGTATTCCGCTGGTCGCCGCTTTTGCGCTAGCGGCGGTATTGTCGCCAACTGATGCGGTGGCGTTGTCCGGTATTGTGGGGAAAGGGCGCATACCTAAATCAATTATGGGCGTCCTGGAAGGGGAGGCATTGATGAATGATGCTTCCGGTCTGGTGGCGCTGAAATTTGCCATTGCCGTGGCGATGGGCACCATGGTGTTTACGGTTTCTGGCGCGACGTTAGAATTCCTGAAAGTGGCGATTGGTGGCCTGTTGGCCGGTGTGGCCGTCACTTGGCTATACAGTAAATCGCTGCGTTTGATGAGCCGCTGGAGTGGTGATGATCCGGCAACACAAATCGTCCTGCTGCTGTTGTTGCCGTTTGCCTCTTACTTGATTGCCGAACATATTGGCGTTTCCGGTATTTTGGCCGCAGTGGCGGCGGGGATGACCATCAGCCAATCTGGCGTGATTCGTAACGCACCACTGACCATGCGATTACGCGCCGACAGTGTATGGTCGATGTTAGAATTCGTGTTTAACGGCATGGTGTTTATCCTGCTGGGCCTACAGTTACCGGGCATTCTGGAAACCTCGATTGTGCAGGCCGAACTGGACCCGACGATCCAAACTTGGAATTTGTTCGCCGATGTTGCCATCATTTATGGTGCCTTGTTGGTGCTGCGTTTCAGCTGGTTGTGGTCGATGAAGAAAATCAGCAAACGAGTGTTGACCAAGCGGCCATTGGAGTTTAGCAATTACACTACCCGCGAACTGTGGGTTGCTTCATTCGCCGGGGTGCGCGGGGCAATTACATTAGCCGGTGTGTTGTCCATTCCGTTATTCCTCAGCGATGGCTCGGCCTTCCCATCCCGTTACCAATTGGTATTTATCGCCACAGGCGTGATTTTACTATCAGTCATTGTTGGGGTAATTGCTTTGCCACCATTACTGCGTGGTGTGGTGATGGCCGATAAGAGTGCCAGCCGCGAAGAAATTCGTTTGGCGCGGGCGGCAGCGGCGGAAGTGGCGATTGTCAGCTTGAATAAGATGGAAGAGCGCTTGGCCGCCAGCAGTGAGGAGAATATCGACCCTGAATTACTGAAAGAAGTCAGTTCACGGGTGATTGGTACTTTGCGGCGGCGAACTGGCAGCAAAGATGAAATCGAAAATACCTTATTGATAGAAAATCTGGAGCGGCGTTTCCGCTTAACGGCCTTGCGGGCTGAGCGTGGCGAGCTGTATCACTTGCGCGCCACACAGAAAATCAGTAACGAAACCCTGCAAAAACTGCTGCATGATTTGGATCTGTTAGAAGCGCTGTTAATCGAAAAAGAAGGTTAATTTACCTTAAACCGGCTACTCATCAGTGGCCGGTTTTATCTCAACCAATGAACCATTGGGCCAAAACTCACGGCAGCGGCTAATCCAAGCTTGCGCACTGTGAGAAAGGTAGCTTCCTTGACGCCATATCAATCCTAATTGCCAAGGCATCAGCGGCTCTAATGGTAGCCACAACAGCGCGTTTTTATCCAGCCGCTGGCAAATAGGTTCCGGCAAAATGGCGATACCAATATTGGCCTGCACCATGGCGGCCAAAAAGTCCCATTGACCGCTACGCACGGCAATTTGGGGGGTAAAACCACCGAGGGTAAAAGCATCCATTAACTGGCGATAAAGGGCAAAATCCTCGTTATAAATCAGGATGGGAAGGTCTGCTAACTCGGGAATACTGATGGTGGTGCGGTTAAGCCAAAATGCGGTGCGCGGTACCACCACACAAAGAGGGTGACTGAACAGCGGCAATGATGTCAGCGGCAAATTGATATCGGCAGGTAGGGCGGTCAGGGCTAAATCAAGCTCACCGGACAACACAGCTTGTTGCACGGTTAAACCACCGAATTCGGCAATTTGTAGCTCAATACCGGGATAACTTCGGCGAAACTCGCTGATAAGCACCGCCATTTGTGTGCCAACCATCGGCGGAATACCTAGCCGCAACCTGCCTTTTTTCAATGAACTGATGTCTTCCAGTTCCGCTTCCAACTGCTGAAATTGGTCGAGGATAGCCAGCCCGCGCTGATAAACCGCCTGTCCGCTGTCAGTTAAATGTAGGCGTCGCCCTTCACGAGTCAATAGACTGCATTCCAATTCATTCTCTAAATTGCGCAGCATTTTGCTGATGGTGGGCTGGGTGACAAACAGTTTCTCCGCTGCTCGAGTAAAGCTTTGCTGGCGCACCACTTCGACGAAATAACGCAGTGTTCTGATATCCATCTGTTTTCCTGTCAATGAGTGAGGCCTGGGGGAACAAAGTATGCCATTTAGGCATGATTCTAATGATTTTAATTCATTTTTCGCAAGGTTACCTGCGGCCTATACTGAGCACTGGTAAAATTTCCCACTGGGGTTTCTCATGTCATTGGCGTTACGCAGTTTTGCGCCGTCTGTTCTCTCGCGTTTACAGGTGCCGGTTCAGGTGGCGCTGTATGCCGGGCTGTTTATTATTGCTGACCAACTGGTGAGCCTCTTCCATCTACCATTGCCCGCCAATATCGTCGGCATGTTATTGCTGCTGGCTATGATTATGCTGCGTATTTTACCGGTACGCTGGGTTCAAGCCGGTTCGCGCTGGCTGTTGGCAGAAATGCTGCTGTTCTTTGTTCCTGCGGTGGTGGCGGTGGTGAATTACGCGCAATTGATTATGGTCGATGGCTGGAAGATTTTCGCTGTTATTGCGGTCAGCACCACATTGACACTCGCGGCGACGGGGTTGGTGGTTGACCGGGTTTACCGTTTTGAGGTGTGGCTGCAACGCCGCAAATCTCATCATCATGAATGATTTTATTATCAGTATCCTGTGCTTCCTGGCAACCCTGGCTCTTTACTTTGCCAACAAAAAACTCTATCGCCGCCGCCGCTCATTGCTGCTGATGCCCTTGGTGTTGACCCCGATGGTGTTGGTGTTGCTGCTGGTAGTCACCCATATCTCTTATCAAGATTATATTGGTGAGACACATTGGTTACTGTGGCTTTTGGGGCCTGCGACCATTGCCTTTGCCGTGCCAGTTTATGAGAATCTGTCGATTATTCGCCGTCACTGGTTGTCTCTCACTGCGGGCGTTATCACGGCGATTACTGTGGCGGTGGTCAGCTCGGTGTGGTTGGCGAAGTTATTGACCCTCTCGGAAGAAGTGCAGCGCAGCCTGGCGGTACGTTCGATCACCACACCTTTTGCGCTGGAAGCCGCAAAGCAGTTGGGCGGGCAGCCGGATTTAGTTGCGCTGTTTGTAGTGATTACCGGGGTCTTTGGCATGGCGGTCGGGGATTTATTGTTTCTGCGCCTCTCGGTGCGCAGCGGGTTGGCAAAAGGCGCGGGGCTTGGGGCCTCCTCTCACGGTGCCGGTACTGCTAAAGCACACGAAATGGGGCAGCAAGAGGGTGTGGTATCCAGCTTGGTGATGATGCTGGCCGGTATTATTACGGTTATTAGCGCACCGCTGATTGGGCATGTACTGTGGTAATAACAATAACTCATTCTGGATGAGCTATTTTTCTCACTAACCACTCGATACCGCACATCAACTGACCGCAACATCATTAATGCGTGAATAACCGGTACTAAAACCATCGGTATTCGCTTCACCATTCCTTGTAACGTATAAAATAACCATATCAATAGAAAGGTTGAATGATGTTGCGACTCGTATTTTGTCAGGGGCGTAAGATAAAAAACTGCATATACCGGTGAAATTCGGATTTTTTGAATTCCCAATTCGTTATCTAATCCCTCTGGGAACGTTTTTACCTCGTATATTAGATAAAAGGAAAGGGATTATGCCTCATTATTTAACGGCTTTGATTTGTGGATTGCCCTGGTTGTTCACTGCCAGTTGTCAGGCACAAGCGGATGTCGAAACAACAAAATGCAGCAATACGGATTTTTCTCAGGTTTTATCCTGTTATAAGGATAAATTATCCAGCGAGCCGCTTATTTACAATTTGCTGAGTCAGGAGAATTTACCGGGGCTAGAATGGCGTCGTTACCAACTGACTTCTCAACAGTGGGCTCCTGAAAATTTGGTCTCCCCTGCTGCCTGGCAGCATGAGGTGGAGATCTTTATTCCGAGTGGCAGTACCTCGACACAAGGGCTGGTGGTCATTAATAATGGTATTAACCATGCAACCAGCAAGGTTCCTGCTTCTGGCCCGACTGATTTCTCCATCGATTCATTGCAAAAAATTGCCCGGCAAACGAATACCGTGGTGATATCAATCAGTACTATTCCCAATCAATATCTTGAATATCAGCAGGATGGCGATCCACGCAAGGAGGATTATAGTGTCGCGCGGAGCTGGACTTTATTTATGGATGCACCGGAGTCGCGTTCTACCTTGCCCTTGCAGGTCCCCATGGCTGCGGCGGTTTCTCAGGCTATGACTATGGCCCAACAAGCTTTGCCGGAAAAAGCATTAGACAGTTTTATTGTCACCGGCCTATCCAAACGGGGTTGGACGACTTGGCTCACGGCCCTTGCTGATACCCGTGTTGTGGCTATAGTGCCCTTTGTTATTGACCTGCTTGATACCCGCGCTGCATTAGAACATATGTATAAATCTTATGGGGGCAATTGGCCCATTGCCTTCGCCCCTTATTATCAGGATGAAATTGATAAAAAGTTGGAGACACCGGGCTTTTCTAAATTGATGCAGATTATTGATCCCCTGCAATATATTGGAACTGAGTATCAATCCCGGCTGAGCATTCCGAAATATATTATCAATGCTAGTGGCGATGACTTTTATGTGCCTGATAATACAGATTTTTATTACGATAAATTACCGGGCGAAAAAATATTGAGGGTGGCGCCCAACTCCAGTCACTATGGTATTAAGGCTTTCAGCGAACAGTCATTGATTCCCTTTGTTAATCGCCTACGGCAGTCCACGGTCTTGCCGCAAGTGGACAGCAGCATCGGAATGAAAGAAAAAGTGCAAACATTGACGCTAAAGCTGTCCGAGACGCCGAATAAAGTGTTGCTATGGACTGCGGCAAATAGTGAGGCGCGTGATTTCCGCTATGCCTGTGATGTGCACTACACCGCATTCCCACTGGCGGTAACCCCGGAAAATACCCTTGAGATCGCGCTTACTGCACCAGCTTCTGGCTGGCAAGCCACTTTTGTTGAGGTCACTTTCAGTGATGGTTTTGTCGCCACCACGCCAGTTTATATCTCACCCAAAGAGAGCTATCCGACGACCGCGCCTCCGATTGGCGGAGCAGCTTGTAAAACATTGCCGGGGCGAAATCTCGTGGTAATAGAAAGTGCAGCGCAAATAGATACGACGGTTGGGGTGGGTTGAGTGGCTTTTAGGTCATAAAAAAACCCGGCATAGGCCGGGCTTTTCATGACGTTACGCTGTACTTAATAGAGTGACGCTTCACCCACAGGGCGGGTTTTGAAGCGGCGGTGCAACCAAAGATATTGCTCGGGTGCGCGCATGATTTCTTTTTCAATCACTTTATTCATGTAACGGGCGGCGGCTAATTCATCATCTATTGGATAATCTTCCAATGCCGGTTGGATAAGCAGGTCATAACCGCTGCCATCTGTTTTGCGCAGTAGCACTAACGGCAGCAATGCCGGTTTTGCCAGGCGGGCCAACATAAAGGTGCCGCTGGTGGTGGCGGCTTGATCAACGGCAAACAAGGGGGCGAAAACACTGCCACGTGGGCCATAATCTTGATCTGGCGCGAACCAAACGGCTTCACCTTTCTTCAGCGCGTGCACCATGCCGCGTAGGTCTTTGCGATCCAACATCGCCTTATTGGAGCGCATTCGGCCCCAAGTCTGTACCAATTCCATCACTTTATTATTGTGTGGACGGTACATTGCCATCATCGGCTGACATTGGCCCATGACTCGGCCACCCAGTTCCAGCGACATAAAATGTACGCCAATCACCAAGACACCGCGTTTGCCTTCCTGCGCTTTTTTCAGATTATTCAGACCGGAGACGGTAAACCAGCGCTTGACGCGCGCATCGGGCCAAAACCATGCCATACCTGTTTCCAGTAAGCCCATACCCAAGGATTCAAAATTACCCACAATGGTGCGTTCGAGGGTGGTTTGGTCCATATCAGGGAAGCACAATTCAAGGTTACGTCGGGCGATGGAAACCCGCCGCTTGAGAAAGCGCATGGAGGTACGCCCGAGCCAAATCCCCAATTTATTGATCAGCGGGTAGGGCAGTTGGACTAACAGAAACAGTACGCCAAGGCCAAACCAAGTTAGCCAATAGCGTGGGTGGAGCAGTGAAATATGGAATTTCTGCGGCTTTATCATATGAACTCTGTCGTTATGCGTTAAGTGCGAGCCTGTAGCGCATAAGGATATAACTCGATAGCGATACATATCTTCAGACACCGTAGGTCAATTATCGTTTTCGTGAATACGATAATTGACGCAATATTTACATTAAAAGCGGTGTTCGCGTAGTGAATGGTCACAAAAGAGAGGCTATCGGTAAGCGAGGTGAGCTTTTCGCGAATTATATCATAACCGTGATAAATGATATAAAAAGATGAATGCCAAAAATGTTGTTTATTGTCCTGCCAGACCGCCATTGGGGAAGACCCTCCGCGGATAAAAACACCGCGCTAATGTGACCGCGCGGTGTTCCGTTTGGCATGCTTACCAGAAACCCAATACACTCCACCAGGCGCTACCAATAATCAGCCAGATAGGAATGACCACCAAACTGATCAGAAAACCGATTTTCCACCAGGTAGCTAGCGGGATAAAGTTGCACCCGAACAAGATTGGCGCGGGGCCACCGGAGTAATGAGTGGTCGCCATATACAGGTTACTGAACATACCAAATACTAGCACCGTCAGCATCGGCGGCGCACCCGCAGCAATGGCGATAGAAACGAAAATCGCATACATGGCGCTGATATGGGCAATGGCACTGGCCATCATATAGTGACTGTAATAGTACGCCAGCAGCAGAATACCCATCATTGGCACCCAATTCATGCCCTGTACTGAGCCCGCAATGGAGGCACCAAACCAGCTAATGAAGCCCAGTTTATTGAGCTGGCTGGCCAATGTTAGCAGCACGGCAAACCAAATCACCGTGTGCCATGCTTCTTTCTCGGCAATGACATCATCCCAAGTGAGCGCGCCGCTCAGCAACAGAATAGCCAAGCCAATAAAGGCGGTCATGGTAGCGTCAATATTCAGCGCGGAACCACACACCCACAAAGTCACCAGTCCAATGAAGACTGATAACACGATCCACTCATTGCGGCTCATCGGCCCCATTTCTTTCAGTTTCACAAGGGCCAGAGCGCGCATTTCTGGGGTTTTCTTCAGTTCTGGCGGATAAAAGCGATACAGCAGCAACGGAATGACCGCCAGAGAAATTAAGCCGGGGACAATTGCGGCTAATGCCCAACTGGTCCATGTAATGGTGATTCCCATCTCGCCTGCTAGCTTGGCTATCATTGGGTTACCAGCCATTGATGTCAGGAACATTGCGCAGGTAATGGCATTGCATTGGAAGATACATTGCACCAGAAAAGCCCCGATCTTGCGTTCGGTTCCACGTTCTGGTGTGGATTCATAAGCTTCAGATATAGATCGGAACAGCGGGGTGATGATACCGCCGCAGCGGGCGGAGGTTGACGGCATGGCCGGTGCGAACAGCAAGTCAGTCAGTACCAAACCGTAAGCAAGGCCCAATGAGCTGTGGCCTAACTTACTGATAAATAAGTATCCGACTCGTCGACCAAAGCCTGTTTTAATAAAACCGCGTGAAATAAAGAAGGCGCAGGCTATCATCCAAATCGTGGGGTCGGCAAAGCCAGCGAGCACTTCTTTGATGCTCAACAAACCGGTGGCTGCAACGACCGTCAGACTGAATATTGCCATGGCGCCTAATGGATAAGGCGAGAGAATGAGGCCAATAACTGTCGCGGCAAAGACCGCCATGAGGTGCCAGGCACGCGGATCAACAGATTCTGGTACTGGACTAAACCAGATACTTATCCCTATTAATAGGATAAGCAGCATTCTTCCTATACGTGTTTTGAATATCGACATGATTATTTACCCTGATGCTATTTTATGTACCGTCATCTTCGCCAGCAAAAATAAGAAAGAGTTAATTTATTGACGCTGTGATTATATGAGATAACTGTATACAGAAAATAACAGCATCATTTTGATCAAAGTCATTCTTGTATTATACGGAGTGGGAAGGTGCGGTGAGATAAATATATTGTTCTGATCTGAGTAATTCATACGAAATTTGGCGATTACTCTACTTTATTAATTATATTAGGCGGGATTTTATCTGTTAAAACAACGTAATTTCGCCTTAATACACGAAATTACAGAGCGGAGGAGAGGGGCTTGCGTAATTTGTACAAATTAAATACATCAGTTAAAAATAATGCATGCGTATAAATTTCGTGCATTAAATATTTTATTAGGGCTGGACAAACGTTTATATTATTAAGTATAAGACCTTATTCTCAGTAACAAAAAACCCGCACAAAGGCGGGTTATTTTTATTCAGAATGATTTAACTGCTCAGGGCTATCACCTTCATCGCTATCGTAAATCATTCCGATATACCTGAATCATTTAAGCTAGAGCTCTCATGATATGGGTATTTATTATTGACTCTTACAGAGCAATAACGTTTGCAGCTGCTGGGCCTTTAGCGCCATTCTCGATAGAGAACTCCACTTTTTGGCCTTCATCTAAGGTTTTGAAATCATTGCTCTGGATAGCAGAGAAGTGAACGAACACATCTTTGCTGCCATCAGCAGGAGTGATGAAACCAAAACCTTTGTCAGCGTTAAACCATTTTACTAAACCAGTCATTTTATTAGACATAGAGATACTTCCTTCAATTATTTTTAATTGCCGCCATAGGCGAGCGAATAGGCTTGGGCACAACTTATGGGGGCACTTAGAAGGAATTTCGCGGAGAAGAGGTATCTGTCTGATAACGCTAATACGGGGAACTGCTTTACTAAAACTGCTTGCATAAATGTCACTGTCAACCGGGTACTACTTTCTTCATTTACTTGGGGAGCGGCTACACTGCTCGGGTCTGGCCGTCATCGCTATCGGTAGCCAGCTCCCCTAATCACACTGAATTACAGAGCGACTACGTTTACCGCTGATGGGCCTTTAGCGCCATTCTCGATAGAGAACTCCACTTTTTGGCCTTCATCTAAGGTTTTGAAATCATTGCTCTGGATAGCAGAGAAGTGAACGAACACATCTTTGCTGCCATCAGCAGGAGTGATGAAACCAAAACCTTTGTCAGCGTTAAACCATTTTACTAAACCAGTCATTTTATTAGACATAGAGATACTTCCTTCAATTATTTTTAATTGCCGCCATAGGCGAGCGAATAGGCTTGGGCACAACTTATGGGGGCACTTAGAAGGAATTTCGCGGAGAAGAGGTATCTGTCTGATAACGCTAATACGGGGAACTGCTTTACTAAAACTGCTTGCATAAATGTCACTGTCAACCGGGTACTACTTTCTTCATTTACTTGGGGAGCGGCTACACTGCTCGGGTCTGGCCGTCATCGCTATCGGTAGCCAGCTCCCCTAATCACACTGAATTACAGAGCGACTACGTTTACCGCTGATGGGCCTTTAGCGCCGCTCTCGATAGAGAACTCAACTTTTTGGCCTTCATCTAAGGTTTTGAAATCATTGCTCTGGATAGCAGAGAAGTGAACGAACACATCTTTGCTGCCATCAGCCGGAGTGATGAAACCAAAACCTTTACCAGCGTCAAACCATTTTACTAAACCAGTCATTTTATTAGACATAGAGATACTTCCTTCAATTATTTTTTTGCCACAATAACGTAGCGAACGTGGTCTGTTTTTCAGAAGATAACTTATTGGGCACTTAGGAGGAGACTCACGGAGAAGGGATATCTATGGATAGCGCTTGAACTGAGGACTGCTTTACTAAAACTGCTTTCATAAGGTCTGTGTTCCAAACCGATGATGCTATTTAACCACAACACATTCCCCGTGGCAACCTAATATTTGACTGTCATAACTATTGTCAATGGTTTTTTACGCTAAATGTGAATGAATGGATGTCATTTTAATGTTACAAAACAGACAATTAGACCAATAAAAAAACGGCGCATTTTTTTGCATTCAAGCGCTAAATGCCGGGGCGAATCCCCCGGCATTTGAGTTTAACGAGGAGAAACTGTCACCGTACCGCTGCGATCGCTGGCAATGATGACGCGTTGGCCTGCGCTGAAACGAGTTGGTCCTTGCGCCTGCACAACAACAATGCTGCTGCCATCATCACGACGAATTTCCAGTTGTACACCTTCACTGCGGTTCATTGCACTTTGTACTCCCTGACCCGCCATACCGCCGGCAACGGCACCACCTGCTGTCGCCAGACTATTACCACGGCCCCCGCCTATAGTATTGCCCAAGAAGCCACCGACTACGGCGCCGCCAATAGCACCCGCTACGTTATTTTCACTGCCACCTTGAATGGTGACCGGACGTGCGGAAACGATGGTGCCATAAGTGACGGTTTGTACCTGCCGTGCTTGAGCGGCGGTAAAGGTATCACCCGACGCTGTTCTGTTGTTGGCGCATCCACTTAATACAGTAGCCGCGAGTGCCACGGCAATGATCAGTTTATTCATAATTAACCCCTAATTATCAGTACAAGTCAGACGTCAGCTAACAATCACCAAAGCTATAGATAGCTGTTAATAATGACTATAGCGTGATAATGATTCATTTGAGGAGATAAATAATGAGCAGATATAGATATAGGCGAGTTCCTGCTGACTTTTCATGTTACCGTCATGGTTAAATACGGCCCCTTTACATCTTCAGGAATGTTGTCTTGCTGCGCTCGATGATTTCAACCAAAATTTTCCGTCTCGACTTAGGTCGCTTAATCCTTATTCTGGCTGTCATGAGCGCTTTTGTGACGCTGGCAAACAGCTTCTATGCCAGTTATCGGGTTCAACGGCAGCTCTTGATCGATAACACCTTGGAAGCTAACCGTGTTTATGCCGCTAAGTTGGCGTCCAGCACGGAAATTTTTCTGCGGAGTGCGCAAAAGCAGCTTCACTACAGCAGCATGATCGCCGCAAAACATTTTGATGATCAGGCCGTTCTGAAAGCGGAAACCGCACGGCTTAAATATCAGACGGACAGTTTTAACTCGGTGGTGATAACTGATGCCCATGGCATTATCCGCGCTACGTCGCCAGACAGCCTCCAACTCTTGGGGCACACTCTCACATCACCAGGGTCGGCGGAGGCACTCAAGCTCCGGCGCCCTATTATCAGCAAGCCATATGTATCAGCAGCTAACAATCTGGTTATCAATATATCGACACCTATTATCACGCCGGATGGCCGCTATCGTGGATACATCGGCGGGACTATCTATCTGCGCAAGCAAAGTATTTTAAATGAGTTACTCGGCGAACATTACTACCGCGATGGTTCTTACATTGTGGTACTCGACGGTGATCGGCGCATTCTTTATCACCGGGATGTTAATCGTATCGGGGAGATACTGGAGCCGAAACCTATCACTGAGGCGGCCAAAAAAAGTGACAATGGCAGCTTGATGGTAACCAGCACCAATGGCGAATCAATGCTGGCGGGCTATGCTGTTGTGGATCAGTCAGGTTGGGAAATCATTACCCTACGGCCCGAGTCGTCTACCTTGAAGCCACTGGAAGGGTTAATGCTTAAAGGGCTGGCGCACATTGCGCCGCTGGCGTTACTGACATTGTTGGGCGTTTGGTTATTATCGCGGTTAATTGCTCGCCCATTGTGGTTACTGGCAGGCAGCGCCAATGATATGGATAAGCCGGATATTGCCAGTAGTATCAAAGAAATTCCCTCATGGTATTTCGAGGCGACGCAGCTTAAACGGGCTTTGTTGATAGGCATCAGTCTGCTGCAAAAGAAAATAGGCAAACTGAGGTTTGAAGCTCATACCGACCCTATGACTGGCCTGTATAACCGGCGCGGGCTGGCGACGACGCTCGAACCTATCGCCCAGCTTGGGCAGCATTTTTCTGTCATTGCACTGGATATTGACCACTTTAAATCAATTAACGACTCTTATGGCCATGATGTCGGTGATGAGGTTATTAAGCAATTGGCAATACAAATTCGTGATAGCTCCCGTGATAGCGATATTCTGTGCCGCAGTGGTGGTGAAGAGTTTCTGATGTTGCTGCCGGGTACTGTGCCCGATGTTGCTATACAGGTTGCTAACCGGCTGCGGCACAATGTAGAAATGATGGTGATACCGGGCATCCAACCTATCACGATTTCATTGGGTGTTGCGTTCTGGAATGGGGTCGGGGCACCAGAGGATGCGCTGAAGCGGGCGGATGAAGCTTTATACCGAGCGAAGCAACAGGGCCGCAATTGGGTAGAAGTTGCCTAATAAAAAGGCGTACTCTTTGTAGAATACGCCTTTCTAAATGATTATCAGGCCCTAAAGATAGGGTGTTTACTGCATTTTCCTGCTTGCCCATCATGCTATTTTTGCATTCTTCGGGCCAAGTACAACGGGATATTGTCATATCCAAAAGGAAAAACAGTGCGATTACCTAATATTAATATGAATTATGTTCCAGCACCCATGTCGGCACAAAGTGGTGGCGATGCAGTTTCCCCGCAGGATGTTCAAGAGTGTGTTCAGCATCTATTTTCTTATGATGGTGATAGGGCGCTTACTGAACAAGATAACCGGTTCGCTGAAGCCATATCGATTGCGCTTTCTCATCATAGTGAGACAAACGGGTATCAATGCAAAATACCAGAGACACTTATCGTTGATTTTTCTGGCTATGAAATCAAATTCTCCCAACCGGTAGATCAGCCTAATAGTGCGGGTCTCGTTAATGTTGAGGTGAGCAGCAAAGGCAGTATTATGCCAAGCTCAACGGTTGATCAGGCTATGTTCCGCCATGTCAGCACTGTTCTACGGATAAGCAATCTAAATGGGCTTCCACCTTTACCCATCATCTTTTCGGGTACAGGAGGGCTTGACCTGAGTGATGTTGATCTGAGTGAGGCAGACCTGAGTGGGGCTAACCTGAGTTGGGATAACCTACGTGGAGCTAATCTGAGAGGAGCTAACCTGAGGGGAGCTAATCTGTTTGGGGCTGATTTGAGTGGCGCTAATCTGGAAGGGGCTGATTTGACTGAGGCTATCTTGGTTAATACTGTCGGTATGACTGTTATTGGCCACCAGGATCTGGACAGGTAAGATCTTGCCAGCCTGGAACTGATGGCATCGCTGTTGCCGCTCTTCCAACAAAAAAGGCGCGCTCCGTGTGGAGTACGCCTTTTTAAACAACAACTTAACTGACTAGTATCAGTTCATGCCGTATTTTTTCAATTTCTTACGCAGCGTGCCACGGTTAATGCCCATCATCAGGGCAGCACGGGTTTGGTTGCCACGGGTGTATTGCATCACCATGTCCAACAATGGCTGTTCAACTTCAGCCAGTACCAACTCATACAGGTCACTCACATCCTGACCATTCAGTTGAGCAAAATAGTTCTTCAGTGCTTGTTTTACCGAGTCACGCAAAGGCTTTTGAGTCACCTGATCTTGTGAGTTTACGGTTGCAACGGTCAGTACGTCAGAATTTACGCGTTGTTCGAACATAGTTCTGTCAGCTCTTTTTTCTGTTTACGCAAGATTTTCGAAATATGCCTCCAACGCCTCCAGCTGTTCGCTGGCATCCTCAATGGCGTTGAATGTGCGCCGAAACTGGTCGTTAGGGGCGTGCTCCTGGAGATACCAAGAGACGTGCTTACGTGCAATACGAAATCCCTTGCCTGGACCATAAAAGTCGTGCAATTCCCGTATATGCCCGTTTAACAAGCGCTGCACTTCGCCAAGTGGCATCGGTGGCAGCAGCTCCCCAGTGTCCAGGTAATGCTGGATTTCCCGGAAGATCCAAGGTCTTCCCTGAGCGGCACGTCCTATCATCAGGGCATCAGCCCCAGTGTAGTCGAGCACCGCTCTGGCTTTATGCGGGTCAGTGATGTCACCATTCGCGATAACGGGAATGGAAACAATCTGCTTAACTGCCCGAATGCTGTCGTATTCCGCCTCGCCATTAAACAAACAAGAACGGGTTCGGCCATGAATCGTCAGGGCTTGTATACCACAGTTTTCGGCCAATTGGGCAATTTCTATACAGTTACGGTGTTCTGGCGACCAACCCGTCCGGATCTTCAACGTCACTGGTACATCTACCGCATTAACCACTGCGGAGAGGATCTGTTTGACCAATTCAGGATGCTGCAATAATGCTGATCCTGCCAGTTTGCGATTCACTTTTTTGGCCGGACATCCCATATTGATATCGATGATTTGTGCACCATTCGCCACATTGATTTGGGCGGCTGCTGCCATCTCATCCGGGTCATTACCGGCAATCTGCACGGCACGAATCCCCGGCTCATCACTATGAACCATGCGTAAACGCGACTTATCTGTCCGCCATACCTCTGGATTAGAGGAGAGCATTTCAGATACAGCCATCCCAGCCCCCATACCATGACATAGCGCTCTGAAGGGGCGATCTGTGATGCCCGCCATCGGGGCGGCAATCAGGCAATTTGTAAGCTGGATGTGTCCAATACGCATAGACAAAGAATGACCACACTGTGTCCGTAAGGGCGCGTATATTACGCATTTTTGCGCTCAGATGAAAGGCCAAACTTTGACCAATTGATGAAAAAAACGCGATAAATTACAGGTTAATCTTGGCTAATTAATTATTTATTCATATATAACATTGAGTTAAGTTGATATGATTAATTTGTGCGCTTTAGTATTTTCTACTAAACAACATAATTTTCGACTAGTTATGCAACATAGTTGCGGTTGATAATGCTGATTTATTCATCAAATCAATGATAAAGAACAGATATAAATGAGTCAGACTTCTCATTTCAATTAAAAACAGTGCTTGATGGGTTGCGACTTACTGCCAGGAAATGCTAGAGAAACTCTGCAACTTTGGCGTTACAACAGCGAGTGTTGCAACGCCTATAACATAGATAGTCATTATTGGCGTGGTTGCTATGACTTCTTGACACCGGTGATGCGGCACCACTCTTCTTTCTCAGCCACTGGGTCGAGAGTGAATTTATCCTCGTAGGCCTGTGCGACACCCGCTGCCTGTGTTGCCAGTACACCTGACAAGCCAAGATGGCCACCCGTAACCGGCAACACGCTAATCAACGGCGCGAGTTCCCGTAGTGGGCCAGCCAGAATATTGGCGACCACCACGTCAGCGGATAAATCGGCTGGCTGATCTTTGGCAAGATACAGCTCTAAACGCTCTGAAACGCCGTTACGCTGTGCGTTATCACGACTGGCCTGAATGGCTTGCGGATCAATATCAATGCCAATAGCGCGCTTGGCACCGAGTTTTAGAGCTGCAATCGCCAGGATGCCGGAGCCGCAACCGAAATCGATAACGGTTTTATCCTGTAGGTTGAGGCCATCGAGCCATTGTAAGCACAATGCGGTCGTTGGGTGAGTACCGGTACCAAACGCCAAACCGGGGTCGAGCATCACGTTCACGGCTGTTGGGTCGGGCACATCACGCCAGCTCGGGCAAATCCACAGGCGCTCACCAAAACGCATTGGGTGGAAATTATCCATCCATTCACGCTCCCAATCTTTATCTTCCAACTGCTCAATTTTATGGATGAAACCTTGACCGATCTGCGGGTTATATTCCAGCATAGCGACCACTTCCGCCATATCGGTTTCTGCATCATACAGGCCAATCACGTCGGTATCGCCCCATAGGCGGGTTTCCCCCGGCAGTGGCTCAAACACCGGATTATCATGGGTATCTTGAAACGTCACGGACACGGCACCACTTTCAATCAGCGCGTCTCCAAGGGATTCGGCCTGATTACCGGTGGTGTTTAACTTTAGTTGGATCCAAGGCATAGCTTTATCTTCCAAAACCGATCTTCAACTGAGGTTTTACGATCGGTTTTTATCAATAGGGTTTCGGTAAATAATACCTACAAATAGTCATTTATTCAGTGCTGGCAACCACGGGCTGTCGTGCCCGCGCTCTATCGCCAAACTGATTACCGATATAAAACGCCAGCAAATTAAGCACCAATGAGGGCACTATTGGGTGCAGGCCAGCTATCTTAATGTCAAAACTGGCCAGTACTGTATAGCATACCGCGCCGACAATCATTGAGCTAAGGGCCCCGTGGGCATTGGCGCGCTCCCAGTATAACCCCAGCACCAATGGCCAGAGGAACACGGCTTCCAGACCGCCAAAAGCCAACAGATTTAACCAGATGATCATTTCTGGTGGTCGCCAGGCGGCAAGTAGCAATAATAGCCCGAGGATCAATGTCGACATACTGGAAATACGCGCTAATTTACGTTCATTTTTCAGCTCTTCCGGCCGCAGATTGAGGTATAAATCTTTCACAATAGTCGCGGAGGATTGCAGTAACTGGGCATTGATGGTCGACATAATCGCCGCCATTGGTGCTGCCAGGAAGATCCCGGCGGCAAAAGGCGGGAGCACGGTTATCATCAGTGTGGGGATCACTTGGTCCGGAATCTTTAGATCCGGCAAGATAGCCCGGCCTAGCGCGCCGGCCAAATGCATACCGAACATCAAGATTGCTACCACGATGGTGCCGAGGATGATGCCACGATGCACGGCTTTGCTATCACGATACGAAATACAACGCACGGCGGTATGCGGTAGACCAATGACTCCAAAGCACACCAAGATCCAGAATGATGCCATAAACGGTACATCGAGGATCTGATCGCCACCCTGAGGGGAGACCAACGCCGGATCAATATGTTGTAGAGTCTCGACGGCTTTGTGCAACCCACCTGCGGCATGTATAACCGCCACCAGCAGTAAAATGGTGCCGACCAACATCACCATGCCTTGTAAAGCATCATTCAGCACACTGGCGCGGAAACCACCAAAAGAGGTATACAGCGCGATACTGATACCGAAAATCAATAAGCCAGTGTCATAAGGGATGCCAGCTGCGGTTTCCAGCAAGCGCGCACCACCGATAAACTGTACCGTCATTGCCCCGACAAACGCTACTAGCAAGCTGATACTGGCCAACCACACCAGCAAGCGGCTTTGATAGCGGGCATATAGCATGTCGTTGAGAGTCACGGCATTATAACGTCGCGCCAGTATGGCAAATTTCTTACCTAATACTCCCAGTGATAGCCACACAGCGGGTAATTGAATCATTGCCAACAAGACCCAGCCCAAGCCGTATTTATAGGCTGCACCCGGCCCGCCAATAAATGAGCTGGCGCTGATATAGGTGGCAGTTAGGGTCATTGCCAGAACAAATCCGCCCATCGAGCGGTTGCCGATGAAATATTCGTTAAGAAAATTCCCGGTTTTACGGCGGGTATAAGCGTAAACGGATAAGCCGAATACCATGGCCAGATAGCCCACTAATGGCAGGATGACATCAGTTTGCATTGTCATCCTCCAGCGAGATATCACGGAAGACGAAACGCACCATCAGCCAGCACAGCACAATAAATAGCAGCGGCAGCGCAATACAGGCCGCTTCAAACCAAGCCGGCAGGCCGCTTATCCCAGGAATATTGCCCGGTAAATATGCCGTTATTATCCACCCAGCCAGATAAGCCAGCGTTAAGCCAAAGGCCCAGCGCGCTTCTTTGTTCGCCTGTAGGAACCTTGTATCCATATTTTCCCTTCTTACTTAGCCTCGCAGTGTTATTAACTACCGCTATGCGAAATGCCAGCCCTATTAATCAAAAGAAAATTAAACAAATGAAAAGAAAAAGGCCGGTAATTTACCGGCCTTGGCATGAAAGGCGAAAAATCAGGTTTCTTGCAACCCGAGTTTTTTCTCCAGATAGTGGATATTAGTCCCACCATGCTGGAAGTTCTCGTCGTTCATAATACGTTGCTGTAACTCGACGTTGGTCTTGATGCCATCGATAATGAGTTCTGCCAGCGCATTTTTCATGCGGGCAATCGCGACATCACGGTTTTCACCGTAAGTGATCAGCTTGCCGATCATGGAGTCATAATATGGCGGCACGGTATAACCGGCGTAAATATGAGACTCCCAACGCACCCCAAAACCGCCCGGCGCATGGAAACGGGTAATTTTACCCGGACTCGGCAGGAAGGTATTCGGGTCTTCGGCGTTGATACGGCACTCGACTGCGTGACCGTGGACTTTCACTTCATCTTGTTTGATGGAGAGAGGCTGGCCCGCAGCGATCCGCAGTTGTTCTTTGATCAAATCGACACCGGTAATCATTTCGGTAACTGGGTGTTCAACCTGAATACGGGTGTTCATTTCGATGAAATAGAACTCGCCGTTTTCATACAGGAACTCGAAAGTCCCCGCGCCACGATAACCGATCTCCACACAGGCTTTCGCACAGCGCTCACCGATATGACGGCGCATTTCGCTGGTGATACCTGGCGCTGGGGCCTCTTCAACCACTTTCTGGTGGCGGCGCTGCATAGAACAGTCGCGCTCAGCCAGATAGATAGCATTACCTTGCCCGTCAGCCAAAATCTGAATTTCGATATGGCGTGGGTTTTCCAGGTATTTCTCCATGTAAACCATGTCGTTATTGAAAGCCGCTTTGGCTTCCGCACGGGTCATGTTAATGGATTGCTCAAGATCTTTGTCATGACGCACCACACGCATACCACGACCACCACCACCACCAGATGCCTTGATAATGACCGGGTAACCGATTCGTTTGGCAAAGGCTTTGTTCTTGGCAGTGTCGTCATCCAGTGGGCCATCAGAGCCTGGTACACAAGGTACACCGGCTTTCTTCATGGCATTTATTGCAGAAACCTTGTCACCCATCAGGCGAATGGTTTCGGCACGTGGGCCAATGAAGATGAAACCTGAACGTTCTACCTGTTCGGCAAAATCAGCATTTTCAGACAGGAAACCATAGCCGGGGTGAATAGCCACCGCGCCGGTGATCTCAGCAGCAGAAATGATTGCCGGAATGTTCAGATAGCTTTTAACAGAAGGTGCGGGACCGATACAGACAGTCTCGTCAGCCAATAATACGTGTTTAAGATCACGGTCTGCAACAGAGTGAACTGCCACAGTTTTGATCCCCAGCTCTTTACAAGCTCGCAGGATACGCAGCGCAATCTCACCGCGGTTAGCGATTACGATTTTATCAAGCATGGAACGCCTCGTTATTCGATGACGACAAGAGGCTCGTCGAATTCAACCGGTTGGCCGTTTTCAACCAGAATGGCTTTTACAGTACCGGATTTATCTGCTTCGATTTGGTTCATCATTTTCATCGCTTCAACGATGCAAAGAGTGTCACCAACAGAAACTTTCTGACCTACTTCAATGAAGGATTTAGCATCCGGGCTCGGGGTGCGGTAGAAAGTACCGACCATTGGGGAGCGCACGATATGGCCACTGATAGCAGCAGGTGCAGCAGCTTCAGCAGGTGCTGGAGCGACGGCGGCGGCCAGAGCAGGTTGCTGCTGCGGCGCAGCAAAAGCATACGGCTGTTGCATCATTGGGTAGTTTGGTGCGGCAGGAGCACGACTGATGCGTACTGACTCTTCGCCTTCTGAGATTTCCAGCTCTGAAATGCCGGATTCTTCAACCAGTTCGATCAGTTTCTTAATCTTACGAATATCCATGAGTGTGATTCCGTACTCTTTTTGTGTTGCATTAGTTGGATTTTGACAAGCGATTTACCGCTGCCTGTAAAGCAAAGTTGTAGCCATCTGCGCCAAGTCCACAGATTACGCCAACCGCGATATCAGAGAGATATGAATGATGACGGAAAGGCTCCCGGGCATGCACATTAGATAAGTGGACCTCGATAAACGGGATCTGCACACCTAACAATGCATCGCGCAGTGCAACACTGGTATGTGTAAACGCTGCCGGGTTGATCAAGATAAAATCAGTATTACCCCGTGCCTGGTGAATTCTATCGATCAGCACATGCTCTGCATTTGACTGCAAATGGGATAGCACCACATCCATTCCCTGAGCTTGAGTCTCTAATTGGCTGACAATATCAGCCAATGTAGTGTAACCGTACTTTTCCGGTTCACGTGTTCCAAGCAGATTCAAGTTAGGGCCATTCAGAAGCAAAATGTGAAACTTATCCGACATTGTGCTGGTATCTCCGGCAATTAGTCCATCATCGTAAAAAATAACCTGATGTCACCGATTTGTCACCTTTTTACGACGAATTTGACACTGCGATCGGCATTAAGGTCGGGCATTATAATGATATCGTAGCAATTAGCAGCTAAATACTGGTCTTATCAGCGAAGATATTCAATAGAAAAAGATAATGACCAATGAAAAGTTCAGGTTTTTAGCGGCACCATTGGCGAAATTTTTTATAGCGTAGTGCCAATAATATTGCTGCTATCACCGCATAAATAATGGGGAATGGCGATAGCGTTTTGACCGACCAAAGATAATGAATTGGTGCAAGAATGGCGACAACATACACCAAATTATGCAATTTTTGCCAGTTGGCTCCCATTTTTCGCTGTGCCCATAAGGTGGATGTCACCGCCAGTGACAGTAACAATAGCCAACTGATTATGCCTAATGTCAGGTAAGGGCGGGTCACCAGTTCACGCCCCAGCAGGCCAATATTGTTCAGCCCAAGTTCCAGTGCTGAATAGCTGATCAAATGCAATGTTCCCCAGGCAAAACACCATAAACCCAACAATCGGCGACAGCGGATCAACAGCGGTTGCTTACCATAGCGCGCCAGTGGCGTGACCAGCAGTGTCGCCAATAATAATTTTAGGGTCATTAGCCCGGTAAAGTGCTGAATATCTTTAGCGGGGTCGGCACTGAACCAGCCTTGGTCCACCGATAAAATCAGCCACAGAAAGGGGAGTGCGGCCGCCAACCAGATAGCCACTTTTAGCCATTTAATTTGCCGTAAACTGAGCCGCATCAGAAATTCTCCCGCAGATCCAAACCACGATAGAGTGATGCGACTTGATCGGCATAACCGTTAAATAACAGCGTCGGTTGGCGCTGAACATCAAGGATACCGCCTGAGCCAATAAAGCGTTCGGTTGCTTGCGACCAGCGCGGATGGTCGACATGAGGGTTCACATTGGCATAAAAACCATATTCGTTGGGCGCACTTAGGTTCCAAGTGGTTGGGGGCTGGTCATGAGTCAGGCGGATATGAACAATGGATTTTATGCCTTTAAAACCGTATTTCCACGGAGTGACGAGCCGCAGCGGCGCGCCATTTTGGGGGGGAAGGGCTTTGCCATACACGCCCAGCGTCATGAAGGCCAATGGGTGCATCGCCTCGTCCAGTCGCAACCCCTCGACATAAGGGTATTTCAGGCCGCCGCCAATAAAACGATCTTCCTGCCCCGGCATCTGATCCGGCGCATAAATTGTCTGGAATGCGACATAGCGGGCATTGCTGGTGGGTTCAACCAGTTTAAGCAATTTGCCCAATTCAAACCCAATCCACGGCACCACCATCGACCAGGCTTCTACGCAGCGCATACGGTAAATGCGCTCCTCTAATGGGAAGCGTTTTATCAGGTCATCAATATCGAGTGTCATGGGCTTGGCGACGTCACCGTCGATTTTTATCTGCCAACCTTCGGTTTTCAGTGTGCCAGCATTGGCGGCAGGGTCAGCTTTATCCAAGCCGAATTCATAGAAATTATTATAGCCGGTGACTTTATCTTCCGGTGTTAGCGCCAAATCGGGGTGGTAAACGGTTGAGTGAGTGAAGTCTAGTGGCTTGCCAGATGGGGCTTTGGGGCGATTATTCCCTTTAAACCATGCCAGCAAATCAGCTTGTGCAGAGGTAGGCAATGCCAGTGTGGCGGCAGTAATTCCCAATGCTTGCAATACCTTACGGCGCTGATAAAAAACACTTTCTGGGGTGACATCCGCTTCGGTTAGCTTGCGTGGCGTGGCAGCATTACGCAGGGAATGGGATAAAAAGTTGCGCATAAAATGACTCCATCAAACAGGGGGAAGCATATCGGCCTTATTGATATTAATCATGGCGGCTTATAGGGGCAAGTGCTAGGGGGCGGAGAGAAATTTGAAAATCATTACAATACGAATAATAAGCTGGGGAGCATGACACTCTCCCCAGTGGGGGGTGAATCAGCGAACTTTTACCAAGGTTCTACCGGTAATTTCGTTCGCCAATAGGCGAGCGGCGATGGTCGGGGCATCGGCGAGTGTGATAGCTTGCGAAGCTTGTTGATAGAAGCTTTCAGGCAAAATTTCCTGTAAGCGTTGCCAAGCTTGTAGACGGCGTTGTTGCGGTGTCATCACTGAATCGACCCCTTGCAACCGCACATTGCGCAGAATAAAGGGCATCACGGTTGTTGGGAGCGAATAGCCACCAGCCAAGCCACAAGCGGCCACGGTGCTGTTGTAATTCATCTGTGCCAACACTTTTGCCAGTAATTTGTCGCCAACAGTATCAATGGCACCGGCCCATAACTGTTTTTCCAATGGGCGGGAAGCATCAAGATAATCGTTACGTGACAATACCCTATGGGCACCGAGGTCTTTTAGGTATTCACTGTTACTGTCACGACCAGAAATGGCGGCTATTTTATAACCGAGGGCGGCAAGTAGGGCGATTGCTGTGCTACCGACACCGCCGCTGGCCCCGGTGACCACCACTTCGCCACTTTCAGGTGTCACGCTGCCTTCCTCCAATGCCATGACACACAACATCGCGGTAAAACCAGCGGTACCAATAATCATAGCCTTACGCGGTTCTAACCCTTCAGGCATCGGCACCAGCCAGTCGCCGTTGACACGAGCCTGCTCTGCCAACCCGCCCCAATGATTTTCACCGACCCCCCAACCGGTCAGTAAAACCGACTGCCCCACATGAAAACGCGGATCTTCACTACTGTGGACGGTACCGGCAAAATCAATGCCTGGAACCATCGGGAATTCACGGATAATCTTCCCTTTACCGGTGATAGCCAGTGCATCCTTATAATTCAAGCTGGACCAATTAACATCAACGGTGACATTACCGGCTGGTAACAGTGACGGGGATATTTCGCGTACTTCTGCGATAGTCCGGCCTTCAGTTTGCTCAAGTACAAGCGCTCGCATATAACACCTATAGATAGTATGAATGCAGAAAAGTATGGGTTAAGAGTGAGCCAATATAGCGACAACATCAACCTTCTAGCCTGATCAAGAACAAAAATGAGGCCGATGATTTCGTCCGTGACTATCCTTGAAAGAGGATTTGCCAGAAGTTCTGGGAAAACGGCTGAGTTATGGGTTTTTGGTCGAATTATGAAGTAAAAAATCAGTATTATGATGGCAATTTGTCATATAGTGTTTTCCTCGAAGGAACAGAGGCATTTTTTTCACTGAATTGCGCTTCGCAAGGTTAAGGGATGCGATTTACAACCAAACTTTCTGTGTTTATGACCTTGCTGGTCGTATTGGCTATGTGTTTAGTGCTACTGGGTAGCACGGCCAGTTTTTTTTATTTGTGTCAGAAAAAAATGGAGCATCGTCTCCAGAGCATTGTGACAGCTTATGATCAGTCATTGCTGCTGCAACCTGCTGATAAAGAACGTGAATGGCTGCCTATAATGATGCGAACGCTGGGCGTATTGGAAGTTAGCGTCCAGAATGAAAACAGTACGTTGTACCAACTAAAACTCCCTGCCATTTATACTCCCTGGAACAGTCAAAGCCGCTACCGTAGCCTGGTGGTACCGATGTTGCATCAGCCAGGGGCTTCAATGCATTTCAGCTATATTGACCCTTTAAGCAGCTATGCTCGCTCCCTTTATGCTGTCGCGATTTTGTCATTGGTGGTCGTGATTGTCGCGATGACGCTCCTGCTCAGTTTCCGTTGGTTGCGTGAGCAGACCGCCGGCCAGGAAAAACTTGAGTGGCGAGCTAAACGTATTCTGAATGGCGAGCGCGAACATGCTATTCATAGCGAGGGTCATGAATGGCCACCTTGCGCCAGCCGCGCTATTGATCATCTATTAGCTGAACTAATAGAAGTGCGGGAGGAACGTAATCGCGTTGATACTTTGATTCGTACTTTTGCTGCGCAGGATGCCAAAACCGGATTTAGTAATCGCCAGTTTTTTGATAATCAGTTGACGACTCAAATGGAGGAGTCTGGTGCTCATGGTGTGGTTATGATGGTGCAGTTGCCGGACTTTGATAGCCTGATTGAAACGGGTGATCGCCAGCAGGTTCAAGAACTGATGCATTCGCTGATTAACCTGCTTTCTACTTTTGTTACCCGCCATTCCTCTGCGTTATTGGCACGTTATCATCAGAGTGATATTGCGATTTTACTGCCCCATAAAACATTAAAAGATGCTGCTGTTATGGCTGCACAATTAGTTCATGCGGTCGGGTCGTTACCCGACCCACATGTTATTGACCGTGAGTCATTACTGCATATTGGTATTGTGGCGTATCGCAATGGCGATTCAGCCGAACAAATAATGGATAATGCTAGACAAGCGACCAAAAATGCGGCGATGTATGGGGGAAATAGCTGGTATGTTTACGACACCAAAGTAGCAGAAAAAGGGCGTGGCAGTGTCAAATGGCGCACTTTGTTGGAACAAACACTGGCTAATGGTGGCCCACGGCTTTATCAGAAACCGGTTGTTACCGTTGACGGTAAAATTCACCATCGTGAAATAATGAGCCGCATATATGATGGTGAACAAGAATTACGGGCTGCTGAATTTACACCATTGGTACAATTATTCGGTCTGGGTGAGCGATATGACCGTCAAAAAATTGATCGGATAATTCCTTTATTAGCTTTATGGCCAGATGAAACACTGGCATTTTCTATCAGCGTTGATTCATTATTGCAGCGTCCTTTCCAGCGCTGGCTGCGGGATACGCTGTTGCAATGTAGAAAATCTGATCGAGAACGAATTATCTTTGAACTTGCAGAGGCAGATGTGTGTCAATATATCAGCCAAATTCGTCCGATGATGCGTTTGTTACTCGGTGTAGGCTGCAAGGTCATGGTGTCACAGGCCGGATTGACAGTTGTCAGTACGTCATACGTTAAGTCTCTCCGGGTTGAAATGATTAAACTTCATCCAGGATTAGTCAGAAGCATTAATTTGCGTTATGAAAATCAGCTGTTTGTCGAAAGCCTGACCGGTGCCTGTGCGGGAACACATGCAAAAGTTTTTGCAGCAGAAGTTATTACCCGTGAAGAATGGCAAACGCTGAAGGAAAAGGGTGTTTACGGTGGACAGGGCAATTTTTTTGCTCCGCCAACGCTTTTAAACCCCGGAAAGAAAAAATATTCGTATTAGGGCCATGTTTAGCCTGATCGTTGAGCAAAAATTAACGTAGAATGTGTCAGTCATTTCCGTAAATCGTTGGTGGGCACTTACTTCCGGCGAGAATCAGGTTAAATGTTAGATTTTATGTGCTGTGTTACGCCGGTCGTTGCGCAGAATCTGTGTTGTGCGGAGGGTTTATTCAACCTTTTCAAGCAACATGGGGACTGAATGGAACGAGATGTCAATAACGCAGCTACTTTTTCACCGAATCAGGACGTTTTTGCGCCTTGTCGCTGCTTCGTGTGGTTGGTAAAGTAGGCGGATTTTATTTTCCGCCCCCAGCTTGCAGGATTATCCTTTCGTTATGTTTAAGAAATTTCGTGGCATGTTTTCCAACGACTTGTCCATCGACTTGGGTACCGCCAATACCCTTATATATGTTAAAGGACAAGGCATTGTACTGAATGAACCTTCAGTGGTTGCTATTCGTCAGGATCGTGCCGGTTCACCGAAGAGCGTTGCGGCTGTAGGCCATGATGCCAAACAGATGCTTGGGCGTACCCCCGGCAATATCGCAGCTATTCGGCCGATGAAAGATGGCGTTATTGCCGATTTCTTTGTCACTGAAAAAATGCTGCAACACTTTATTAAGCAAGTTCATAGCAACAGCTTTATGCGCCCAAGTCCGCGTGTATTGGTGTGCGTACCGGTCGGGGCAACTCAGGTTGAGCGCCGTGCGATCCGTGAATCTGCTCAGGGCGCAGGCGCCCGTGAAGTGTTTCTGATTGAAGAACCTATGGCTGCGGCAATTGGCGCAGGTTTACCGGTTTCTGAAGCGACCGGTTCAATGGTTGTGGATATTGGTGGTGGTACCACAGAAGTGGCCGTTATCTCTCTGAACGGTGTGGTTTACTCTTCTTCCGTGCGTATCGGTGGTGACCGCTTTGATGAAGCCATCATTAATTATGTGCGCCGTAACTACGGTTCACTGATTGGTGAAGCGACAGCTGAACGTATCAAGCACAGCATCGGTTCGGCCTATCCGGGTGATGAAGTTCTGGAAATTGAAGTCCGTGGCCGTAACCTTGCAGAAGGTGTACCACGTGGCTTTACGCTAAACTCCAATGAGATCCTAGAAGCGCTGCAAGAGCCGCTGACCGGTATTGTTAGTGCAGTTATGGTTGCGCTGGAACAGTGCCCACCAGAATTGGCCTCTGATATCTCGGAGCGCGGTATGGTGCTGACCGGTGGTGGCGCATTGCTGCGTAACTTGGATCGCCTACTGATGGAAGAAACCGGTATCCCAGTAGTCGTGGCAGAAGATCCATTGACCTGCGTCGCTCGCGGTGGTGGTAAAGCGTTGGAAATGATCGACATGCATGGCGGCGATTTGTTCAGCGAAGAATAGTTAGCCAAAGGGAGAAGGGCCGGTCGGATAAATCTATACCCAGGTAAAAGTCATTGGCGTTGCAGCCAGGCAAAGGAACGAATGCGGATACGCTGACACAGGTCAGTTGTTCGTATAAGTGAAAGCCGTGAAAAGTGCTGTAACGTTAAGTACGAAGGGGTGATTGAGATTTGGCGCTTCTTCCTTCATGCCGCCAAGGAATACGCATAATTTATGAAGCCGATTTTTAGCCGGGGTCCATCCCTGCAACTGCGGTTGTTCTTTGCCGTTCTTGCAGCCATTGTTTTGGTTATTGCGGATAGCCGATTAGGTACATTTGTTAAAATACGTACCTACATGGACACCGCCGTTAGCCCTTTCTATTTTCTGGCCAATGGGCCACGTAAAGTTCTCGACAACGTTTCTGAAACTCTAGCTACCCATAAGCAGTTAGAGCTGGAGAACCGTGCGCTACGCCAAGAGCTATTGCTGAAAAATACTGATCTACAGTTGCTTGGGCAATTTAAGCAAGAAAACAATCGGTTACGTGAATTGCTTGGTTCTCCACTGCGTCAGGATGAACAAAAAATGGTGACACAGGTGATGTCCAGCGGGACAGATCCTTATAGTGACCAAGTGGTTATCGACAAAGGCTCTAACAATGGCGTGTATGAAGGCCAGCCGGTTATTAGTGACCGGGGTGTCGTGGGCCAGGTTGTTGCGGTCAGTAAATTAACCAGCCGCGTCTTATTGATTTGTGATACCTCCCATGCTCTTCCTATTCAGGTCCTGCGAAATGATATTCGGGTGATTGCCGCCGGTAGCGGTTGCACCGATGACTTATTATTAGAGCACTTACCTAGCAATACAGATATTCGTGTTGGTGATGTATTAGTGACCTCCGGTTTGGGTGGGCGTTTCCCAGAGGGTTATCCGGTAGCCGTGGTTTCTTCAGTCAAAGTGGATAACCAACGTGCATATACGGTGATTCAGGCGCGTCCGACCGCCGATTTGCAACGTTTACGTTACCTGCTGTTATTGTGGGGCGCAGATCGCAATGGCGATATTCCACTACCACCTGATGAAGTTCGCCGGGTTGCAAATGAACGTTTGGCTCCCATGATGTCGCAAGTATTGCCTGCCGCCGATGAGATGGGCCCTCCGGCACCGCCTGCAAACACGACACCAACAGCCGTGACTGCTCCGGGAGTATCGCCATGAACCGCTATAGCAGCAATGGGCGTTGGGTTATCTGGTTATCTTTCCTGATTGCGATGGTGCTGCAAATTATGCCGTGGCCCGAACAAATTTATATGTTCCGGCCTTCGTGGTTAGCATTAGTCTTAATTTATTGGGTGATGGCCTTACCGCACCGTGTGAATGTGGGAACGGGTTTTATTCTCGGGCTGATTATGGACCTTATTTTGGGTTCAACTCTCGGGGTGCGGGCGCTGGCGCTCAGTATTATTGCTTATTTGGTTGCGTTTAAGTTTCAGCTATTTCGCAATATGGCGCTGTGGCAACAGGCGCTCATTGTGATGTTGCTGTCATTGACAATGGATGTTGTCGTGTTTTGGTCTGAGTTTTTAGTCAGTAATGTCTCATTCCGCCCCGAAGTCTTCTGGAGTAGTGTGGTCAACGGTATTCTGTGGCCGTGGCTATTTTTGTTAATGCGTAAAATTCGCCGTCGATTTACGGTGCAATAAGGATTTAAGACTCATGACCGCCCTGTATCTCGCCTCTGGTTCTCCGCGTCGCCGTGAATTACTAACCCTGCTTGATGTTCCTTTTGAGGTGCTAAAAACGGAAGTTGAAGAGCAGCGTAGACTGGAGGAAAGTGCGCAAGAATATGTCCAGCGTTTGGCACAGGACAAAGCACGAGCAGGGGTGATGGTCGCTCCACGGGATCTGCCGGTTCTTGGAGCAGATACCATTGTGGTGTTAAATGGGCAAGTATTAGAAAAACCTCGAGATAAAGCCCATGCGCAAGAAATACTCAGTGCGCTGTCCGGGCAGCAGCATCAAGTGATCACTGCGGTATCACTGGCTGATAAACAAGACGTGTTATCTACCATGGTGGTAACAGATGTGACATTCCGCGTGTTATCCCAGTTGGAAATCAGTGACTATATTGCTACCGGTGAACCCATGGACAAAGCGGGCGCTTACGGTATTCAGGGGAAAGGTGGTTGTTTCGTCAGAACTATTACCGGCAGTTATCATGCGGTGATGGGGCTGCCGTTAGTTGAAACCCATGAATTACTAAGTCATTTCATTGCGCTGCGTAATGTGAGAGGAAGTCATGACAGCTGAATTACTGGTCAATATCACACCGTCTGAAACGCGGGTTGCCTACATTGATGGTGGCATCCTGCAAGAAATTCACATTGAGCGCGAAGCTAAAAGAGGCATCGTCGGCAATATCTACAAAGGCCGTGTTAGCCGGGTGTTACCGGGTATGCAGGCGGCTTTTGTCGATATAGGGTTGGATAAAGCCGCTTTCCTTCATGCTTCCGATATCATGCCCCACACCGAATGCGTGGCTGGGGATGAGCAGAAAAACTTCAATGTGCGCGATATCGCTGAACTGGTTCGCCAGGGGCAGGATTTAATGGTGCAGGTGGTGAAAGATCCGCTTGGCACCAAAGGCGCACGTTTAACCACTGATATCACGCTACCTTCTCGCTATCTGGTGTTAATGCCAGGGGCTGCCCATGTTGGTGTTTCCCAGCGTATTGAAAGTGAAGTTGAACGCGAACGCCTGAAAAAAACCGTGGCAGAGTATTGCGATGAGCAAGGTGGTTTTATTATCCGTACCGCCGCGGAGGGGATTGGTGAAGAAGAGTTGGCCGCTGATGCCGCCTTCCTTAAACGCTTATGGACGAAAGTTCAGGAACGTAAAAAACGCAATATCACCAAATATAAGCTGTATGGTGAAATGGCACTGGCGCAGCGGGTGCTCCGTGACTTTGCCGGCGCTGCGTTGGATAAAATCCGTGTTGACTCCAAATTGACTTACGATTTGCTGGTGGAGTTTACCCGTGAATATATTCCAGAAATGACTGAGAAACTGGAGTTGTATGCGGGCAAACAACCCATTTTTGATCTCTACGATGTCGAAAATGAAATACAGCGCTCTTTAGAACGCAAAGTTGAATTAAAATCAGGTGGTTACCTGATTATTGACCAGACAGAAGCCATGACCACCGTGGATATCAACACCGGTGCATTTGTCGGTCATCGTAATCTTGACGAAACTATCTTCAACACCAATATTGAGGCCACTCAAGCTATCGCCCGCCAGTTGCGGATGCGCAATCTGGGGGGGATTATCATTATTGATTTCATTGATATGAGTAATGAAGAACATCGTCGGCGTGTTTTGCATTCACTGGAGCAAGCGCTGAGTAAAGATCGGGTAAAAACCAGTATTAACGGTTTCTCTCAGCTAGGCTTAGTTGAAATGACCCGTAAACGCACGCGGGAGAGCATCGAGCATGTGCTGTGCAATGAGTGCCCGACCTGCCGTGGCCGTGGCACGGTCAAATCAGTGGAAACCGTGTGTTATGAAATCTTGCGCGAGATTGTCCGTGTTCACCATGCTTATGATTCCGACCGCTTCCTGGTTTATGCATCTCCGGCAGTGGGCGAAGCGCTGAAAGGCGAAGAGTCTCATGCGCTGGCTGAAGTGGAAATCTTCGTCGGTAAGCAAGTGAAAGTCCAGATTGAGCCACTGTATAATCAAGAACAGTTTGATGTGGTGATGATGTAAGCACCTCCCGGCCTGTGTGTATAGGTTCTATCGGGAGCCGCGGCCACTTGTGCGGCGGATAGCAAGGAGAGAAGTGTGAGGCGACTGCCCAGGATAATGTTTGCGACAGGCGCCACAATAATTGTTGTGGTGGCGCTGTTGGTCAGTGGGCTACGCATGATGCTGCCTCACATCAACGATTATCGTCCGCAAATCGTGGCCAAAATTCAGTCCATTAGTGGCATTCCACTGGAAGTGGGGTTCATGCAAGGGACGTGGGAAACCTTTGGTCCGACGTTGGAAATGCGTGATATTCGTGCGACATTGCCGCAAGCCAATTGGCAGGTGCAACGGGTGACCCTTGCGCTTGATGTATGGCAATCATTGCTGCATTGGCGCTGGCAATTCCGTGATATGACTTTCTATCAATTGCAGCTGGATCTCAACACCACGTTGGATCGGCAGCAGAACAATGGCAACAACTTTGAAGCCAGCACGCTCACTGATATCTTCTTACGCCAATTAGATCATTTTGATCTGCGCAACAGCCGTGTTTCATTCCTTACCCCATCAGGCCCTCGCGCCGAATTAGAGATCCCACAGTTGACCTGGCTTAACTCCCCAAGTCGGCATCGCGCTGAGGGGCAAATCAGTCTGTCGACTATCAATGGTCAGCACGGCGTGTTGATGGTGCGGATGGATCTGCATGATAATCAGGGGATTTTGAGCAATGGCACTGTTTATATGCAGGCCGATAATATTGATTTAAAACCTTGGATTAGCCGTTGGCTGCATAATAATACTGGGTTAGACAGTGCCGAGTTCAGTCTGGCGGCCTGGTTGAGTATCAAAAGTGGCGAAATCTACAGTGGCAATGTGCTGCTCAGCCAGGGGCAGGCCAATTGGACGGTGGGGAGCGAATCCCACCAACTTGCGGTGGATGATTTTGTGCTGGAAGGCTGCCGACAGGGCAATGGCTGGCAAATTGATGCGCCGGAATTGAACCTCAAAACTGACGGCCAATCTTGGCCAAAAGGGCATTTATCTGCGCTGTGGTTGCCGGAAAATACCCAATTTATTGGGCCAGACCAATCTCAAGAATTACGAATTCGTGCCACGAATATTCAGCTAGAGCGAGTGGGGCCGATATTGCCCACATTGTCACTTTTTACTCCTGAGTTAATGAATCACTTAGCGGATTTGCAGCCACAAGGGATTATCGATGCGCTGGCATTGGATATTCCCATCAGCCAGCCGCAAAAGACCCGTTTTCAGGCCAAATGGCACGATATCAGTTGGCAGCATTGGGATATGTTGCCGGGGGTAAATAATTTTGCCGGTGCACTCAGTGGCTCTGCCGAACTTGGGCGGCTGGATATCAACTTAAAAAACAGTACATTACCTTATGGCGATATGTTCCGCGCACCACTGGAGGTGAGCCAAGCCAGTGGCGCAGTGAACTGGCAAGTTGATGATAAGGGCTGGGAGTTATGGAGTGATCAACTGGATGTTCGGGCTAAATCATTATGGGGCAATGGCAGTTTCCGCTATATGCAGCCAGATGGTGGCCAGCCGTGGCTCAAGATTCTGAGCGGTATCCGCCTGTATGATGCTACTGATGCCTGGCGCTATTTCCCGGTGCCGTTAATGGGCGAGAAACTGGCCGATTATCTGACTGAGGCGCTACAGGGTGGGCAGGTGGATAATGCCACGCTGATTTACAACGGCAATCCCCATGATTTCCCTTATAAACATAAAGAAGGCCAGTTCCAGGTTTATGTTCCACTGCGTAACGCCACCTTCCAGTTCCAGCCCGATTGGCCTGCGTTGGACAATTTAGCCATTGACCTCAATTTCCTCAATGAAGGTCTATGGATGAACGCGCCTCACGCCATGCTGGGTAAGGTTACCGGCAGCAATATCAGCGCCATCATTCCCGATTACCTGAAAGAAAAACTGTATGTCGATGCTGAAGTCGTTGGTGAAGGGCGCGCTGTCCATGACTACTTTACTGGCACCCCCCTTAAAGATTCAGTGGCGGAAACATTGCAAGAATTGCAGGTCGGAGGCAATGTAAGTGGGCGCTTACATCTCGATATCCCCTTGGAAGAAAACCGCATTACCCATGCCAGCGGTGAAGTGACACTGAAAAATAACAGCTTGTTGGTAAAGCCGCTGCAAAGCCAATTGGAGAATATCAGCGGAAAATTCCGCTTCAATGATGGCAATCTTGAGAGTGACACCTTATCAGCCAACTGGTTTGGGCAACCGTTAACCGTTGATTTTACTACTGAAGAGCAGCCAAAAAACTTTTTGGTCAATGTTGGGCTACATGGTGACTGGTTACCGGCTAAATTACCGGGGGTACCCGCCGATGTGGCGACATTGCTGAATGGCAGCGCCAGTTGGCAAGGCAAAGTTGCGGTACAATTACCCAAACACGGTAAACCAGATTATAAGATTGATGTCACTGCCGACCTCAAGAAAGTAAGCAGTCACTTACCGTCACCGCTAGATAAATCAAGTGGTCAATCTTTACCGCTCCAGGTACAGGTGGCCGGTGGGCTCGAGAGTTTCACCTTATCGGGCAGTGCGGGCGGTAATAATGCCTTTAATAGCCAATGGCTAATGCAAAAGCAGCAAGTGGAGTTGGCACGAGCTATCTGGCAGACCGGCAGCAAAAAAACGCCGCTGTTGCCGGATGATAAAGGTTTAGTGCTCAAGTTACCTAATCTGGATGGCGAGCGCTGGCTGGCCTTGCTCGGGTCTGAGTTTGCGGCCGTCAGTGCGCCTTTTGCTTCATCTGCTCAACCGACCCTAAAAGGCGGTGAATCCAATATCATTCTCCCTAAGCGGCTGATATTACAGACCCCGCAGCTGTTGATCGGTGGGCAAGCTTGGCATGATTTGGCCTTAATGGTCGAGCCGCTGCCCGCGGGAACCAAAGTCACGGCGAAAGGTCAGGAAGTGGATGGAAGTTTGCTGATGGCTGAGTTTGGGCCATGGAATGCCAACTTTGATTATCTTTATTACAACCCGCAATGGGCGGCCAGTGCAGACAAATCCCCACTGGCGCAAGCGGCATTGCAGGAGCCACAAGGCCCCAGTAAAATTTCGTTCCATGGCTGGCCAGCCCTACAATTGCGTTGTAAATCCTGTTGGGTCCTGGGGCAGAATATTGGGCGGGTTAATGCGGATTTGACCCCAAAAGGCAATATTCTGGCGCTGACCAATGGCCTTATTGAGGCGGGTAATGGGCGGGCGAAAATTACCGGGCAATGGCAACAAGAGGGTGACAGTGATAAAACCGAGCTCAATGTGGCACTGACCGGGCCAAAAATCGATGAAACCATCTCATTCTTTGGCCTGACGACACCCATGAAAGATGCTTCGTTTGATATCAATGCTGATGTCAATTGGCATGGTGTTCCGTGGCAACCACAGATAAATACCCTCAATGGTACATTAAGGGGTAAATTGGGTAGAGGGTTACTGACTGATCTCGGTGGCGGGCGGGCGGGCCAACTATTGCGGCTGGTCAGTTTTGACGCACTATTGCGTAAGCTCCAGCTCGATTTTAGTGATACGTTTAGTCGTGACTTCGCGTTTGATTCTATTCGCGCCACCGCCAATATCAAAAATGGCGTGATGCACACCAATGATTTAGTCGTTGATGGGCTAGCGGCTGATATTGCCATGAGCGGTAATGTCGATTTGGCGAAACGCCAGATAGCCATGGAAGCGGTTATTACGCCAGAGATTTCTGCCACTGTCGGTGTTGCAACTGCTTTTGCAATTAACCCAGTGGTCGGGGCAGCAGTATTTGCGGCCTCGAAGATTTTAGGGCCTTTATGGAGCAAGGTTTCGCTGATTCGCTACCAGATTACTGGCAGTTTGGATCAACCGACCATCCATGAAGTATTACGCCAACTAAAGGAGAGTAAGGCGCCATGAAAAATGCCAATGTTGCATTATTACAGCTATGCAGCGGTGAAAATACCCGTGACAATCTGGCTCAAATTGAGCAGCAGATCAAACAGTTAAACTCAGGCATTCAACTGGTTATGACGCCAGAAAATGCATTGCTATTTGCCAATGCAGCTTCCTATCGTCACCACGCCGAACAACATAATGACGGGCCATTACAGCAAGAAGTACGCGAGATGGCCCGCAAATATGGTGTCTGGATCCAAGTGGGATCCATGCCGATGATAAGCCGCGAGTCACCGGATCTTATCACCACCAGCAGCTTGCTGTTTGACGACCAAGGCGAGCTGAAAGCGCGCTATGACAAAATACATATGTTTGATGTGGATATAAAAGATATTCATGGCCGTTATCGTGAGTCAGATACCTATCAACCGGGCCAACAACTGACGGTGGTGGATACGCCGGTGGGCCGCTTGGGTATGACGGTTTGCTATGATTTGCGTTTCCCCGGCTTGTTCCAAGCTTTACGGGCACAGGGCGCTGAGATTATTTCAGTCCCGGCGGCCTTTACCAAAGTTACCGGTGAAGCGCATTGGGAAATTTTATTGCGCGCACGGGCGATTGAAAACCAGTGTGTAATACTGGCCGCAGCACAGGTAGGGCGTCATGGCGCGACCCGCCGTACCTGGGGCCACACCATGGCGGTCGATGCTTGGGGTAAAATCATTGGGCAGAATCCAGATGCGGTTGCTGCTTTAAAAGTCAAAATCGACACCACAGGTTTGAAAACTATTCGTAATCAGATGCCGGTATTGCAGCACAATCGCTTTGTGTCGTCGCTGGTGCCGCCATTATCTGATTCAAAACAATCATCTAAATAAAGAGTGAAAATTATGAGCCTCTCGTTTGTCAGTGAGCAGTTACTCGCTGCTAACAAGCTGAACCATCAGGACTTGTTCTCAGTATTGGGGCAGTTGGCTGAACGCCGCCTCGATTACGCTGACCTGTATTTCCAGTCCAGCTATCACGAGGCCTGGGTGTTGGAAGACAGCATCATCAAAGATGGCTCTTACAATATTGATCAGGGTGTTGGCGTGCGAGCAGTCAGCGGTGAAAAAACCGGTTTTGCCTATGCCGACCAAATCACCCTGAATGCCTTACAGCAAAGTGCCCATGCGGCACGCAGTATCGTGCGTGATACCGGCAATGGCAAAGTGCATACCTTGGGTGAGATTTCCCATCAGGCGCTCTATCCGCTGCTCGACCCGCTGCAAAGTTTGTCACGGGAAGACAAAATCGCTTTGTTGCACCGGGTCGATAAAGTGGCGCGTGCTGCGGACAAACGAGTGCAGGAAGTGAGTGCCAGTCTGACTGGCGTGTATGAGCAAATCCTGGTGGCGGCTACCGACGGTACGCTGGCGGCGGATGTACGCCCTCTGGTGCGGCTGTCAGTTAGCGTATTGGTGGAAGATAACGGCAAACGCGAACGCGGTGCCAGTGGTGGCGGTGGCCGTTTCGGCTATGACTACTTCCTGGAAACCGTTGATGGCGAAGTGCGGGCTGATAATTTTGCCAATGAAGCGGTCAGAATGGCACTGGTGAATCTGTCTGCTGTTGCCGCTCCTGCCGGTGCTATGCCGGTAGTATTAGGTGCAGGCTGGCCGGGTGTATTACTGCATGAGGCGGTAGGTCACGGGTTGGAAGGTGATTTTAACCGTCGTGGCAGCTCCGTATTTAGCGGCCAAATGGGTAAATTGGTGGCTTCAGAACTCTGTACTGTGGTGGATGATGGCACCATGCAAGGTCGCCGTGGCTCATTAGCTATTGATGATGAAGGGGTGCCGGGCCAGTACAACGTACTGATTGAAAACGGTATTCTGAAAGGTTATATGCAGGATAAGCTGAACGCACGCCTGATGGGGGTTGCGCCGACCGGTAACGGCCGCCGTGAATCCTATGCGCACTTGCCAATGCCGCGCATGACCAATACTTATATGTTGGCGGGCAAATCAACACCGGAAGAGATCATTGCCAGTGTGGAATATGGCCTGTATGCACCTAACTTTGGTGGTGGTCAGGTGGATATCACCTCCGGCAAATTTGTGTTCTCAACTTCCGAAGCTTACTTAATTGAGAAAGGCAAAATCACCCACGCGGTGAAAGGCGCGACCTTGATTGGCTCCGGCATTGAAGCTATGCAGCAGATTTCCATGGTCGGTAACGATCTGGCGCTGGATAAAGGCGTCGGAGTGTGTGGCAAAGAGGGGCAAAGCCTACCAGTGGGAGTCGGTCAACCGACTCTGAAACTGGATAATTTAACCGTGGGTGGCACGGCGTAGAGTTTTTATTTATCACTAATACTTTCCCATATTGTTGGGGAAAGTATTAGTGGCTGACATATTATGACCGCCGGAGCGATCGTTTTAATATAGTGCTCGTGATGTCGTATGTAAAATAGACATTTATTGATTTAAACTTCTTTTATCCATTGATTTTATTCCCCAGTCACTCGGGTAAATAGTTTTAAATGTGCTATGTATACAACGCTATATAGAGTTTTTAGTCTATATTCAGATATTGGAAGCGCTTGGGCGAACTCAGTCAACTTGAGTAGATCGGATTATTCTCAATTAAATTGAGAGTTTCCTCGCTAAATCGCGTTATTTATAGATATATACCAGCTAATTATCTAGCGATAACTGTGGTATATATCAGCGACTCGCTTAAAATACTCGGTTAAATAATCAATACAAACTTGGACTTTGAGTGGCATTTTATCTTTCTCGGTATATAGCGCATATACCGGCCGAGGATCTGAATGGTACTTTTTAAACAGCACTTCGACTTCACCACGTTTAATTTCTTCTATTACCCACATAAGTGGGGCATAGGCAATCCCCGCCCCCGCCTTGAGCCAGCGGATCATGGTCTGTGAGTCATTGGTGACAAAGCGCCCTTGCGGGGATATTTGTGTGGTAATTCCTTCTGGCGCAATTAATTCAAAATTGCTGTCTGGTCGAACGCTGTATTCCAGCCAGGAAAAATGGGTCATATCACTGGGTTTTTCCGGTGTGCCGTGCTGCGATAAATAGCTTTTAGCTGCACAGACCACCATCGGCATGGAGCCGAGGCGGCGCGAAAATAGCCCAGAATCTTGTAGTGCTCCTACGCGGATCACCACATCTAAACCATCGGTAATCAAGTCCGGTGCTGGAATTCCGGTGACCAGATTGACCGACAAACCGGGGTACTCTGTCAGCATTTCAGCCGTCATGGTTGCTAGCACATTTTGTGCCATCGTGGATGAACAGCCGATGCGCAGTGTACCGGTTGGCGTGTTGTTAAAGGCATACAGTTGTTCATGGACTTCCTGCACTTCCTGCAACATGCGCCGGCAGCCCTGATAATAAATCCGCCCCGCTTCTGTCAGGCCAATACGGCGTGTGCTGCGGTTAAGCAACTTAACATTTAGCTCTGTTTCCAGTTTTGACACGGTCTGGCTGATTGACGACACGCTCATTTCTAACTGCCGTGCTGCACCGGTAAAGGAACCGCACTCGACAACCTTGGCGAATACTGACATCCGTTTTAATCTTTCCACAGTCCCTCCGGATGGATTGTTTTTACAGTGAGTGTTTCACAGTGATTGTTAACTCTGGCTTAAAAGTGATTTAGATCACACATTGTAGATAAGTTGATAATAAGCAGGCTAATATACTGCTCTCGGGAGAACCGCCTCAAGGTTGAAAACCACGTAGCCGGAGTATGACCTCGCCTTATTCAAACAACAGTTATACCCGTCATACTTCAAGCTGCATGAGCGTTGGCTGTCATCACTCACCCCAGTCACTTACTGATGTAAGCTCTCGGGAATTAATGAGCCTCATCCTTGAGGCTCACCCTGCGGGCTAGCATAAATGCTGTTCAAATCGGTTCCCGACCGATTTGTGGCTCAGTTGCCGCCTTCCTGCAACTCGAATTATTTAGGGTATATACTCGTTATTTAAGTTTAACCTATATGGTGGGCTTATGGTTCTTGCTTTTAGCTGGGGTTGTAATGATTGGATGAGTTTCATTACCGGCCTGATTATTCACTCAGGTGGAGGCACCGGTACCCAATAACAGAAAGGATTTAAAGAATGAGTTTGCTTCCGGTGATGGTGATTTTCGGTCTGTCTTTCCCACCGATATTTCTTGAACTGCTTCTTTCACTGGCACTTTTTTTTGTGGTGCGTAGATTACTACAACCCACTGGTATTTATGAGTTTGTTTGGCATCCGGCACTCTTTAATACCGCGTTGTATTGCTGCCTTTTTTACTTAATTTCTCGTCTTTCTTCCTGAGGTCGCCGTGAGTACTTTTGTATTAAAAATAATCCGCATCGGCATCACCTTATTGGTGGTTTTACTGGCTGTTATCGCTGTTTTTAAAGTCTGGGCTTTTTATACCGAATCGCCGTGGACGCGTGATGCGAAATTTACCGCAGATGTGGTCGCGATTGCGCCAGATGTCAGTGGGTTAATCACTGATGTGCCGGTCAAAGACAACCAACTGGTGCAGAAAGGCCAAATCCTGTTTGTCATTGATCAGCCGCGCTATCAGCAAGCGTTGGCTGAAGCCGAGGCCGATGTTGCTTATTACCAAACACTGGCTGCTGAGAAACAGCGGGAATCCGGCAGACGCCAACGTTTGGGGGTTCAAGCACTATCACAAGAAGAAATTGATCAATCCAGCAATGTGCTGCAAACCGTCCGCCATCAATTGGCAAAAGCTATTGCGGTGCGCGATTTAGCTCAACTTGATCTGGCGCGAACCACCGTGCGTGCACCCGCTGAAGGCTGGGTCACCAACCTGAATGTCCATGCCGGAGAATTTATTAATCGCGGGGCTACCGCCGTGGCATTAGTGAAGAAAGACACTTTCTATATCTTGGCTTATCTGGAAGAGACCAAGTTGGAAGGGGTTAAACCGGGGTATCGGGCAGAAATCACGCCGCTCGGCAGCAACCGCATCCTGCACGGCACCGTCGACAGCATCTCAGCGGGGGTGACCAACAGTAGCAGCAGCGCAGACAGCAAAGGGCTGGCCACCATTGATAATAATCTCGAATGGGTACGGTTGGCGCAGCGCGTGCCGGTGAAGATCCGCCTGGATAGTGAAGATCAGCAGCATCCCTATCCGGCAGGGACTACTGCGACTGTGGTCATCACCGGAGCGAATGATCGCGACCCTAATCAAGCATCGCCAATAGTGAAATTGATGCATCGCCTACGCGAGTTTGGCTAAGATGAGTAACCCGGCCTTTATCCGCCTACGCTTTGCTTTCAAGCTCAGTTTTGCCATTGTAGCGGCGCTGTTTCTCGGTTTTCATCTGCAATTGGAAACACCGCGCTGGTCAGTATTAACGGCGGCAATTGTAGCCGCTGGCCCGGCTTTTGCGGCCGGTGGCGAACCTTTTTCCGGTGCAATCCGCCATCGTGGCTGGCTGCGCATCATCGGGACATTCATCGGCTGTATTGGTGGTTTGATTATTATTGTTCTGACCATCAGAGCGCCGGTGTTGACCTTAATGCTTTGCTGTTTATGGGCTGGGGTGTGTACCTGGATTTCATCATTGGTTCGCGTCGAGAACTCCTATGCCTTTGGTCTAGCAGGTTATACTGCACTTATCATCATTGTGACGACCGGTGAAACCCCTTTATTGACGCCACAATTTGCCGTTGAGCGCTGTAGCGAGATTGTGTTGGGGATCGTCTGCGCCGTGATGGCGGATCTACTGTTTTCCCCGCGATCCATTAAGCAAGATATCGATCGGCTAGTCGATAAAGTCTTAGTCGATCAATATCAGCTTTTGCAACTGTGTATTCGCCCGGCAGAAAAAACGGATATTGACCGCGCCTGGAGTGATTTAGTTAAAAATACCACTGCGCTCAATGGGATGCGCAGCTATCTGATGATGGAGTCTTCCCGTTGGCAGCGCTGTAATCGCCGTTTACAGGTATTACATACCGAATCATTAACCTTGATAACTCAGGCGTGTGAAACCTATCTGGTGCTGGCTAATCACCCCGATATCTTAAGCGCTGAACTGAAAGCAATGTTGAGCGAACCGGCGCAAACACCGACTGAAATTCATCAACAAATGAAAAAACTGCGCCAATTTATGGGGGCCAGCCACAGTGAAGCAATTCCACATACCATCAGTAGTTGGGTCGGTGCGGCAACCCGCTATTTATTATTGTCAAAAGGGATTCATACCAACAGCAGCATAAGCCGGGTAGAAGAAGAGATTCTGGCTGGCGTGGTGCCGGTGAAACATGTCTCAGCCGAGGGGCACCACGCAATGATTAATGGCTTGCGAACCGGCGTGGCGACGGCGATTGGTGGGTTATTCTGGCTATGGACGGGCTGGACATCGGGGGCGGGCTGTATGGTGATGATTGCGGTGGTCACTTCGCTGGCGATGCGAACCCCTAACCCGCGCATGGTAGCGCTCGATTTTCTGCTGGGGGTGATTATGGCGCTGCCTATCGGGGCACTTTACTTTATGTTTATCATCCCCGCGACTCAGCAAAGTATGTTGCTGTTGTGCATCAGTTTAGGGTTACTGGCATTTATTATTGGTATTGAAGTGCAAAAGCGGCGCTTGGGCTCATTGGGGACGTTAGCCAGTACTATCAACATTATGGTGTTGAGTAATCCAATGCAATTTAATGTCAGTTTGTTTCTCGACAGTGCATTAGGCCAAATTGTCGGGTGTTTTGTTTCCCTGATTGTGTTGTTGCTAATCCGCGATAATGCCAAGGACAGAACTGGCCGAACCTTATTAAATCGCTTTGTTTACAGTGCGGTATCTGCCCTAACCACCAATAAAGCGCGCCGCAATGAAAACCATTTACCGGCGCTATATCAGCAGTTGAATCAACTTTTGATGATGTTTCCCGGTGATATCGACAAGTATCGGCTGGCTTTGACCCTGATAATTGCTCATCAGCGGCTCAATAAAACCGAAGTCCCGGTTAATGCCGAATTGAGTGCTTTTCATAAGCAAATCCGCTATACCGCGGATCGCGTTATTAATGCCAAAAACTCGCAGAAACGGCGCTATTATTTTGCCCGGCTATTACAAGAATTAGACCAATATCAGCAAAAATTAGTGGATTATCAATCGCCTGATTCTGTCACCCGCCCAGTAAAACGGCTGGCTGATATGCTGCACAAGTATCAGAGTGCGCTTATCTAACCATACCCTTCGTCCTTGAAACCACCGGGTTGTTAGCGGCGTTCACTTACCCGAATCACTGACATGGGTCAGCTCATCGGGGTGCGCTCGCTGGCTGCCTACCGGTAATTCCAATGACTTTGGGTATATACTTAATGGAACTATCCTTCCTCGCCCTCCACTGATGAGGGCATTATTTCCCTCAGGAGGTCGACAAGATGTCAGCACAAAATCCATCGAGCAACTCATCAAGCAATCCATTACAAGCGCAACGACACAGCGACGGTGTTTATCATATCGGCTATTTTGTCGGCGGTTCTTGGCATCAAGCGCAGGATACTTTCGACGTCCGTAACCCTGCTACCGGCGAGTTAGTCGCAAAAGTCGCTAAATCGGGTAAACAGGAAACAGAAGCCGCGATTAAAGCCGCCAGCGAAGCTTTCCCTGCCTGGCGCAAAACCCCCGCTAAACAGCGTGCAGAAATTTTACAACGTTGGTATCTGCTGATATTGGAGCACCAGCAATCATTGGCCGAGATAATGGTTTCTGAGCAAGGTAAACCATTGAAAGAAGCCCTGGGCGAGGTTGCTTATGCCGCCAGCTTTATTCAATGGTTTAGTGAGCAGGCTAAACGTGCCAATGGCGAAATCATCCCGCCCGCCAAAGAAGGTGCCCGCATTCTGGCGACCCGTGAGCCGGTCGGTGTAGTTGCTGCTATCACGCCGTGGAACTTCCCACTGGCGATGCTCACTCGCAAACTGGGGCCAGCACTGGCGGCCGGTTGTACTGGGCTGATTAAACCGGCCAATAATACGCCGTTATCCGCTTTTGCTTTGCTGGCGCTGGCCGAGCAGGCGGGGGTGCCAGCCGGTGTGTTGAATGGTGTCGCCGGTGATACCCATGCTATCAGTGATGCCATCATGGCCAGCCCTGAAGTGCGCAAAATCTCCTTTACTGGCTCGACCGAAGTCGGCAAAACGCTGATGCGCAATGCCGCTGCTACCATGAAGAAAATCTCCATGGAACTGGGTGGGAATGCGCCGTATATCGTATTTGATGATGCCGATTTGGATGCTGCCATCGCGGGTGCCATGGCCTGTAAATTCCGCAATGCCGGGCAAGTCTGTGTTTGCGTTAACCGCTTCTATATTCAGGATGGCGTCTATGACGAGTTTGTTAATCGGCTGGCTGCTGAAGTTAAGAAACTGAAAGTGGGCAACGGCATGGATAAAAACGTCAATATGGGGCCGCTAATTAATCTCGCAGGGTTGGAAAAGGTGGAAGATCACGTCAAAGACGCGCTTGAAAAAGGCGGGCGATTATTGGCTGGGGGTCACCGCCATGAACTGGGCGGTAATTTCTTCCAGCCGACGGTGATTGCGGATGCTACAGAGCAGATGAAAGTGGCCTCTGAAGAGACTTTTGGCCCGCTGGCAGCGTGTTTCCGTTTTAAAACGGAAGAGGAAGTCATTCAGCGGGCGAATAACACGCCATTCGGGTTGGCGGCTTATTTCTATACTCAGAACTTGCAACGGGTATTCCGGGTTTCAGACGCGCTGGAAAGCGGTATGATTGGTGTGAACGAAAGCTCGGTTTCAACCGAGTTAGCGCCTTTCGGTGGTGTTAAAGAGTCTGGCCTGGGGCGTGAAGGTTCAGTACTGGGGTTGGATGAGTTTATGGAAGTCAAAACCCTGCATCTGGGTAATTTATAAATTGGATTGGTGAATAAAAGTGGTCGTGGTTTATCGCGATGAGCAGCAAAACTGTTATTGGGAGCCTAAAGGGTAAGGAGCGCCATGAATAAACGATTTATAGCCATTCTCGGGGCGTTATTGCTGCTGGCCGTGGCAGCATGGCAAAGTATTGACGGCGTCACTGTGCGTGCTATCGGCCAGGCACCGGATCTTGAGCGCCCGCGGTTATCGGCCCCGGCATCTATTGAGCAATTAACTCAGCACCAGCAGGTGGTCAAATACTTGCAAGCCCATCACCGCCTGCCGGATTTTTATATTACCAAGCAACAGGCACGTGAAAAAGGCTGGAATCCCAAAGACGGCAATTTGTGTAAGGTATTGCCGGGTAAGGCTATTGGTGGCGATCGTTTTTCTAACCGTGAACGCCAACTGCCCGATGCCAAAGGCCGCAACTGGCGTGAGGCCGATGTAAATTATCGTTGCGGGCATCGTGGTACAGATCGGTTACTTTACTCTAATGACGGCCTGATTTATCTGACTCAGGATCACTACAAGCATTTCATTCGGATGGAGTGAAAAGATGGTAAAAGTGGTATTCGATTTTGACCATATACCTGATCTTCCTGCTTTTTATCGCGCATTTTCCGAAAAATTTGCGTTGAGCGAAAGTTTTGGTGCCAATCTGGATGCGCTGTGGGATGTGGTAACCGGCGAGATAGCTTTACCGGTAGAGATTGAATTTATTCATTTCAATCACCGCCGGAAACGCCGTTTTGGGGCAATCGTTTTATTGTTCGAAGAGGCGGAAGAGGAGCTGGCGGGGAGCCTGCGTTTCAATATAACTTGAACTGGCCCCTTTGAGTCGGAAGCCGGGTTAGACCCGGCCCCGCCCGATGATTACTGTTTCTCAGCCAATTCACGCAGATACTGGAAAATCTGGCGGAATGATTTTGGCGGCTTGTTGGTGGCTTTCTCTTTCTGAGCATTACGCACCAAGCTACGCAGCTGTTGGCGATCAGCATCTGGATACAATTCCAACACGGTCGGGATGACATCATCACCCTCTTCAACCAAACGGTCGCGCAGTAATTCCAGCTTATGGAACAGCGAGACTTGCTGGTTATGGCGATTTTTCAGTTTATCCAATGCAGTTTGAATCGGTTCTACATCACGGGCGCGCAGCATTTTACCAATTAACTGGATCTGACGGCGACGGCCTTCTTTCTTGATTTTCTGTGCCAATTCAACGGCAGCCAGCAGATCTTCATCCAACGAGATCTTCTCTAGCGCATTTTTACCCAACTCAACCAGTTCGGTGCCGAGATCTTTCAGCGCTTCCGCGTCACGTTTAATTTCACTTTTACTGACCCAGATAATTTCTTCATCATCGTCATTTTTATCTTCTGGGACTTCATCTAGCCAGTCTTCGGGCTGTTTGTTCATGGTCAAATTCCTTAAAAAGAGGCTAATTGTAGCAGGCTGTTGGCTTTCTGCGAAATTGTACCAAGATCTCTGATAAACTCAGAATTAAGGCATTCTCTATTTTATCCGTGTAAGTCGTCGTATTACGACACTTTCCTGAACGATTATCTCATTAATTATGGCAGACTGATGAAAGTAGTCACTCAAGTTGCAGAACAGCGTAAAACGCTGGAACAAGCAGTTGCACAGGCTTTAGAGCTAGCCCGTGCGGGTTCTGATGCGGCCGAAGTTGCCGTAAGCAAAACCACCGGAATCAGTGTCAGCACCCGCTTTGGTGAAGTGGAAAACGTGGAATTCAACAGCGATGGCGCGCTGGGGATCACGGTTTATCACCAACAGCGTAAGGGTAGTGCCTCCACCACTGACTTAAATCCAGATGCGGTTGCCCGTACGGTGCAGGCTGCACTGGATATCGCCCGCTATACCTCACCGGATCCTTATGCTGGCCCGGCGGAAAAATCGCTACTGGCTTTTGAAGCACCGGATCTGGATTTGTTCCATCCGAGCGATTTAGATGCAGAGCAAGGTATCTTGTTGGCCGCCCGAGCAGAGCAAGCGGCATTACAGGCTGACAAGCGGATTACCAATACCGAGGGGGGAAGTTTTAATAGCCATTATGGCATCAGGGTGTTCGGTAATAACCACGGGATGTTACAGAGCTACTGCTCAAGCCGTCATTCACTCTCCAGCAGTGTGATTGCTGAGCACAATGGTGATATGGAGCGGGATTACGCCTATACCATTGGCCGGCGAATGGAAGATTTAGCTAACCCGGAATGGATCGGCGAAGAGTGCGCCCGCCGAACTTTATCCCGTTTGTCACCTCGTAAACTGCCGACTATGCAGTCGCCGGTGCTGTTTGCCGCAGAAGTTGCCACCGGTCTGTTTGGTCACTTGGTTTCGGCCATCAGCGGCGGCAATATTTATCGTAAATCCACTTTCTTACTCGACCACCTTGGCAAGCAGATTTTGCCGGAGTGGCTAACCATTGAAGAACACCCACATTTACTGCGTGGCTTGGCTTCGACTCCCTTTGACAGTGAAGGCGTGCGCACGTTACAACGCGAAATCGTCAAGGACGGGGTGCTGCAAACCTATCTGTTGACCAGCTATTCGGCCCGGAAGTTGGGGCTGCAAAGTACCGGCCATGCGGGGGGCATTCATAACTGGCGTATTGCTGGGCAGGGGCAGGATTTTGCCGGGATGCTCAAGCAACTGGACAAAGGTTTGGTGGTGACGGAGCTGATGGGGCAAGGGGTTAGCACCGTGACCGGTGATTATTCCCGTGGTGCAGCCGGTTTCTGGGTTGAAAACGGCGAGATTCAATATCCGGTCAGTGAGATAACTATCGCCGGTAATCTGAAAGACATGCTGCGCAATATCGTGAGTGTCGGCAGCGATATTGAAACCCGCAGTAACATTCAGTGCGGCTCTATTTTATTACCAGCCATGAAGATTGCGGGCGAGTAATAGATTATTGCTGTAAATCTAAAGCTGGCCTCTGTTGCCAGCTTTTTTTTGGTCTGAATCCCACCCCATCCCATTTCTTAACTGATTACAAAAAATCATTGTCAGATTGCTCCTGCATTGCCTATGTTATGTATGAGCAATGTAATAGTAATGTGCCGTGATTTAACAATAATTATAAGGAATGTGAGCATGAATAAGAAAATAATGAGCTTGATGGCCGCGGCATTGCTGTGTGCCAGCAGCATGGCGATGGCGGCCAGCGTGGCAGATAACATGGATACCATTGCCGAGAATTACGGCAAAGTGCTGAAGGCCGACTCTACCGATGTGATTAAACAAGGTTTACAGGCGATGCGGGTAGCCGCGCAAGATGCACAGAAAGGGATTCCGACCAAGTTGAAAGACAAAGCTGAAGATAGTCCCGAAGTGAAAGATTTCCGCCACGGTTTAGATTTATTGATCGGGCAGATTGATGGTGCGCTGGCATTGGCCGATCAAGGTAAGTTAGATGAGGCTAAAAAAGCGGCACAAGACTTTAAACCGACGCGCGATACTTACCACAAAAAGTACCGCTGATCAGGGAAAGAGGGTAATGGCCTTAGGTCGTTACCCTCATGACACCAATTAGCGGTGATATTCACCGGCGGCTTCTGGCTGGTAAAGCAATTCCAGCACGATAATGCGGGCTTCATCCCCACCCGGTAATTTCCAACTAATTTCGTTATTCACATGCAACCCCAGCAATGCCGCACCTAATGGTGCCATGACGGAGAGCTGCTCGTTGCTGTCTTTCAGCGACGCCGGATAAACCAATGTGCGGATATGTTCTTCCTGGCTGTTCAGATCGCGAAAACGTACGCGACTGTTCATGGTCACGACATCTGCCGGGATAGCATTAGGTGGCAGGATTTCTGCCCGATCCAGTTCTTCATTGAGCGCTGTTGCGACCACTGAACCGGCAAAGGCCGGTTGCGCCAGTAACGCATCCAAACGTTCAGCATCCAGCTCGTTAATCGTGATGGTTGGCTTGGTCATACCACTCTCCAATTCAATTTCAACAAAACATAAAAACAACACCCCCACGCCATAGGAGAGGGGGTGTTCGAAAATAGCTTAATATTACTCTGATATTAGGCGCTTCCGGCGAGAAAAGAAAGAGATCCGGATCACGAACTTTTTTCCACCGTCTATTTCTATTTCTCGATTACATAGCAAGTTATTTTGTTGTTAATGATTAAGTTAGGGATGTAACGGCGTATTTTGCGAAAGTGATCCCGTCGGTCCATTACATTTCCACTTTGAACTGGAAAAAATGCCGCTACACACCCATTCCGCTTGCAGGTAGGGTGATGTTATAGCGCAGAGGCAAGGGATGACGAATAAATAACTGAACTTATCTTTGCAGTCAGAAAGTTGTAGCAGTAAGGAATAGAGGATTGCCAGCGTGAATGATGTAGCCGCATTGAATGCAGCCGAAGACCCTGGAATGAAAGAGGCCATTATCATCACTGAGCGGGTATTAGGTGAAATTACCGCGATGTTAAATGCCGAAAATATTTTTACCAATGCTGTTCAACAGCAAATGTTGACATCACATATTCGGGCTATGGTATTGCGCTCAATAACGGGCGAGCCACTACCTGAAGTCGATAAATCATTATTTGATGAGATTTCAGCACATTCGATGAAAATGGCTCAGAAAGTGGTCGATGAATTTCCTAATTTACCCATTGAAGAAGCTTATTTGTTGTCAGTGCATTTTGAAGTAGCGAAAGATAATAATTCATAAAAACCTGTTCTGGAGAAAATACTATGAGTCAAATTACTGTTGTGATTGGCGACCGTTTAGGAAAAGGCCAGAAAGTCGGGCAAGGCGTTGAATTAGCTGGTGGCCGCGTGGTGGTTATTCCCGGAGTGGCTGCAGATATGAAATTGGGTGATGTGATGAATAGCGAAAAAGCAGATTTCGGTATTTCATTCTGTGGTAGTGGCGGTGCAGGTGCTATTACGGCACAAAATAAATATGGCTACAAAGCAAAATACGGCATGCGTTCAGTGGAAGAAGGTGTGACGGCAATAAATGAAGGCTGCAAGGTTTTAGGCTTCGGATTTATGGATAAAGAAGAATTAGGGCAAAAGTTAGTGGAAGCCTATATCAAGAAATATGGTCAGCCGTAATGAAAGAGCAATATACCACTCAGGTGCAAGTCAAAGGTAAAGGCGATACTAAAGGTAAAGCTTTCGCTAATGCACTCGGTAATGTCCAGAATACCGTGTTGAAGTCGACACAAAATATTTTGCTGCGGATTGAACCACAAGACGTAAAAGTCTTAAAAGCAGAATTATCAGTAAAAAATGAAAAGTTTTTATTCTTTTTCCTGCCGCGAGAAAGAAAGACCTACAGCGTTGAATTAGATATTACCGTGAGTGTGACAATCATTAATACAGATAAGGTTGTCTTCATATCTAAATAAGATGAAAAGGATATACTGATGTTTCTAATCATTCTTTTTAAGTCGATTATTATCGGCGGACTGGTCGGTGTGGGGGTCGGTGTGGGTGCCGCCCGTATGTTCCACGCACCGACCATACAGGGAATGGGGGCGTTTCGTACCTTGGGCGAGTTGAACTCGTGTGAGGGCGATCCGGCTTCGCATTTTTCCTTTGGGTTAGGATTCTTCTTCAACGCCTGGGCTTCTTCAGTAGCAGCAGGGGCTTTTACTCAAGACGTCGACCACCGCATTATTCCTAACTGGGGTGCCGCAGCATTGATGATTAAAAATCGTAATGTGGCGGAAACCATGCATAACCCGAAAAAAATGGCGATTGCCTGCGGAATTATCGGGGTTATCGTCGTCAGCTTTTTAAATACCACCGCATCGGCAGTTCCTGCGGCATTACAGGTCACGGCAATTAAAGTGCTGGTACCCGCGGCAAATATTCTGGTTAACACCGTGATGCCAGTTATTTTCTGGTTAGCGGCAATTGATGCTGGGCGTCGCTCTGGATTCTGGGCCACTATTTTCGGCGGTTTGGCGCAGTTAATTATGGGCAACGCAGTACCGGGCTTGGTTTTGGGTATTTTAATTGGTAAAGGTGTTGAGGAAAGCGGCTGGAATAAAGTCACCAAAATCATGATGACAGTCATTGTGCTGTTATTCGTGCTCAGTGGTTTCTTCCGTGGATTCGATCTGAAATTCCTGGAGTCATTTAGTTTGAGTGCACCAGTATGGCTCGACACCATTCATAACGCATTAAGCGGAAAATAACACAGCGAGAGGAGCTTGATGATGGATGAACAAACCAAGAATAATTTCTGGTATGCCGACTGGTCATTTCCGATCTTTGTAGGATTATTATCCTCCGGCGTATTTGCAGGTACCCATATGTATTATTTATATGGGATCGGTGCATTTAATGAAGTGGCCTTTGTTTCAATGTTACGAGCAGGAATGGACACCGGCGTTTATGGTGCAGTGGCTGCGTTTGGTGCCAGCTTCTTATTCGCCCGAATTATCGAAGGTTCACTGGTCGGTATTTTAGATATCGGTGGTGCCATTCAAACAGGTGTGGGTTTGGGTGTGCCAGCATTATTGCTGGGGGCTGGGTTCGTCTTCCCGGTTGCTAATTTCGCTGCTTCTTTGGTGACTGGCCTGGTTATTGGTTTGGCTATCGGCTATCTGATTATTTTGGCGCGTAAATTTACGATTAACCAAAGTAATTCAACTTACGGTGCTGATGTCATGATGGGCGCAGGTAATTCATCTGGCCGCTTCTTGGGGCCCTTGATTATTTTGTCTGCCATTACCGCCTCAATTCCAATTGGTATTGGTTCTTTAGGCGGCGCATTACTGTTTTATCTGTGGAACAAACCTATTACCGGTGGCGCAATTTTGGGGGCCATGATTTTAGGTTCTATTTTCCCAGTCGCAATCTCTTAATCCACGGGGTAAATATTCCAGTAACCGGATATTTACCCCGCCGCGACATCAAGTTAAGAAGGCTATAACGGAGAATAAAGATAATGTATGACTTTATTATCACCCGCGCAGTATTGGTTGATGGCCGTCAGGTTGATATCGCAATAAATAACGGCAAAATAGTGGCAGTTGATACAGCTATTTCTGCGGTACAAAATAATCAAACGGGGCTTTTAGCGAAACAGGCTAAAAAAGTGTTGGATCTGGCTGGAAAATATTACCTCAGTGCTGGCTGGATTGATTCCCATGTTCACTGTTACCCCGCGTCACCTATTTATCATGATGAAGCCGATTTAGTCGGTGTTGCCAGTGGCGTCACCACTGTGGTGGATGCAGGCAGCACCGGTGCCAATGATGTGGATGATTTTTACCGCTTAACCCGCGCGGCCAAAACCCATGTTTATGCTTTCCTGAATATTGCGAAAACCGGCATTGTCACGCAAAACGAATTAGCCGATATGGCGCAGATTGATAAGCACAGTGTCAGCCAGGCGATCGCCCGCAATCCTGGTTTTATTATTGGCATTAAAGCGCGTATGAGTAGCAGCGTAGTCGGTAAAAATGGCATCAAACCTTTGGTGCGCGCTAAAGAAATTCAGCAAGAAAACAATCAGTTGCCACTAATGGTGCATATTGGCAATAACCCCCCGGATCTGGATGAAATTGCCGATTTACTGACACAAGGCGACATTATCACCCATTGCTACAATGGCAAACCAAACCGAATTTTGACGCCAGCGGGTGCCTTGCGTGAGTCTATTCAGCGGGCGCTGAAGCGCGGCGTATTATTAGATGTGGGCCACGGCAGTGCCAGCTTCAGTTTTGATGTGGCAGAGCTTGCCATCAAACAAGGGATTTACCCGCACACCATCAGTTCCGACATTTATTGCCGCAACCGCCTGAACGGGCCAGTCCATAGCCTGGCGACCGTGATGTCCAAATTTTTCACTATCGGCCTGAGCCTTGATCAAGTCATTCGCTGTGTGACAGAAAATGCCGCACACGCCCTGCGCCTCACCCATAAAGGGGTGCTGGATATGGGCTATGACGCTGATTTCACTATTTTTGAGCTGAAACAACAGCCGCAGGTATTCAGTGATTCAGAGGGTAAATCGGTCACCGGAGAGAAGTATCTGGTGCCACTGGCTGCGGTTGTCGCCGGTGACTTAGTATTAACTGATGAAGGGAAGTTAAAAGATGTCTTCAGTCTATGAAAAATACCAGTTAAAGCATGTCATTAATGCTTCTGGCCGCATGACGATGCTGGGCGTCTCAACGCCACGGCAGGATGTGGTTGAGGCCGTGGAATTGGGTCTGAATCATTACTTTGTGATGAAAGATCTGGTCAATCAAACTGGCGCTTATATTGCCAACTTACTGAATGTAGAAAGTGCAGTGGTGGTGTCTTGCGCCTCTGCCGGGATTGCCCAGTCGGTCGCCGCCGTGATTGTCAAAGACAATGCCAATTTATTGGTTAACTTGCACGCCGCGCCGCTCACTGTGCCCCACGAGATTGTTTTGCCCAAGGGCCATAATGTTAATTTTGGCGCGCCGGTCGATACTATGGTGACCTTGGGTGGCGGTAAAGTGGTGGAGGCGGGCTATGCCAATGAATGCTTGCCAGAACAGCTGGAAGCGGCGATCACGCCGAATACGGCGGCGATCTTGTATATAAAATCCCACCATTGTGTGCAAAAAAGCATTCTGTCCGTTGAGCAGGCGGTGGTGATTGCGCGTAAGCATCAATTGCCATTAATTGTTGATGCCGCCGCAGAAGAAGATTTGCAGTGTTACTACCAAATGGGCGCTGATTTGGTGATTTACAGCGGTGCCAAAGCCATTGAAGGGCCGACCAGCGGCTTAGTATTGGGCAAAAAAACCTATGTGGATTGGGTGAAATTGCAATCAAACGGCATTGGTCGGGCGATGAAAGTGGGTAAAGAGGGCATCCTTGGTTTGACCCGCGCTATTGAAAGTTACATGACGCTGGAGAAAGAAACAGGCCAGCAGATGATTGACAAAATGACACTATTTATCAGTCAGTTAAATACTATTGATGGTGTATCAGCCAAAGTGGTTTGGGATGCAGCAGGGCGTGATATTGCCCGCACTGAAATCAGTTTTGATGAAGCCAAAATTGGCCGTTCAACACCAGATTTGGTCGAGGCACTCAAAAATGGCGATATCGCCATTTACTTCCGCGCTTACAAAGCCAACGAAGGCAAGATTGAGGTGGATGTGCGTAGTGTGACGCCATCGCAGCTCGAGACGATTTACACCTGCATTAACCGCTTGGTTAAGGGAGCCTAACTGATGAAACTGACCCCAAATTATTACCGTGACCGCGTGTGTTTGAATGTGCTGGCCGGTTCTAAAGACAATGCGCGCGATATTTATCAGGCCGCTGAAGGCCATGTGCTGGTGGGCGTGTTATCGAAGAATTACCCGGATGTCGACAGCGCCGTCAAAGATATGCGCGAGTACGCGGCACTTATCGACAATGCCTTGTCGGTTGGGTTGGGAGCCGGTGACCCTAAGCAGTCGGCGATGGTCAGCCAGATTTCACACCAAGTACAGCCGCAGCATGTGAATCAGGTCTTTACCGGTGTCGGCCCGAGCCGCGCCTTGCTGGGCCAGCAGGATACTGTGGTTAACGGCCTGATTTCACCGACTGGCAAAGTGGGCTATGTGAAGATTTCCACCGGCCCACTCAGTTCTCAGCAAAAGGACGCGATTGTTCCGGTCACCACTGCCATTGCCATGCTGAAAGATATGGGCGGCAGTTCAGTGAAATTCTTCCCGATGAATGGGTTGGATTCTATCGAAGAATACCGTTTTGTCGCCGAGGCTTGTGCTGCAACGGGTTTCTGGCTGGAGCCAACCGGCGGTATTGATCTGGAGAATTTCGAGCAAATTCTGCAAATCGCGCTGGATGCTGGCGTGACGAAAATTATCCCGCATATTTATAGCTCGATTATCGACAGCAAAACCGGCAATACCCGTCCGGAAGATGTGAAAACCTTATTGAATATCGTCAAAAAAATCGTGCAGTAACCTTCTGATTTATTGGTATCAAGTTTGATAGAACATCAGTATCTACGGGGTGGCCAGCCGGTTGCCCTGACTGTGAAGTTGGATAAATCCATACCATTCGATAATCGTTCCCTATGAGTAAGGACCCATATGCATAACAGCTCAACAGATTCTGGTTTAACCGGCCTGACGGGGTTAAAAAGCCTGTCAGCGGGCATGGCTTTGGCGACGGTCGCACTATTTAATCCTCTGGCCCATGCTGAACCGACTGCTAATAAATCATTCGCTTACGTCGGAACCTATAACCCAAATGGGGAAGGGGTGTACCGGTTACAGGTTGATCCTAAAACCGGTGAATTAAGTGAAAAAACCCTGGTCAGCTCACTGGCGAATCCGGCACAGCTAGTGGTGGATACTCAGGGGAAAACGTTATATGTCGCCAGTGAAGTGGCGGATTTCAATGGGGGCAAGCACGGCGCGATTGCGGCATACAGTATCAATCCTGCTGATGGCAGTTTGACATTGATTAATCAGGTTGATGCTCAGGGCGGCGGGCCGGTGTATCTCTCATTAACGCCGTCGGGCCGCCATTTATTGGTCGCTAACTATATCAGCGGCTCGGTGGCGGTTTTCCCGGTGCAAAATGGCGGTAAACTCGCGGAGGCCAGTTCAGTCGAGCAAGATGAAGGCCCGGCGGGCGCGGCTAAACCTGTGGCGGCGGCAGAAGGCAGTTTCGCCATCAGTGACCACAATGGCCCACATGCGCACATGATTGCCAGCTCACCGAGCGGCAAATTTGTCTTCTCGACAGATCTGGGGCTGGACCGGATTTATCAATACCAATTTGATGCGGATAATGGCAAGTTGATACCGAACTCTCCGCCGTTTATCAGCGCTTCATCCGCCGGTGCCGGCCCACGTCATTTTGTCTTTCATCCTAACGGTAAGACGCTATTCTTAATCAATGAAGAAGCCTCGACTCTGACCAGTTATCAGTTGGATACAGAAAAAGGCACTTTAAAACAGTTACATACGCATTCTTCGTTACCGCCGGATTATCGTGGCACCAGTTTTGCGGCCGGTCTGACGCTCTCGAAAGACGGTAAGTTCTTATATGTCGCCAACCGGCTGCATAACAGTATCGGCCAGTTTGCCGTGACGGAGGCTGGTGAATTTAAGCCAGTGGACGAGGTATGGACGCGGGGTGATTATCCGCGCACGTTGGTGCTCGACCCCACCGGCCACTATTTGTATGCCATGAATCAACGCAGCGATAACATAACCCGCTTTAAAGTCTCACCACAAAGTGGCAAATTGACCTTTGTACCCGGCTATACCGCCGTCGGCAGCCCATCGCAAATGGTGTTTTTGCCGCCAGCACAGAAAAAATAATGTGAAATACCGCGCCCCCTGCGGCCATGCTGGCAGGGGGGGCTTAATATTCAGAATAATAATGCCCTAAATAACGGAGTGGAGCAGTGAGATTTCCCTATCAACGTCTGGCCTATATGTTCGATGCATTGCAATCGGAAACGCTACCTCAGGAGGAGTTAGCGAAACGCTTTGCGGTCTCGACACGCACCGTGCGGGCGGATATTACGGCGTTGAATGAGGTTCTTGAGCATTATGGTGCGCATTTTATCCATAATCGGGGTTTTGGTTATCGGCTGATGATTGATGATGCTGAGCGCTTCCGGGCTTTACAGCAGCAAAATCGTAAGATGTATTTGACGCCGCGCACCGCCAATGAGCGAGTGCATTATCTGCTCATCCGTTTTCTGACCTCTGCTTTTTCATTGAAACTAGAAGATTTAGCCGATGAATGGTTTGTCAGCCGTGGCACATTGCAAAATGATATGGCTGAGGTGAGAGAAAGGTTAAATCGCTACCATCTGACGATTGAAACTAAACCGCGCTATGGTATGAAACTGTTCGGAACGGAGCTGGCCATTCGCACCTGCCTGACGGATTTACTGTTTCAGTTACAGCTGCAAGATGCTGATAACCCGTTATTAAATAATGAGTTTCTCAGTATCCAAACTATTCCTGAACTGACGGGGTTGCTGCATGAGTTACTCGCGCAATACCAGGTGCGGTTAACGGATGAGGGCGAGCAATACCTGATTTTCTACTGTGCGGTGGCGATAAAACGCATCACTGACGGCTATCCATTATCTGATTTTGATGCTGAAGATGTCGATGAGGCGGTTAAGTTGGCTTCTGGCTGTTTATCAAATCAGCTCAAGCTGTTATCCGGTAAAGACATTTCAGCGGCGGAAGAAGCTTATTTGCGGGTGAATATTGCTGCCCGTCGGGTACAAGCCAGCCAGCCCAGCACCAGCCGCCCCAGTGAGATTAATGCTGATGACGAAGAGACTCTGGTGGATTATATCCTTTCGTATATTAATGCTCACTATAACTACAATTTACAGGGCGATAAGCAGTTGCGCAGTGACCTGCTCACCCATATCAAAACCATGATTACGCGGGTGAAATATCAGATTACTATTCCTAACCCCTTGTTATCCAATATTAAACAGCATTACCCAATGGCCTATGATGTCACTCTGGCGGCAGTTTCCAGTTGGGGGAAATACACCCCTTACAGCTTAAGTGAAAATGAAATCGGCTATCTGGTATTGCATATCGGGGTCGGCTTGGAACGCCATTACAACATTGGTTATCAGCGCCACCCGCAGGTGATGTTGGTGTGTGATACGGGGAATTCCACCACTCGAATGATTCAGGCGCAGATTTCCCGTAAGTACCCGCAGATTGTGATGACCCAGACTATTTCCCTGCGTGATTACGAAAATCTCGACCATATCGACGAAGATTTTATTATTTCCAATTCGCGATTAGCAGAGAAGAACAAGCCGGTGGTGGTGATGTCGCCGTTCCCGACAGAATATCAATTAGAGCAACTCGGTAAGCTGGTCTTAGTCGACCGAACTCGGCCCTATATGCTGGAAAAATTCTTTGATAACAATCACTTTATGATTATCGACCAGCCGATGACCCAGGCGCAGTTGTTCAAAAAAGTTTGTAGTCAGCTAGAAGAAGAAGGATTTGTTGATGCGGATTTTTACCCCTCAGTCGTCGAGCGGGAGGCGATAGTCTCCACCATGCTGGGCGAGGGGATTGCACTGCCACATTCACTGGGCTTATTAGCCAAGAAAACCGTGGTGGTCACTTTGTTGGCCCCTGAGGGGATTGCCTGGGGGGACGGCGAAGTTGCTCATGTGATTTTCTTGCTGGCTATCAGTAAAACGGATTATGAAGAGGCGATGGCCATTTATGACCTGTTTGTCACTTTTGTGCGCGAGCGCTCCATGAGCCGTTTATTGAGTAGCCAGCATTTTGATAGTTTTAAGGCCATCGCGATTGATTGTTTGAGTCGGATCTGAGCGTATCAGTTATGCAGCGATACGGGTTCCGGTTTATACAATTTAGTCAGATTCGAAACATCGATGTTTTCTTCTGCTTTTGCGAGATCGTAAGCCGCCTGAAGGCGAAGCCACATGGCCGGAGTGCTTCCCAAAACCGCCGCCAGTTTCACGGCCATTTCCGGCGAAATGGCTGAGTGACAGGAGACAAGCCGCTGGACAGTGGACGGTGCTACGTTTAATGCTCTCGCCAATTCTCTCATCCCGAGATCCAGATCTTCGAGGATTCCTTCAATCATTTCTCCCGGATGTGGGGGATTATGCATTTTCATTAGTGATAGTCCTCGTAGTTAAGAATAAATGCATCTCCGTCTGTAAACTTGAACGTAATGCGCCAATTTCCGCTCACTGTTACTGACCAGATGTTTTCTCTGTCACCCTGTAACGGGTGGAGTTTGTACCCCGCGACATTGACATCTTCAATTGTTTCCGCCAGGTCGATAAATCGTAAACGGTCGCGGAGCCGCTTAACATGCTGAGGGTTAATGCCAGCGGCAGAACCCGTTTCAAAGAAGCGTTGCAGTCCCTTGTGTTTCCAACTTTTTATCATTTCTCGTTCCCTGTTGCGCCACGAGAAACATTATAGCGAATGTTTCGCACTGCGCAACACTCGTTGTATTAAAAATCAAATCACTGCCAGCCATATCTCCTCACAAACCAGCCTTTCACGAGTTGTGTCGTCACCATATAACCGGTCAAAATCAAAATCAGCCATGGGAAGTAAGACAGTGGCAGCGCCTGTAATTGCAGGAATCCAGCCAGTGGTGAGAAGGTCAGCCCGATACCGACCACCACCACGGCCAATGTCATCAGACACAGTGGCCATGAGGCGCGGCTCTGAATAAACGGAATTTTGCGAGTACGAATCATATGCACAATTAAGGTCTGGGACAGCAACCCCTCGACGAACCAGCCGGACTGAAACAAGGTCTGCATTTCGGGTGTATTGGCTTTAAATACCCACCACATCAGGCTGAAGGTCAAAACGTCAAAGATTGAACTTATCGGCCCAAAGAACACCATAAATCGCCCTAAATCACCGGCGTTCCAGCGTTGTGGTTTGGCCAGTTGCTCTTCGTCGACATTATCGAATGGAATGGCTATCTGGGAAATATCATACATCAGGTTTTGGATCAGCAAATGTAGCGGCAGCATCGGTAAGAAAGGCAAAAATGCACTGGCAATCAGCACACTAAAAACGTTACCGAAGTTGGAGCTGGCCGTCATTTTGATGTATTTCAACATGTTGGCGAAAGTGCGGCGGCCCTCTATCACCCCCTGTTCCAGCACCATCAAGCTTTTTTCCAGCAAAATAATATCGGCCGCTTCTTTGGCAATATCTACCGCCGAATCCACGGAGATCCCGATATCAGCCGCCCGCAGTGCCGGGGCATCATTGATACCATCCCCCATAAACCCAACCACATGGCCCGCATTGCGCAGGTTTTGCACGATGCGCTCTTTATGCATCGGTGTCAGTTTGGCAAACACGGTGGTGGTGCGGGTCGCTTCGGTCAGTTCCGCTTCGCTCATCTGCTCGATATCACTGCCGCGCAAGACTTGCTCGACAGACAGCCCGACATCCTTACAGACTTTACGCGCCACTAACTCATTGTCACCAGTAAGAATTTTGACGTTAACGCCACTGTTTTTCAACGCCAGCAGCGCGGGCGCGGTACTCTCTTTGGGCGGATCGAGGAAGGCGATATATCCTTCAAGAATCAGGTCATATTCGTCGATAACAGCATAATCTCGCTGATATGCCGGTAAAATCCGTGTCGCGACGGCCACCACTCGCAACCCTTGCTGGTTCTGCTCATCAGTGATGCGGCGAATGCGCGCCAGCAGCGCGTCAGTCAATGGGATAACGTCATCCCCCTGGCGGACATGGCGGCAAATAGACAGTATCTCTTCCAATGCGCCCTTGCAGATTAGCTCGTGATAATTCGATTTGTCGCTGACCACCACGGACATGCGACGGCGCTCAAAATCAAATGGAATTTCATCGATTTTGCGATAACCCGCCAGCGTGTCGGCAGATTGAGATTCGGCGCTGGCGGATTCACTCATGGACGAGAGTACCGCCACATCAAGCAGGTTTTTTAGCCCGGTTTGGTAGTAACTATTGAGCCAGGCATAGCGCAGTACCCGCTCACAATTGGCACCAAACACGTCGGTGTGGCTCTCCAGCACAATCTTGTCTTGAGTCAGAGTGCCGGTCTTATCGGTGCACAGAACATCCATCGCGCCAAAGTTTTGGATAGCATCCAGCCGTTTGACGATGACTTTCTGCTTTGACAGCTTCACTGCCCCTTTTGCCAAAGTCGATGTGACAATCATTGGCAGCATTTCTGGGGTCAAACCCACGGCGACCGAGAGGGCAAACAGCGCGGCCTCCCACCAATCACCTTTGGTAAAGCCATTGATCAGCAACACAATTGGCGTCATAACCAACATAAAGCGGATCAACAACCAACTGACTTTACTGATGCCGCTTTGGAAAGCATTGGGTTGCTCATCCTGATGAGTTACGCGCTCAGCCAGTAAGCCAAAATAAGTTTGGTTACCGGTTCCAATGACAATGGCGAGCGCAGATCCACTCACCACATTGGTGCCCATAAAGCACAGGGTATCCCGCTCCAATGGGTTTTGCTCATCACATTCACGGCATTGTGCCACTTTCTCAACCGGCAGCGATTCACCGGTCAGGGCGGCCTGGCTGATAAACAGGTCTTTCGCCACCAAAATACGGAGATCCGCCGGGATCATGTCGCCAGCAGACAGTTTGATAATATCGCCCGGCACCAACTGGGAAATAGGCAGCTCGCGATGTTCACTCTTTCCAGTATGAGCATCACTTCGCAGCACTGTGGCGGTGTTGCTGACCATGGCCTTCAGGGTATCGGCTGCGCGGTTAGATCGGGCTTCCTGAATAAAATGCATCAGGGTGGAAATCAATACCATGGCACCAATCACCAGCGCGGCGGTGAGATCTTCCGTGGCGTAAGAAATCAGAGCCAGAATGGTCAAGAGTAAGTTAAAAGGATTGCGATAACAGTGCCATAGGTGAACCCACCAAGGAGCAGCTTGCTGATTCTCAATCAGATTACTGCCACTGTTTAGGCGAATGGCCTCGGCTTCCTGCTCAGTCAGCCCCTCGGGGTGACTTTGAAAACGTTGGTAAAGTTGCTGGGGCGTTTCATTGGCACACTGCAAACGCTGTAGAGTCAGGTCTGCCGGGATATGGGCCGCACTTCCCGCAGAAAGCCCGTCTAGCATGGTTTCCCGGCGGATCAGGCGGCGGGGCAGGTTACGGCTCAATACATTGAGCAATTGCCGAGTGAAATTTTTAACTTGCATGGTTCAAACCTTACTGTCACGCCCTGAAGTTTTTATTGAATGAACTTCAGGTTGCACCCACGGCAAACCTGCCGTAGAAAGGGCAAAAATAGCATCAGCAGAAACCAACGCAGGGGAAATGCGCAGTGACTGCCTATCGGATTGTTATGATCCAATAAGGCAACCACGTCAGACGGAGGATGACCTTATCGGTACACCCAAAGGGGGCAGATCGAGGGAACAGGGTCCACTGGGTAATTAACCTCCGGCGAGTGAAGAATCGTTTTGCTTAAGTTTGAGCACTCAAGCAGCTATACGAGCAGTAAACAGCATGACGATTGTCGCGCGACAAAATGTTGCCACGGCAAAAATCACCCTGACGGTGATTTCATCCGTTAGGGTAATAATATGTTACCAGTCATGGAGATATCATGCGCTGAGTCTGATTCTGTGCATGGTATGCTTCCCACTGTTCTGCTAAATATAAATAATCAGTTTATTATATGTATTCAAACCTAAACATTAGGTAAACCATGCAAAACCGTTTGACCATTAAGGACATTGCCCGCATGAGTGGAGTTGGAAAATCCACAGTTTCACGGGTATTGAATAACGAAAGCAGTGTCAGCCCACAGACTCGCGAGCGGGTTGAGGCGGTTATTCGTCAGCAAGGTTTCACTCCATCAAAATCGGCACGCGCGATGCGCGGGCAAAGCGATAAAGTGGTGGGGATTATTGTCTCGCGCCTGGATTCCCCATCTGAGAATCAAGCGGTGCGCACCATGTTACCGCTATTCTACCAGCAAGGTTACGACCCTATTTTGATGGAGAGCCAGTTTGATCCTGAGTTGGTTAGCGAGCATTTGCATGTTTTACAACAGCGCCATGTTGATGGTGTTATTCTTTTTGGTTTCACTGGCTTAACCGCAGAAATGCTCACGCCGTGGCAGGAAAAAATGGTGGTATTGGCGCGAGAATATACCGGTTTTTCTTCGGTTTGTTATGATGATGAAGGGGCGGTGCGCCTCTTGATGGATAAACTACGTCAAGCCGGACATCGCCATATCAGTTATATCGGGGTGCAGCCCTCGGATGCCACGACCGGTATGCGCCGTCACCAATCCTACCTCGATTACTGCCAGCAATATGACCTGACTCCCACTGTCGCGTTGGGTGAATTGAGTTATCAAAGTGGCTTTTTGCTCGCGCCTCAAGTGATAAAACCGGATACCTCCGCGCTAGTTTGTGCCTCTGATACCATCGCCATGGGGGTTAGTAAGTACTTGCAGCAGCAAGGGAAGCAAAATATCCAGGTCTGTGGTATCGGGAATACCCCGCTCTTGAGTTTCTTGTTCCCTAATAGCCTGTCAGTCGAGCTGGGTTACGGTAGCGCTGGCATGAAAGCGGCATCACAACTGCTTGATCAACTTAATAATAGTCATCCTATTCAACAAATTATCATTCCCGGTCAATTAGTCTGATGCTTCTTTTATCATAGTGATGCTCCCTGCAATTTCATCTTGAGGGGGCACTGCTGACACGGACAGATTTCTGACGAAAACTCATATAAAAAATGGCCAATTTGTGATCTTGAACCCAAGTTGGGAACGTTCCCATTTCATAAAAATAAATACCTAGCTAATCTTTAATGAGCTGAATATATAAGCAGCTATCATTTTTATAGCCGACGTTTATTTTTAATTTGTTTTTTGTTCCAGACAGAATGGACAGATTTTTTTAAAAAAAACTTACAATTCAATACGCTATCTCACCTTTACGAAAGGTATGTTGAAATGAGCAAAGTAAAACAACAAGACATCGATCAATTGATCGTACTGGTGGGAGGCAGAGAAAATATTGCCACCGTCAGCCACTGCATTACCCGGTTACGTTTTGTGCTAAATGATCCTGCGAAAGCATTTCCCAAAGAGATAGAAAAGCTGTCGATGGTCAAAGGCTGCTTTACCAATGCCGGTCAATTTCAAGTGGTTATCGGGCCAGAAGTTGATGATTACTACAAGGCGCTGATTGCTAAAATTGGCCAGAATGAAGTGGATAAAGAACAAACCAAACTGGCCGCGCGACAGAATATGACGTGGTTTGAGCGCGGTATTTCTCACTTTGCCGAGATTTTCTTCCCTCTATTACCTGCATTGATCAGCGGCGGCTTGATCCTCGGTTTCCGTAATGTGATCGGCGACATCCCGATGTCCGATGGTAAAACGCTGGCGCAGATGTATCCGGCGTGGAAAACCATTTATGACTTCCTTTGGTTGCTGGGCGAAGCCATCTTCTTCTACCTGCCAGTGGCTATCTGTTGGTCAACTGTGAAGAAAATGGGCGGCACGCCAGTATTGGGGATTGTCTTGGGGATTACGTTGGTTTCTCCGCAGTTAATGAATTCCTATTTACTGGGGCAGCAAGTTCCCGAGATTTGGAACTTCGGCTGGTTCACCATTCAAAAAGTGGGTTATCAGGCGCAGGTTATCCCCTCTATTCTGGCCGGTTTAGCTCTGGGCTGGATTGAAACCAATCTGAAAAAAATTATTCCCGCTTATCTCTACTTAGTTATCGTGCCGGTGGTGTCCTTGTTGCTGGCCGTGTTCCTTGCTCATACTTTGATTGGGCCATTTGGCCGCATGATTGGTGATGGTGTGGCATGGGCGGTTAAAATGGTGATGACCGGCAGTTTCGCCCCTATTGGTGCTGCACTGTTTGGTTTCCTGTATGCGCCATTGGTGATTACCGGCATACATCAGACCACGTTAGCCATTGATATGCAGATGATTCAGAGCATGGGCGGCACGCCAGTTTGGCCGCTGATTGCTTTGTCGAATATTGCGCAAGCTTCTGCGGTGCTGGGTATTATCATTATCAGCCGTAAGATCAATGAGCGCGAAATCTCTGTTCCGGCGGCGATTTCAGCTTATCTCGGTGTGACTGAACCCGCTATGTACGGTATTAACTTGAAATACCGTTTCCCGATGTTGTGCGCCATGATTGGTTCTGGACTGGCTGGCCTGATTTGCGGGCTGACCGGAGTGACGGCCAATGGTATTGGTGTCGGTGGGTTACCGGGTATTTTGTCCATCAAACCGCAGTTCTGGGCGATTTATAGCTTGGCCATGTTGGTGGCGGTTGTTGTGCCGTTGATTCTGACCATCTTGGTTTATAAACGCAAAGACAGTCGCGGCGAATTGCCGGTCTGAATCCTGAACCTCCGCCAGAGATTATTCTCTGGTGGAGTTATTCTCAAGTGAAGTTTTTTCTCAATTTTTTCGGTTTTTTCTACAAATAAGAGTCTGTTATGAATAATCCTATCCCTTGGTGGCAAAACGGCGTCATTTATCAGATTTACCCGAAGAGTTTTCAGGACAGCACCGGTAATGGCTACGGCGACTTGGCGGGGGTGACGCAACGGTTGGATTATCTGCAAAAGCTGGGTGTTGATGCCATCTGGCTGACGCCGGTGTATGTCTCGCCACAAGTGGATAATGGTTATGATGTGGCGGATTATTGCGCCATTGACCCGGCTTACGGCACTTTGGATGACTTCAAAACTCTGGTAGAACAAGCCCATCAACGGGGTATTCGCATCGTGATGGATATGGTGTTCAATCACACATCCACTGAGCATGCCTGGTTTAAAGCATCCCAAGATCGCAACAGCCCTTACCGCCAGTTTTATATTTGGCGTGATGGAGAGGGAGACAATTTACCCAATAACTGGCGCTCTAAATTTGGTGGTAATGCCTGGCAATGGCACGCAGCCAGTGGTCAGTATTATCTGCATTTATTCGCCACCGAGCAGGCTGATCTCAACTGGGAACACCAACCGGTACGCGACGAACTGAAAAAAGTGTGTGAGTTTTGGGCTGATATTGGCGTAGATGGCTTGCGTCTGGATGTGATCAATTTGGTATCCAAGCAGCAAGACTTCCCCGATGACTTTGAAGGCGATGGCCGTCGTTTCTATACTGATGGCCCGCGTATCCACGAATTTTTACAAGAAATGAGCCGCGATGTGTTTCAGCCGCGCGGCCTGATGACCGTCGGGGAGATGTCTTCCACCCGCCTTGAGCATTGCCAGCGCTATGCCGCCTTGGGCGGTGACGAACTGTCGATGACCTTTAATTTCCATCATTTGAAAGTGGATTATCTCAAGGGTGAGAAATGGTCGCTGATGTCACCGGATCGCGTCGAACTTAAGCAGATTTTTAACCAATGGCAGCAAGGGATGCATAACCGTGCCTGGAATGCATTGTTTTGGTGTAATCACGACCAGCCGCGCATTGTGTCGCGTTTTGGTGATGAAGGTGCATTGCGTTTACCTGCCGCCAAGATGCTGGCGATGGTGCTGCACGGTATGCAGGGCACGCCTTATATTTATCAGGGCGAAGAGATTGGGATGACCAATCCAAACTTCAGCTCAATTGATCAATATCGTGATGTTGAAAGCCTGAATATGTTTGCCGAATTAAGTGCGAAAGGCCGTGATCCTGACGAATTATTGGCAATTTTGGCGACTAAATCCCGCGATAATGGCCGTACCCCAATGCAATGGGATAGTCAGCAGAATGCTGGATTCAGCCAAGGAACACCGTGGATCGAACCTTGCAGTAATTACACCAATATTAACGTCGAAGCCGCATTGGCAGATGCTGATTCGGTGTTTTATGCCTATCAATATTTAATAGCTCTACGCAAGCAGCACTATGTGTTCACTTTTGGTGACTATCAGGATCTTTGCCCACAACACCCTGATTTATGGTGTTATTTACGGAGTTGGCAAGGTAAGAAATTACTGGTGGTCGCGAACCTGAGTGGTGAGTCACGGCAATGGCAGCCGGAGGGCATTGAGCAGGATAGTAACTGGCAGTTGTTGATGAGCAGCTATGGCGAAAGTGCTTTCCAGCCGCAGGAGATGGAATTGCGGGCCTATGAAGGGATTTATTGGATTAGAGAAGATTGATGGCTTACGGCTGGTATTCACCAGCCGTGACGCAATAACATCAGAATTAACGACGTACCGCGATAGCTTCGATTTCTATTTTCACATCTTTTGGCAAGCGGGCCACTTCGACACATGAGCGCGCAGGGAATGGCGCATTGTGTTCTGCGAAGAAAGCTTCGTAAGTGGCGTTAACGGTACTGAAATCATTCAGATCTTTAACGAATACTGTGGTTTTCACGATATCGGCTACTTTTAGGCCAGCAGCTTCGACAATAGCTTTCACATTTTCCAGTGATTGACGTGCCTGAGCTGAAACGTCATCGGCCACCAGGCCGGTTTTCGGATCAACCGGGATTTGGCCGGAAGTGATGATCATGCTGCCCAGATCGACACCTTGAACATAAGGGCCAATAGCGGCAGGGGCGAGTTCAGTGCTGATAATGCGTGACATGTAGACTCCTGGTTATGAAATATCATAATTAATTATCCCCATCATTATAAAGATGGAGCGAATTACAGCAACCCGCGCGCGTCAACTTTGCGGCTAATCTGCTTGTCACTAATCTGCTTGTAACACCACCTGGTGATCGAACTCTTTCTCGCAATATTTGCATTTAAGGTGAATCTCACCCTGCTTGGCTTTCACCTTAAAGCTAGAGTCGACGGGCTCGTTGTGGCTGATACAGTTGCTATTAGGGCAGGTGAGTACGCCGTCGATATGCTCCGGTAGACTGAGAGTCAGCTTTTTGACGACTTCGTAATTATCAATGCGGTTGACGGTAGCATCCGGGGCATACATCGCCAATTGGTTGGCTTGCTGCTCTGTTAGGAAGGTATTTTCTATTTTAATCAAATCCTTACGGCCGGAACGCTTAGAGGGTAAATTCAACCCGATGGTAATGCGCTGGTCAGTTGCAGTCAGTTTGAACAGCGACAGCAATTTGAACCCGATTTGCGCCGGAATATGGTCAATCACGGTGCCGCATTTAATCGCTTCAACCTGTAATTTGTAATCCTGAGTCATGTTCAATCCCCTTAAAGAGCCAAATCTGCGTTGAGTACCAGCGCCAACAGCGCCTGACGTGCAAAAATCCCATTACCTGCTTGTTGGAAATAGTAGGCGTAAGGGGTTTTATCAACATCGGTGGTGATTTCATCAATACGTGGCAGCGGGTGTAGTACTTTGAGATTATCTCGCGCACCGTTCAAATCAGCCGCGCGGAGGACAAACTGTGCTTTAACGTTGGCGTATTCCGATGGGTCAAGGCGCTCTTTTTGCACCCGGGTCATATAGAGAATATCCAGCTCTGGCACCACTTCTTCAATACTTTCGTGCAGGCTATATTCAATGCCTTTTTCTTCCAACATTTCAAGGAGATAAGCTGGCATTGCCAGGGCATCTGGAGCGATAAAGAAGAAGCGATTGCCATCAAATTTAGCCAAGGCTTGCGTCAGCGAGTGCACCGTACGACCATATTTTAGGTCACCGACCATGGCGATATTAATGTTATCCAGCCGCCCTTGGGTTTCTTGAATCGTGAATAAATCGAGCAGTGTTTGGGTCGGATGCTGGTTGGCTCCGTCACCGGCATTGACCACTGGTACATGGCCGGAGAACTGGGCGGCAAGGCGGGCAGCTCCTTCTTGCGGGTGGCGCATGACGATGGCATCGACATAGGTACTGATTACTGACATGGTATCAGCCAGCGTCTCGCCTTTTTTACCCAGCGAAGTGTTACTGCTATCCGAAAAACCGACGACGGATGCGCCAAGGCGGTGAATAGAGGTTTCAAATGATAAACGGGTACGAGTTGAGGCTTCGAAAAAGCAACTGGCGATCACTTTGTGTTTTAACAGCTCAGGTTGCGGGTGGCTTTTTAGACTAGCGGCCGTGCGCAGTACCAGCTCCAACTCCTCGCGACATAAGTCGTTAATTGAGATTATATGCTTGTGATACAATGGGTTGACCATTTCGCTCTCCTCTGTGACCCGTCATGCTTCAAGCTGCATGTGCGTTGGCTGCTTTCGCTCATCCCAGTTACTTACTTAAAGTCAGTAGGCTCTTGGGGATTTGCTCAGTTGCCGCCTTCCTGCAACCCGAATTATTTAGGGTATATATTTTAATTAGTGATAATGCTTAATTTGGTTCCGATCAGCAGACAAAAAAAAAGCCCCTCAATGAGGGGCTTTTCAGGATCGGTTTAGCAACGGGAGAAAGAACGGCAATTGGCTGCCTGCTGGCAGTTTATTTTGTCGGCCATCAATAGGGCCATGTTCCACAAAACGACGATGTTTAGCAAAATTCAAGCGGCTTTTCATCATATCTCCCGGCAAATTGTGGCGAATTATACTCGCGTGGGATTTCTCTGCAAGGGGGAAAGGCCGCATTTTTTATGATTAGCAAACGATTACCCAGTACATTTTGATTTAAAATATCTTAAGTTGGGTAATGTTTGTTTAGATGTGATTTGTTCAGTGACTGGTTTGGTTGTTGACGCTGCGGATCATCTTTCGGTTGATAGTCGTTCAGTTATTACCTTACCTCTGTGGCCTCAACCGAGCAGGAGGGCAGGCCGGCCCTCCTGCACCTGCGGCTTGCGCGAAATATTACTGCTATTCGCAGTCCCCTCCGGCAGCCGTTGGCCTTATCGAGCCAGCGCGAGTCGCTTCCTGCTCCAGCGCGCTTTTCGCCGCCGTCCATGGCGGCTCACTCGGGCCATCGTCTTTGTCGGTAATATTCCTGATTGCGCTCAAGGTCAAAAGAGAAAATCAAAACCATTGTTTTGACCTTGAAATTAAAAGCACATTTGAGCAGCCGAGTGAAGAATGTAGCTAGGGAAATCCGCCATGGACGGCGGATTTAGGCGTCATGAGCAGGGACGCGAATAAAGCCGTCCCGCCAGCGGAATGATGAAGGAGGGAACCCACGAAGTGGGCAAGCGATACGTGCGAAAGCGCGGGATTCCACAAGGGGGCCGCGGCCCCCTTTGGCGGTTGGTGCATCGGAGGCTAAGTGGGCAATGAAATTCTAACAACCGAAGCGGATCATCTAATCAGGCATCAACCGAAATCTGATCGCATGCTGGCAATGAAGTTCTAACAACCGAACCTATCATCTAATTGAATATCAACTGAACCGCAAAATAAAAACTTAATCTTCATCAAAGCCCGAATTAAACAACTCAATTACCGCCGCCAGGGCTTGTATCTCATCAGGCCCGGTCGCTTCAACCTCAATTTGACGGCCTTTGGCAGAATCAAGCATCAGCAGTGCAATCACACTGCTGGCTTCGGCTTCGGTACCACTGTCATTGCGTAACATCACTTCTGCATCAAAACTTTGAACCAGCTCGAACAATTTCATTGCGGGTCTGGCGTGCATCCCCAACTTGTTTTTGATCTCAACTGTCTGTTTGACGGTCATTATTTACGCTTTTCCAGAGTACGATGACGTGATTGGACATTCTTCCCACGGGCGCGGAAGTAATCGGCCAGTTGTTCCGCAACGTAGACTGAGCGGTGCTTACCGCCGGTACATCCAATGGCTACCGTCAGATAACTGCGGTTATTGGTTTCCAGCATCGGCAACCACAGCTCCAAATAGCTGCGGGTCTGATAAATAAAGTTATGCACTTCGGTATGGCGATCAAGGAAAGAAGCCACCGGCTTATCCAGCCCTGTCATTGGGCGTAATTTCGGGTCCCAGTGCGGGTTTGGCAGGAAGCGGACGTCGAAGACATAATCTGCATCAATGGGCAGACCGTGTTTAAAGCCGAAGGATTCAAACACCATGGTCAGCTCGCGCTCACGTTTACCCAGCAAGCGGGTGCGCAGCATCTCAGCCAACTCATGCACTGACATTTCAGAAGTATCAATAATCAAGTCAGCCCGTGAGCGCAAAGGCTCTAGCAAGTCGCTCTCTTCATCAATAGCACTTTCTAATGACAGATTCTTGGTCGACAGCGGATGTAGCCGACGGGTATCACTATAGCGACGAATCAGGGTATTGCGGTCAGCATCCAAAAACAGCAACTGCGGGGAAAAGCTATCCGGCAGTTGGGTCATGGCATGTTCAAATACCTCAGGAGATTCAGGCATATTGCGCACGTCTATGCTCACCGCGGCAGAGATATTCCTATCGGCAAGTGTACTCGCCAATTGCGGCAGCAGAACCACGGGCAAGTTATCGACGCAATAGAAACCCATATCTTCCAATGCGCGCAAAGCTACAGACTTCCCTGAACCGGAACGGCCGCTGACAATCATCAGCACCATGTGAGTGACTCCCTTTGTAGAACCTTGTATTCCGGCAACAGCCGGGCATCACGGATAAAATAGACGTTACTTGCCTGATTACGCTGTTTCTGGCGGTAATTCAGTCATGATTTGATAAAGCTCATCATCACTTTGCGCCGCCCGTAAACGACGACACACTGTTTTATCAGCTAATCGCTTGGCGACTAAAGACAAAGTGTGTAAGTGAGTTTTACATTGATCTGCTGGAACCAACAAGGCAAATAATAGATCAACCGGTTGGTTATCAATAGCATCGAAAGCAATAGGTTGGTCCAGGCGGATAAATACACCTACAGCGCGCAGTGTATCTTCCTCCAGCTTGCCATGAGGGATCGCGATACCACTACCAATACCTGTACTGCCCATGCGTTCGCGGGTTAACACAGCATCGAAAACGATCTGTGACGGCAGGTTCAGCTGTTTGGCAGCTAACTCGCTGATAATTTCCAAAGCCCGTTTTTTACTTGAGCAATGTACGGAGCTTTTGGTGCACTCGATATTTAATACCGAGCTTAATTGCAATGCTGGATCGTTGATCATCTCATCTTTCACTTAAGCGCTGTTTTACGCCTGATGCCAGCGGAATATTCTTCTCTGCTGGCATCAGGTGGTGTAGCGAGTGTAGAACCTTTGCTGTGTACCCGTCATACTTCAAGCTGCATGGATGTAACTCGAATTATCCAGGGTATATAACAGCAACAAGGGCCCCTAATGTTGTTTCAGTTTATCTTTATGCTTGTTTAACTGGCGGGCCAGTTTATCAACCAAAATATCAATTGCGGCGTACATATCTTCCTGCTCTGAACTTGCGTGCAACTCGCCCCCATTCACATGCACCGTTGCTTCTGCAATTTGTTTTACTTTTTCGACACTTAAAACCACATACACCTGGTTAATTCGATCAAAATATTGCTCTAGTTTGGCAAATTTAGTGGTCACAAACTCGCGTAATGCTTCGGTTATTTCGACATGATGTCCGGTAATATTGAGTTGCATAGTGTCTTCCTTCTCAGTTCAGGTCAAACCAACTGTTTACGCTGGTTTGACGGCGGGATGGATAACGACTCTCGGTACTTCGCGACGGTACGCCGTGCCACCATAATGCCTTGTTCGCATAATAGTGTCGTCAGCTTACTGTCACTCAGTGGTTTGGCAGGATTTTCTGCCGCAACCAATTTTTTCACCAGTGCACGGATTGCAGTGGAAGAAGCTTCACCCCCGCTTTCTGTATTGACGTGACTGGAGAAGAAATATTTCAGCTCGAAAATACCCCGAGGACTGTGCAGGAATTTCTGCGTGGTCACACGGGAAATTGTCGACTCATGCATATCCACGGCTTGGGCAATGTCTGCCAGTACCATGGGTTTCATAAATTCAGGCCCACTTTCAAAAAAGGCCACTTGCTGCTCAACAATGCAGCGCGCCACTTTTAACAGTGTCTCATTACGGCTTTCAAGGCTTTTTATCAACCATTTTGCCTCTTGCAGATTGCTGCGGATAAACTGCCCGTCACTGTCATTACGGGTGCTGCTGCCCATTGCCGCATACTGCTGGTTGATTTTCAGGCGTGGAATGCTATCGGCATTCAGCTCTACCGTCCAGTGCCCTTTGTCTTTACGCACCAGAACGTCCGGTATGACGTACTCAGATTCCCCGGTATTGATAGACTGGCCAGGGCGCGGATCCAGTGATTGAATCAGAGCAATGGCTTCTTTAAGTGTATCTTCTTTTAACCGACTTAAACGGATCATCGTGCGGAAATCATGGTTGCCTAGCAAATCCAGATAATCACTAATGACCAGGCGCGCTTCGGCAAGATAAGGCGTGTCTTTGGCATATTGCGACAACTGCACCAACAGGCATTCACGCAAGTTGCGAGCAGCGACACCAATGGGATCAAAGTGTTGTATTCGCTTAAGCACCGCTTCAACTTCGTCTAACCCGACGTTTTCATCTCCCATACTTTCCAGAATGTCTTCCAGTGGCACAGTAAGATAGCCGGTTTCATCAACCGCATCGACGATAGAAGTCGCAATCGCAGCATCAGTTTCAGAAAAGGGGGTCAAGTCCACTTGCCACATTAAATAATCTTGTAGCGTTTGGGTGGTTTCCCCCTGGTAGACCGGTAGTTCGTCGTCACTGTAATCATTGCCCATACCAGATGGTGTGCCCGCGGTGTAAATCTCATCCCAGGTGGCATCCAGTGGTAACTCTTCCGGCATATCTTTTTGTTCCAGCGCTTCGCGCGTATCAAGCGCTTCACTGTCTACCGTTTCTTTTGCATCTATCTCTTCGTGAAGATCGGTTTGCTCAAGCAGGGGGTTACTCTCCAGCGCTAACTGAATCTCCTGCTGGAGCTCTAGCGTAGAAAGCTGCAACAGGCGAATAGCCTGCTGTAGCTGCGGAGTCATGGCCAGTTGTTGGCTGAACTTGAGTTGCAAACCTTGCTTCATAATGCAGTATCAATTTTCCTGGTGGCTAACAAAGTCATTAATAGTGTGCCGTGATGAGAAGATTAAAGGCGGAACTCCTCACCCAGATAAACACGTTTAACTTGTTCGTCGGCCAAAATTTCCTGTGGTGTTCCGTGAGCGATTAAATGCCCTTGGCTTACAATATAAGCCCGCTCACAAACGTCTAGTGTTTCGCGCACGTTATGGTCGGTAATTAGGACACCGAGGCCACTGTCGCGCAGGTGTTCAATTATTTTTTTGATATCAATAACAGAAATCGGGTCAACCCCAGCAAACGGTTCATCCAGCAGAATAAATTTAGGATTAGCCGCCAGTGCACGGGCGATTTCAACCCGGCGACGTTCACCACCGGAAAGTGATTGGCCCAGACTGTCACGTAAATGAGTAATATGGAACTCTTCCATTAACTCATCAGCCCGCTCCTGACGTTGCTCAGATGAGAGGTCTTTACGGATTTCCAGCACCGCCATCAGATTGTTAAAGACACTCAGGCGGCGGAAGATGGAAGCTTCTTGCGGTAAGTAGCCAATTCCGCGCAGGGCGCGTTCATGGAGAGGCAAGAGGCTGATATCTTCGTCATCAATCACAATACGCCCGGCGTCACGCTGAACAATGCCGACGACCATATAAAAAGTGGTGGTTTTACCGGCACCGTTTGGCCCAAGTAAACCGACAATCTCACCGGACTTTACTTTCAAGCTGACGTCTTCGACCACTTTACGGCCTTTGTACGCCTTAGCCAGTTTTTCTGCGATTAATGTTGCCATAAATGATTAGTTACTCTTCTTTTGGCCTGAAGCTGCTGGCCCTTTATCTTGTAATTGGGACGGTAATAGCACGGTGGTGACGCGCTTGCCTTTATCACTGAAGGCTTCCATCTGCTGTTTTTTCACCAAATAAGTGATGCGATCACCTTTGATATTGCTATCAAGCTGCTCCAGATAGGCATCACCGGTCAATACGACAAAATCGTTAGCGACTTCGTAACGCAGTTTCTGCCCATGACCTTTCACGGGTTTACCGCTGTCTTGCATCTGATAGAAAGTGACCGGATTACCAAAACCTTCAATGACCATTTTGCTTTGATCACCCCCCGGACGGGTCACCACCACTTTATCAGCCTTAATCTCAATAGTGCCTTGCTTGATAATCACATTATCAGTAAATGTGATGGTATTCGCCGCCATATCTAGCGCTTGTTTGACGGAATCAACCTTGACGGGCTGATCGGTATCACCCGTTAAAGCCAATGCTGGCAAGCTAGCGGCCAAAAGTGAGCTGGCAAGCAAAAAATGACGAATTTTATTTTTGGATTTCATAAGAGGTTTTAACCTTTTCAATCAGCTCGGCGGTTTTATCCCGCAAATTGCCACGCATTTTCATACCGTTAGATGTAAATCCAACACCAAAGAGGGTTACTTCATCATCTGAGGAGACATCCTGAGTGATCAAATTAACCTGGGCGTTATCCGTTTTAATTTTTTGTAACTGTGCGTCTGGGGTTAGGCTATCAACCTCGACGTGACCATACAAATAAAGCATCTTATCATTGGTCAGCTTGGCGCGATCTGCACGTACTGACCAAGTGGCAACGGCATTCTCATCAAACATTGTCATGACTGGCCGGGTAAACCAGGTCAGCTCTTGTTCGCTGAAGTTCTGGACTTCTTCTGCTACCAGTTTATAACTTAATTGCCCAACTGGATTAAAAACCACGGTAACAGTATGTTGGCTTTGCGATGAGGGTTCCTGATCATTCGCCACATTTTGTATACCTTGTTGATTAAAACCAGAAAAATTCCAGCCAATCAACGCTAACGCAATCAGTGCTAAGGATAGTGTTATCCATAGTCTTGTTTTACTCATATCGACAATCCTTTAGCACCTTCGAGTTTACCCTGGGCTAATAATATCAAATCACATAACTCGCGTACTGCACCGCGCCCGCCCTTGATTTGCGTGACATAATCCGCTTTGGGGATGAGCAACGGATGGGCATCCGCTACGGCGACGGATAAGCCCACTTGTGCCATTACGGGCCAATCAATCAAATCATCACCAATATAAGCAACTTGCTCAGGCAGGCATTTTAATGCGGCCAATAACGCGTTATAGGCGACCAGCTTATCAGATTGCCCTTGATAAAGGTGGGTAATACCTAAGGTGTTGGCACGGTCTTCCAGTAATTTGGCATTGCGGCCAGTGATAATTGCCACCTCAATACCCGAGGTTATCAGGCAGCGGATACCATAGCCATCCCGCACATTGAAAGCTTTCAGCTCTTCGCCCTGATTCCCCATATAAATCAGGCCATCGGACATGACACCATCAACATCACAGATCAATAAGCGAATGTTGGCCGCACGTTCCATAACGTTGCTAGCGACTGGGCCATAGCATGTGTCCAGATATACTGTGCTATCCATAATTTACCTTTTATTAAACAACACCGGCTCTCAGCATGTCGTGCATATGCACCACACCCAGCAATTGGTCACCATCGGCCACTAATACCGCGGTAATATGACGTGATTCCATCAGGTTGAGGACATCTACCGCCAACAGATTTGGCCGCACCCGAATGCCACCTTTGGTCATCACATCGGCGATTTTCGCGTGATTTAAGTCAATGCCCATATCGAATACCCGGCGCAAATCCCCATCGGTAAAGATACCTTTAATCATCATCAGATCGTCACAGATTACGGTTAAACCCAGATTTTTCCGAGTAATCTCCAGTAACGCATCACGTAATGAAGCATCAGGGCTGACGTGAGGAATGTCGGCACCAGTGTGCATAATATCGCTGATCCGCAATAATAATTTGCGCCCTAGTGCGCCGCCGGGATGGGAGAGGGCAAAATCTTCCTGAGTGAAGCCCCGCGCCTGCAGCAAAGCCACCGCAAGGGCATCACCCATCACTAATGTGGCGGTAGTGCTGGTGGTTGGGGCCAGCCCCAGTGGGCAGGCTTCTTGCGGCACCTTGATACATAAGTGAATATCAGCCGCTTTGCCCATGGTGCTTTCTGGGTTGTTGCTCATGCAAATAAGCTGGATTTTCTGGCGCTTGAGGACGGGGATCAATGCCAGGATTTCGTTGGATTCCCCTGAGTTGGAGATGGCTAGCACGATATCTTGCGGCGTGATCATCCCCAAATCGCCATGACTGGCCTCGCCGGGATGGACAAAGAATGACGGGGTACCGGTGCTGGCGAAAGTCGCGGCAATTTTGCACCCAATATGGCCAGATTTACCCATCCCCATAACGACAACTTTACCGTGACAGTTAAATATTGCCTCGCAAGCGCGGGCAAAATCGTCATTAATGTATTGATCAAGCTGCGCCAGTCCTTCGCGCTCAATTTGTAATACTTGTTTACCTGCCTGTTGAAAATCAACTTTTGGCTGCAAATCCTCACCCGGCTGTAAATTAGAAAAAGACATACTTATTTCCCGCTCAATGTTGGTAGGCAACATGGGTTAGGCCGCAGTTAAGGGCCGCCAAAATATACCCGTCATACTTCAATCTGCCTATGTGTTGGCTGCTTTCGTGCGCCCAGTTACTTACTTGTGTAAGCTCCAGAGGGCTTGCCCAATTGCCGCCTGGCTGCAAATCGAATTATTTAGGGTATAAGCACCGCTACTAGGTACGCGATAAACCCGCATAATAACAGAGCGCCCGCCATATGGCCGATTCGATGTTTACGCCCCAGACAAAGCACAGTAAATATCACACTGACAACAAGCATGACCCAATAATCTCGTTGAAAAGCCTCGGGGTTGATATCACCCGGAGACAGCAGTGCGGGGACGCCTAACACAATGACAATATTAAAAATATTTGAACCGATGATATTGCCGACCGCCATATCATTTTCACCTTTTAGCGCACCGGCAATAAAGGTGGCCAGCTCAGGTAAGCTAGTACCAATGGCAATGACAGTCAGCCCGATAACTAATTCACTGACACCCGCGACTCTGGCGATGACCGTAGCATTGTCTATTATCATTTTGGCTGAGAGTGGCAAAATAATGAATGCCAGCACTAGCCATAATAATGCGACAGTATTACTGCTGTCTTGCGGCAGCTCAGCCAATTGCTCGCGAGTGAGAATATCATTTCCTTGCGAATGGGCCAGGCGTGCGATTTTCAGTATCAGAATAATAAAAACCGCCGCCGCCAATAGCAAAATAACACCATCCCCCCGGCTAAGATGATTGTCAGCCAGCAGGAAACCACATAATACCGTCACGACCAACATCAAGGGTAATTCGCGCCGTACAATCTCTGAACGCACGGTCAGCGGGCGTATTAGGGCGGCACCGCCGACAATCAGCAATAGATTGGTAATATTGGAGCCCAACACATTCCCGACGGCCATATCTGTTTGGTTATTCAGTGCCGCGGTTACTGATACAATCAGCTCCGGCAGTGAGGTGCCAATGCCAACAATGGTCATCCCAATAATGAGTGGTGGGATACCGAAAGAACGGGATAACACGGCAGCGCCATAAACTAATCGATCGGCGCCGTACACCAATAAAACTAAGCCAATGATTAATAGTGCTATCGCAAGAAACATGCAGAGTCCTTTATTAGTGATATACCCGTCATGCTTCAAACCACAGATGTGTTGGCTGTCTTCGCTCACCCCAGTCACTTACTCATGTAAGCTGTTGGGAATTCACTTAGTTGCCGCAGTCCTGTAACTCGAATTATTTAGGGTATAATCCCGATCCATTGGCATAAACTCGTTGGTAAAAATCACTAAAAACGCGTTACGCTTTTTTTTACTTACCCCTAATTTTGACTGTGAGTGCCAGAAAAGTAAAACGTATGGCAACTTTGGCTACGAAAAAGCGTTAATAAGTTGTCAGAATACTTCCCAATTGCGCTCGTTATCGCCATTTGCTGTAACATTGGCGCTAGATGAGTCATAAAAGGCCTAAGGGACGAATGATAATGAACCAACTGGCGTCGAATTTGATAGAGATCCGCGGGATGAGTTTTACCCGTGGTGAGCGCCCGATATTCGCCGATATCAATATGACGGTTCCGCGCGGCAAAGTTACAGCGATTATGGGGCCTTCGGGGATCGGTAAAACCACTCTGTTGCGCCTAATTGGTGGGCAACTGGCACCGGATACCGGTGAAATCTGGTTTGATGGTGATAATATTCCGGCGCTTTCTCGCCAGCGTTTGTATGATGTGCGCAAGAAAATGAGCATGTTATTTCAATCGGGTGCGTTATTCACCGATTTAACCGTATTTGAGAATGTGGCTTTCCCATTACGTGAACATAGTCGCTTACCGGAAGAGTTGCTGCACAGCACGGTGATGATGAAGTTAGAGGCCGTAGGGTTGCGTGGTGCGGCTAACTTAATGCCCGCTGAGCTTTCTGGCGGTATGGCGCGTCGTGCCGCATTGGCGCGGGCTATTGCCCTTGATCCCGAATTGATTATGTTTGATGAGCCTTTTGTTGGTCAGGACCCTATCACCATGGGCGTACTGGTAAAACTGATTGATGAGCTGAATCATGCACTGGGGGTCACCTGCGTGGTGGTTTCCCACGATGTACCGGAAGTGCTAAGTATTGCTGATTATGCTTATATTGTTGCCGATCAGCATGTGATTGCTGAAGGAACACCAGAGCAGCTACAAGCCAATGATGATCAGCGGGTGCGTCAGTTCCTCGATGGTATTGCCGATGGGCCGGTGCCTTTCCGTTTCCCGGCGGGTGATTATAAAACTGAGCTGTTGGGCTAATAGATGGAGTATTCATGTTAGTACAGGCATTGGCGTCTTTAGGCCGCCGGGGCATTAATGTCTGCGTATCCTTTGGTCGCGCAGGTTTAATGCTGTTTAATGCACTGGTTGGCCGGCCTGAGCCGCGAAAACAGTGGCCGTTATTGGTCAAGCAGCTGTATAGCGTTGGGGTGCAATCTTTACTGATTATTGTGGTTTCCGGTCTGTTTATCGGTATGGTTTTGGGCTTGCAGGGCTTTTTGATCCTCACCACATACAGTGCAGAAGCCAGCCTCGGGATGATGGTTTCTTTATCATTACTGCGGGAATTGGGGCCAGTAGTGACGGCGCTGCTGTTTGCTGGCCGGGCCGGTTCTGCCCTGACGGCAGAAATTGGCCTAATGAAAGCCACTGAACAGATTTCCAGCTTGGAAATGATGGCGATTGATCCCCTAAGGCGAGTGGTTGCTCCTCGGTTCTGGGCCGGGCTTATCAGTATGCCACTATTGACGGCTATTTTTGTCGCGGTGGGTATCTGGGGCGGCTCAGTGGTCGGTGTCGACTGGAAAGGAATCGACAGCGGTTTCTTCTGGTCTGCGATGCAAAGTGCCGTCGAGTGGCGCACAGATTTACTGAATTGCCTGATTAAGAGCCTGGTATTTGCCATTACCGTGACTTGGATTGCGCTGTTCAATGGGTATGATGCGGTCCCAACATCTGAGGGGATCAGCCGGGCAACGACCCGTACTGTGGTGCATTCATCACTGGCGGTATTGGGATTAGATTTTGTGCTGACAGCACTGATGTTTGGGAACTGAGTCGATGCAAACGAAGAAAAGTGAAATCTGGGTAGGGGCATTTATACTGATTGCTATTCTGGCCGTCGTATTCCTCTGCTTGAAAGTGGCAGATATCAAATCAGTGGGTAATCAGCCGACGTATCGGATTTATGCTAATTTTGACAATATTGGTGGCTTGAAAAACAATTCGCCAGTCAAAATTGGCGGGGTTGTGGTGGGCCGAGTCGCTGATATTACGCTGGATACTAAAAATTACAGCCCGCGTGTGGCGATAGATATCCAGCAGCGCTATAACCATATCCCGGACACCAGCTCACTGGCGGTACGCACTTCCGGTTTATTGGGCGAGCAGTTCTTGGCGCTCAATGTCGGTTTTGAAGACCCGGATATGGGCACCAGTATTTTGAAAGATGGTGGCGTCATTCAAGACACGAAATCTGCATTGGTTCTGGAAGACCTTATCGGTCAGTTCTTGTACAAGAGCGGCGGTGATGGTAATTCTGATGCGCCAGCCAGCGAACCGGCACCAGCCAATAGCAGCTCACCTGCTACTCAACATCCTTAAGAGGGTATCGAATGTTTAAACGTTTACTTATGGTCGCGTTGTTGGTGGTAGCCCCATTGGCTAATGCTGTCGATCAAACCAACCCATACCGTCTGATGGATGAAGCCGCGCAAAGAACCTTTACGCGCCTGAAAACCGAACAAGCTAACATTAAACAAAATCCTGAATATTTGCGCACTATTGTACGCGAAGAGTTATTGCCATTTGTTCAGATTAAATATGCTGGCGCATTGGTGCTGGGCAGCTATTACAAAGCCGCCACCCCGGCACAGCGCGAAGCCTACTTCAATGCATTCAGTCAATATTTGGAACAAGCATATGGCCAGGCCTTGGCGCTATATCACGGCCAAACTTACGATGTTGCACCAGACCAGCCATTGGGTGATGCCAATATCGTCGCCATTCGTGTGACCATCCTTGACCCTAATGGCCGCCCTCCGGTACGTTTAGATTTCCAGTGGCGTAAAAACAGCCAAACCGGTAACTGGCAGGCGTATGACATGATAGCCGAAGGGGTTAGCATGATCAGCACCAAGCAAAATGAGTGGGCCTCTATCCTGCGTCAGAAAGGGGTTGATGGTTTGACTCAGCAGTTGCTTATTGCAGCGAAACAGCCGATAACTTTAGATAAGTAGTGATTATGGCGGATGAACTGAATTGGCAGTCGCAGCAGGAAACGCTGATACTGCAAGGTGAATTGGATCGCGAAACGCTGCTACCTTTATGGCAACAGCGCGATGCATTGTTGGCCGATAAAACGCGTATTGATGTTAGCCAATTACAGCGTGTTGATTCCTCCGGTCTGGCGCTGCTGGTCCATTTTCGTGAACTGCGCAGTAAACAGGGTGTCTCATTAGCGATTACCGGTGTCAGCGACCGGTTGTCTACCTTGATTGAACTGTACAATTTGCAGGATGTCATCCCGGTAGAAACGGCCAGTATCTAGCGATGAGAATTAAGTTAGCGGCCTTTTGTGTCGCCTATTGCTAAAGCAAAAAAGCTAAAGTTTTTAAGCCCCTGAGCGTAATCACGAAACAGGGGCTTTTCTTTAGTTTCAGAGAAAGCCGTATTCCACTAATATGTTCAATTGATTACGATCCTCTTAAAATAGAATGAATCTTATGGATACTAACGAAATTAAAGACGTGCTGATGCAAGCATTGGCATTACAAGAAGCGCATGTTACCGGTGATGGCAGCCACTTTCAGGTGATTGCTGTGGGTGAGTTGTTTGTTGATATGAGTCGTGTGAAAAAGCAGCAGGCGGTGTATGCGCCGCTGATGGAATATATTGCTGATAACCGTATTCATGCCTTATCCATTAAGGCCTATACGCCACAAGAGTGGCAGCGGGATCGCAAACTAAACGGTTTTTGATGCTGTTGGCTTCAGGATTGCCTACAGGTTTGTCAGGCTGTGTCTCAAGCGGGCAGTGAATTCGAATTTGTCGATCAGTATTTTGACGATAACCAGTATTTTGACAACAAAGAGTGGTCACAATGGATAAGTTTCGTGTGCAGGGGCGGACTCGCCTAAGCGGTGAAGTCACCATTTCCGGAGCGAAAAACGCGGCATTACCGATAATGTTTGCTGCGTTATTGGCAGAAGACCCGGTAGAGTTGCAAAATGTCCCAAAGCTAAAAGACATTGATACCACCATTAAATTGCTGAGCCAATTAGGCACCAAAATCGAACGTGATGCTTCCGGCTCCGTTTTTGTTGATGCCAGCGGTGTGGACGAGTTCTGCGCGCCTTACGATTTGGTTAAAACCATGCGCGCCTCCATTTGGGCTTTGGGGCCATTGGTTGCTCGCTTTGGTAAAGGGCAGGTTTCTTTACCGGGCGGTTGTGCTATCGGCGCGCGTCCGGTCGATTTACATATCACCGGTTTAGAGCAACTGGGTGCCGAAATCAAGCTGGAAGAAGGTTACGTTAAAGCTTCCGTCAATGGCCGCCTGAAAGGCGCGCATATCGTGATGGATAAAGTCAGCGTTGGCGCAACCGTAACCATTATGAGTGCTGCAACCTTGGCTGAAGGCACCACAGTCATTGAAAACGCCGCTCGCGAGCCAGAAATTGTCGATACAGCGAATTTCCTGAATACGCTGGGCGCTAAAATCACTGGCGCAGGGACTGACCGCATCACCATTGAGGGTGTAGCGCGCTTGGGTGGCGGTGTTTACCGAGTGCTGCCTGACCGTATTGAAACCGGGACTTTCCTGGTTGCAGCGGCTATCTCTGGCGGTAAAGTGGTGTGTCGTCAGACTCGTCCAGATACGCTGGATGCGGTACTGGCTAAACTGCGTGAGGCGGGTGCTGATATTGAAATCGGCGAGGACTGGATAAGCCTGGATATGCAGGGTAAGCGCCCTAAAGCCGTGACTTTTCGTACCGCGCCACACCCTGGTTTCCCAACAGATATGCAGGCTCAGTTCAGCTTATTGAACTTGGTTGCAGAAGGAACCGGTGTTATCACCGAAACAATTTTTGAAAATCGTTTTATGCATGTGCCAGAACTGATCCGCATGGGCGCACATGCAGAAATCGAGAGCAATACTGTGATTTGCTATGGTGTTGAGCAACTGTCGGGTGCTCAGGTTATGGCAACCGATTTGCGTGCTTCTGCCAGCTTGGTATTAGCGGGCTGTATCGCTGATGGGGTAACCATTGTTGACCGTATTTATCATATCGATCGTGGTTACGAAGGTATTGAAGATAAATTACGTGCGTTAGGTGCGAATATTGAGCGTATAAAAGGCGAGTAAGTTTTTCTAGCCGCCCTATAAAAAATGCCAGCCGGTGATATTAGGCTGGCATTTTTTTGCAATTAATGCAGTCGGTTAGGCTATACAAGCCCTATGACAACGGCGCTGGCTGTTGTTCAAGGAGCTCATTTTGATCCAATTCGGTAATAGTAATTTGTGCTGTGATTTGCTGGCCATTGCGTAATAATAAGACTGGGATTGTGGTTCCCGGACGAATTTCTGCCACCTGATCCATGGTTTCTATCACGGACGTCGCAGGCTTATTATTAACGCTTAGAATAATATCACCCACCTGCAAGTCAGCATTCGCTGCTGGGCCATTTGGCGATATCTTATTCACCTTAATGCCATGTATTCGGTCGCCATTATTACCGCTGGCATTGAATGGTGGATACTCCTCGCCGGTAATACCAATATAGCCGCGGATCACCCGCCCATCACGAATCAGTTTTTCCATTACTTTGGTGGCAAGCGCGGTCGGAATGGCAAAACCGATGCCTTCCGGAGTTTCCCCATTGCTACTTTTATCAAATGAAAGTGTGTTGATCCCCACCAACTCGCCAAGAGTATTGACCAGTGCTCCCCCGGAATTACCCTGATTAATGGAGGCATCTGTTTGGAGGAAATTTTGTCGGCCAGAAGAACTCAAACCAATACGCCCGGTGGCACTGATAATTCCCTGAGTGACGGTTTGTCCAAGATTATAGGGGTTGCCAATGGCCAGCACGACATCACCAATATGTGGCGTCCGGTTAATATTAATCGGAATAACCGGCAGGTTGACGGCATCAATTTTCAACACAGCTAAATCAGTCAGGTTATCTGAACCGACCAACAAGGCTTCAGAGATACGGCCATTTTGTAATGCGACAATGATTTGTTCTGCATTATTGATAACGTGTTTATTGGTCAGGATATAACCCTTATCACTCATGATAACGCCAGAACCTAAGGTTCGAATGGCTAATCCTTCCTGATTAGGGCTTAGGCTACGGTTATAAACATTAACAACTGCAGGGGCAGCCCTACGCACAGCTTGGTTATAACTGACTGGAGCCTCTTCATCTACGCGATCACCATTGCCCGAAAAAAAGTGACCGGGGCTGCGGAGCATAGGGATTGCGACCAGCAAGATACCGGCAACAATTAGCCCCAAAATAATAGAACGCAATAGCTTAAGAAACATGAAGTCTAAGGCATGAATGAATAGGTAACCGGAGGATAGCATGAGTTTGGCGGACACAGCATTGTGCTGTGTCCGATTTTTCTGCAAATTAGCGGATTAATAGATAAATATTCTCTTCACCGCGCACAATATTCAGTGCAATCACAGCGGGTTTAGCTTCAATAGCTTTGCGTAACTCGGCGATATCTTTCACTCGCACACGGTTTACGGCAATAATCACATCGTCTTTCTGCAAGCCCGATTGCGCTGCCGGTGAGCCTTTGGTGACGTTTTCAACTTTGACACCCTTGCTGCCACCCTTGATTTCGCCATTGCTCAGCGATGCACCTTGCAATGAGGGCGATAAGGTATCAGCACTGGTCGATGTTGGGCTACTGTTCTCCAGCGTTACAGCCACTTCAAGCGGTTTGCCATCACGCAATAAACCGACTTTAATGGTTTTGCCCGGCCCGGTAGTGCCTACTTTGGCACGTAACTCAGCAAAGCTGCTAACGGGCTTGCCATCGACGGAAACCAATACGTCGCCCGCTTTGATACCGGCTTTAGAGGCCGCTGATTTTGGCAGCACTTCACTGACAAAAGCGCCGCGCTGTGCATCAATGTTAAAGGCTTTCGCCATATCAGCGGTCATTTCACTACCACGAATACCCAGTAGGCCGCGTTTCACTTCGCCAAATTCAATTAACTGTTGGCTGAGGTTTTGCGCCATATTACTTGGAATGGCGAAGCCGATACCGATGTTACCGCCACCTGGCGCCAGAATAGCGGTGTTAATCCCGATCAATTCGCCGTTCAGGTTAACTAGCGCACCACCGGAGTTACCCCGGTTGATAGAGGCGTCGGTCTGAATAAAGTTTTCTAACCCTTCCAGATTCAAACCACTACGGCCCAGTGCGGAAATGATACCGGAGGTCGCGGTCTGCCCGAGACCAAATGGGTTGCCCACGGCGACGGCAAAATCACCGACTCGCAGGTTATCGGAATCTGCAATTTTAATTGCTGTCAGGTTTTTGGCATCAGTTAGCTGCAATAAAGCGATATCAGTTTGTTCATCACGGCCCAGCAATTTGGCATCATATTCACGGCCATCATTGAGCTGGACACGAATTTTATCCGCGTTATTGATCACGTGGTTATTGGTCAGCACATAACCTTTTTCCGCGTTAATGATGACGCCAGATCCCAAACCTTCAAATGGGCGATTGCTCTCTTTGCCCGTTGGCGCATTTGGGCCAAAGAAGAATTTGAACTCTTCCGGCAAACGTTGCTGCTGCACCTGAGTGCCCGATACGTGAACGCTAACAACCGCAGGCAACACTTTCTCTAGCATAGGTGCCAGACTTGGGACTGATTGCCCGGCGACTGCCGCCGGAAGAGCCGCTGCGCTCACCATAGGAACAGACGCGAGGCCTAAGCCGACACTCATTGCCAGCGCACTAAGAAATAATGATTTTTTCTTCATTGATTTAAACTCTCTCAATACCTAACGGTGAATGAATAGGGTAGATGGCTGCTACAGGCCCGTTATAAATTCAGACTCTGAATGAGCTAAAAAATTCACTTATTTCAAAAGGCTACTGCTGTGCTAAAAATAAGCACCCTAAGATGTCACTTGATATAGGGGTTAGCGTAAAGCAATTCAAGGAGAGGTAGGTATAGAAGTGTAAATGTGCTGACTACGGCGGTGAGCGCCGCAGTCAGCTTGATATCCCCGTCATACTTCAAGCAGCATGTGCGTTGGTTACACTCAATAACCCGAATTACTTACCACAGTAAGCTCATCGGGATGAATGAGCTTCCTCCTTGAGGCTCACCCTGCGGGCTAGCATAAATGCTGTTCAAATCGGTTCCCGACCGATTTGTATATCGCTTGCCGCTTTCCTGCAACTCGAATTATTTAGGGTATAGATAGAAGTTTAGCTCAGTCCCGAGTCTGATGTTCCGGACGCAGTAAACCGGATGCTCCTTCGGAGTAATCACGAGGTGGCATTTTGACCGGTGCTTGATCATTATCCGCTTCGGATTCCGTCAGACGGTAGCGGAACGGATTATCTTGCATTGGCAAGTCTGGCAACAAGTTATTGGAGCTTTTCGCCATATGCTGATAAAGCTGGCGATAGTCACGAGCCATGTTATCGAGCAACTCGGCACTGCGGGCAAAATGCCCAACCAGTTCCTGACGGTATTCCTCTAGATCTGATTTACTCTTCTCCAGCTCATTTTGCAGCACTTGCTGCTGACGCAATTTACGGTTGCCAAAGCGCATAGCCACCGCGCCAATCACAATACCAACAACCAACCCAATAAGCGCATACTCCCAGGTCATAATGACTCCTTTTTTGACTTCATTGTTCAGCAGGGCTTTTTCACTTAATAATACCCACTATAACCGTTAACCTTGCAGGAGTGGAATCCTGATGCAACATTGCCTATGGTTATCAGGATTTTTCCGCAGTGGCAGTGTCGGTAAATGCTGCGATTGCCCGATAAATCAGCAATAAAGTACCACAAAAGTAGATAACTATTTTATCAGGGATTGTTGATAAACATGCAACCGAGTTCACCTATAGCACTTTACCAGCAGGCAATTGATGCTGGCGATTATCAAGCTGATGACGTCCAACGGCGCACCGTCGCACGGCTGGACACTCTTTATCAGGCGCTAAATCAATGCCAGAGCGCACCTGCGGCCAATGTGGGCATCCGAGGGCACTTGGGCCGCTTACTGGGCCGTCGTGCACCCAAAACGCCCATACGCCCAGCTCAGGGCTTGTACATGTGGGGCGGGGTCGGGCGGGGTAAAACCTGGCTGATGGATATGTTTTTCCACAGTTTGCCGGGTGAGCGTAAGCTCCGTCTGCATTTCCACCGTTTTATGTTGCGGGTACATCAAGAGCTAACAACACTGCAAGGCCATGAAAATCCTTTAGAGATTATTGCTGATGGTTTCAAGGCACAGACTGATGTGCTGTGTTTTGATGAGTTTTTTGTTTCGGATATTACTGACGCCATGTTGCTGGCAACATTGCTGGAAGCCTTATTTGCCCGCGGCATTACATTGGTTGCGACATCCAATATTCCACCGGATGACTTATATCGTAACGGTTTGCAGCGTGCTCGCTTTTTACCGGCCATAGAGCTTATTAAGCAATATTGCGATGTGATGAATGTCGATGCTGGTATTGATTACCGTCTGCGCACATTAACTCAGGCCAATCTTTACCTGACACCGCTTAATCCGCAGACTAAGCAGGCGATGGAGGATATTTTCGTCAAACTTGCAGGTAAAGAGGGTGAAAGGGCACCGGTGCTGGAAGTGAATCATCGTCCTTTACCGGCGATTTGCTCGGCTCAAGGCGTTCTGGCAGTTGATTTTCATACACTGTGTGAAGAAGCACGCAGCCAACTGGATTACATCGCGCTCTCTAAACTCTATCACACCGTATTACTGCATAATGTCCATAAGATGGCGACGCGGGATGAAAACACCGCCCGGCGTTTTCTGGCATTAGTTGATGAGTTTTATGAGCGGCGGGTGAAATTGATCATTGCAGCAGAGGCTTCAATGTTCGAAATCTATTGTGGTGAAAGGCTTAAATTTGAATATCAGCGCTGTTTATCACGATTACAAGAGATGCAAAGTGAAGAGTATCTCTCTTTACCGCACCTGCCGTAAGCGCACTTGTGGTAAAAGCTATCTGCGTCTCAGTTATTCACTTTATAGGCATTAAAATGCTATTCTGTGGTGGGCGATTATTCTTCGCCCTAACTTAACATGTTTAATTTATACCTTTCTCGCCAAAAACAGTTCGATCTTTGACGTCGACTTCTCTATAATCTTGCGACCCCACGTTACAACAAAGTTTTTTTCCCAGAACTTTGTATAGTGCCAGCATTGGCTATTCGAAGGGGTAGGTTTGCTGGACTGATGGTCGTGTGAGCCTCAACTGTTTTTGAACGTTTGGGTGTTCACCAACGTGTAACTTATTAATTGGGTAAGCTTTTATAATGAAAACTTTCACAGCTAAACCAGAAACTGTAAAACGCGACTGGTATGTTGTTGACGCGACGGATAAGACCTTGGGTCGCCTCGCTACTGAACTGGCTAGTCGCTTACGCGGCAAGCATAAAGCGGAATACACCCCGCACGTTGATACTGGTGATTACATCATCGTTCTGAACGCAGAAAAAGTTGCCGTAACCGGTAACAAGCGTACAGACAAGATTTATTACCGTCACACCGGTCACATCGGTGGTATCAAACAAGCGACCTTTGAAGAGATGATTGCCCGCAGTCCTGAGCGTGTGATTGAAATCGCGGTTAAAGGCATGCTGCCGAAGGGTCCGCTGGGCCGTGCAATGTATCGTAAACTTAAAGTTTATGCAGGTACTGAGCACAATCATGCGGCACAGCAACCGCAAGTTCTGGACATTTAATCGGGATTATGGCAATGGCTGAAAATCAATACTACGGCACTGGTCGCCGCAAAAGTTCTGCTGCACGCGTTTTTCTTAAGCCGGGTAGCGGTAAAATCGTTATTAACCAACGTAGCCTTGAAGTTTACTTCGGTCGTGAAACTGCCCGTATGGTAGTGAATCAACCGTTGGAACTGGTAGACATGGTTACCAAGTTTGACATGTACATCACTGTTAAAGGTGGTGGTATTTCAGGTCAGGCTGGCGCTATCCGTCACGGTATCACCCGTGCACTGATGGAATATGACGAGTCTCTGCGTGGTGAACTGCGTAAAGCTGGCTTCGTAACGCGTGATGCGCGTGAAGTTGAGCGTAAGAAAGTGGGTCTGCGTAAAGCACGTCGTCGTCCACAGTTCTCCAAACGTTAATTTTTTGCCTTTATGGCATCAGATTAGTGGTAAAAACCCGGTGTCTCACCGGGTTTTTTTATTGGTTTAAGACAAGATAAATCGCTAAAAATACCCTTCCGCTATTTTATTCATTATATTTTTGCCGCTAAACCGTTGTCAGATAAACAATTCTTTATGAAATCGCAGCACCATCCCCACAAAACATGCAAAATCTGGTAAACTATCACTCACTTTTGTGCCTGTTCGGCGAACTGTTGGCGTCCGTGTATCTCCCTGGCTGAATTATTTTCTCGACCAAGGCTTATTTACGGCAGCAACGACCTTGATTGCGAACCGGCGGTAAAACGACTCAGGATAGCAACGTCACCGTGGGCTATTCGCATTGTTTTCTAGATAATCTTGGAGGTTTTCATGGCTGTCGCTGCCAACAAACGTTCGGTAATGACGCTGTTTTCCGGCCCGACCGACATTTTTAGCCATCAAGTACGCATCGTACTGGCGGAGAAAGGTGTCAGTGTTGAGATTGAGCAGGTTGAAGCTGATAATCTGCCGCAGGATCTGATTGACCTCAATCCCTACCAGACCGTCCCTACTTTGGTTGATCGCGAGCTGACGCTGTATGAATCCCGCATCATCATGGAATATTTGGATGAGCGTTTCCCTCACCCGCCATTGATGCCGGTCTACCCTGTAGCACGCGGTAGCAGCCGTTTGATGATGAACCGCATTGAGCAAGATTGGTATTCCCTGCTGGCGAAAATTCAGAAAGGCAATGCGCAGGAAGCAGATGCAGCTCGTAAGCAATTACGTGAAGAACTGCTGACTATTGCGCCAGTATTTAATGAAATGCCTTTCTTTATGAGCGAAGAGTTCAGCCTGGTCGATTGTTATCTGGCTCCTCTGCTGTGGCGTTTACCAGAATTAGGCATTGAATTCACTGGCGCGGGTTCTAAAGAGCTTAAAGGCTATATGACACGTGTGTTTGAGCGTGATGCATTCCTGGCTTCTTTAACTGAAGCTGAACGTGAAATGCGCCTGCAAACTCGGGGTTAATTTTATGGCGACGTCTGGTATGTCTCCGCGCCGTCCTTACCTGTTGCGCGCATTCTATGAGTGGTTGATTGATAATCAACTGACTCCACACTTGGTGGTGGATGTCACTCGGCCGGGTGTTTCGGTGCCAATGGAGTTCGCCCGTGATGGGCAAATTGTCTTGAATGTGGCGCCGCGTGCAGTGGGAAATCTGGAATTGGGCAATGAGGAAGTGAGTTTCAATGCCCGTTTTGGTGGTATTCCGCGCGAAGTCACTGTCCCTATGGGGGCGGTGATGGCAATCTACGCGCGTGAAAACGGTTCAGGCACCATGTTCGAACCTGAAGAAGCTTACGATTCTGATGCTGATGGCAATTTTGTCGGCATAGAAGAGGAAGATAACGCAACGGCACCGACGGAAAACTTGATGTTGGTAACCGATGATGCTCACGTGCCTCACGGCGAGGATAACTCACCGGATGACGAGCCGCCGCAACCGCCACGTAGTGGTGGTCGCCCAGCATTGCGGGTTGTTAAGTAGTCTTTTTATTTCTCGAACAAATGTATTATCAGGGCGGCTGTGGCCGCCCTTATTATTTCTGCCAATTATATTGTCATGCTAAAAATTAAGATAACTTTTTCAGCTCGGCCAGGCAGCTATCACGCTGGCTCATCATGTCACTATTTCTGATCGTTGACAGAGTGTGAGTCGCGCGTTGCTGGAAACTGGCTTTCGCCGCGCTATCTTTAGCATCGGCTGGTGCAGTGCAAATCTCTGACAATGTTAGTGTTTTGCTATTGCTTACTGCTTTGAGTACCGCAGCTGGGTTATAAATTAGCGCGGAGGATAGGGCAGATTTCACCCCCGCAGTGAAGCTCGCATTACCGGCATCTGCTAATTTAGGGGCCATAGCAATCCAGTTATCATCACCCAGCTTTATATTATTCTCTACAGCAGGTAATTGCCCGGCCTTTGCCAATTCAGCCACCACTGCGCGAGCGCCTCGCGCCTCAATATTGTAGCCAACCTCTTGATAATTAAGCGACATCGCTAATGCACTGCCGCTAATAGCCAGCAAACCGCCAGCAATGAAAAGTAAATGAGATTTCATAACAGATGATCCTTTCTTTAAAACAAGGCGTAACAACATATTCAGACCAGTGAAATTGGCTCATAAAGTATTAGTCAATATGAACTCGGCCTTTACTATAGCGCTTTAGGTATAAAATGCTGCAAATAAGGCTGCTGAGATTGTTACAAAATCTTGAGTAAGTGGGGATATACAGTAGAAAATAGCAATGAAAGGGGCTGGATAACCAGCCCCCGATTTCTTTGAGTCTATATTGGGATCAAACTTCCAGATAATTCATGATGCCTTCCGCGGCTTTGCGGCCTTCAGCAATAGCAGTTACCACCAAATCAGAGCCACGGACAATATCGCCGCCGGCAAAGATTTTTGGGTTACTGGTCTGGAAGGCGTTATCAGTGCGCTCTGGGGCCACCACTCGGCCTTGCTTATCCAATGCCACATCATGAGCTGCCAACCATTCCATGCTGTGCGGGCGGAAGCCAAACGCCATCACCACGGCATCCGCGGGCAGAATATGCTCTGAACCAGGGATCTGCTCAGCCACACTACGGCCTTGTGCATCTGGAGCGCCCAGTTGAGTGCGAACCATTTTCACACCACAAACTTTGCCGTTACTGTTCACTTCAATGCTCAAAGGTTGCAGGTTGAATTTAAATTCGACCCCTTCCTCGCGGGCATTTTTCACTTCCCGTTTGGAACCCGGCATGTTGGCTTCATCACGGCGATAGGCACAAACCACGTCGGTAGCCCCTTGGCGAATGGATGAACGCACGCAGTCCATTGCAGTATCACCGCCACCCAGCACCACTACGCGTTTACCTTGCATGTTGATATAAGGTTCGTGAGGCGCGGCCTCATAGCCCATCAACTGCTTAGTATTGGCGATCAGGAACGGTAGCGCATCATACACACCGGATGCATCTTCGTTTTCCAGGCCACCGCGCATTGATTGGTAAGTACCCACACCGAGGAACACTGCGTCATATTCTTGCAACAGCGCATCCATGGTAATGTCTTTGCCAACTTCAGTATTCAGTTGGAATTCAATGCCCATCTCGGAGAAGATTTTGCGGCGTTTTATCATCACTTCTTTTTCCAGCTTAAAGGCCGGAATACCAAAGGTTAGCAAGCCGCCAATCTCTGGGTGACGGTCAAACACCACCGCCTGTACCCCATTACGGGCGAGCACATCAGCACAGGCCAGCCCGGCTGGGCCAGCGCCGATCACCGCCACACGTTTACCGGTGGGGTGAACATGGGACATATCTGGCTTCCAGCCCATCTCGATGGCTTTATCACTGATATAGCGCTCGATATTGCCGATGGTGACCGCGCCAAACTCGTCATTCAGAGTACATGACCCTTCACACAAGCGGTCTTGCGGGCACACACGGCCGCAGACTTCCGGCAAGCTATTGGTCTGGTGAGCCAAGTCCGCCGCTTCCATAATCCGCCCTTCGTTGGCCAGTTTCAGCCAGTTAGGGATGTAGTTATGAACCGGGCATTTCCATTCGCAATAGGGGTTACCGCACGACAAACAGCGGTCTGCCTGTGCTTTTGCCTGTGTTTCCGAGAATGGCTCGTAAATCTCAACAAATTCAATTTTGCGGATCTTCAGCGGCTTTTTCGGCGGATCTACGCGCTGTAGGTCGATAAACTGATAAACATTCTGACTCATTTCAACCCCTTACTGCGCTTGAACCCGCAGCTCAGCTGCGGAACGGCTACGGTGGCCCAACAGTGCTTTCACATCGCTGGATTTCGGTTTAACCAAAGCAAACTTGGTCACCCATTCCGGCCAGTTAGCCAGAATCTCTTCACCACGGCTAGAACCTGTCAACTGAACATGTTCAGTAATCAGGCCGCGCAGATGCTCTTCATGGATTGCCAGTTGGTCGACATCCAGCACTTCGACCAGCTCAGGGTTAACGCGTTTACGGAATTCACCATCTTCATCAAGGACATAAGCGAAACCGCCGGTCATACCCGCGCCGAAGTTAATCCCGGTGCGGCCCAGTACGCAGACAATTCCGCCTGTCATATATTCACAGCCGTTATCGCCGATACCCTCAACCACGGTAATTGCACCGGAGTTACGCACTGCAAAACGCTCGCCAGCCCGGCCTGCGGCGAACAATTTGCCGCCAGTGGCACCATACAGACAGGTGTTGCCGACAATGCTGGCTTCATGGCTGCGGAAGTTGGAACCGACTGGAGGGCGCACGGCGATGCGGCCACCCGCCATGCCTTTACCGACATAGTCGTTGGCATCGCCCGTCAGGGTCAGTTCGACGCCGCCCGCATTCCACACCCCGAAGCTCTGACCGGCAGTACCGGAGAAATAAGCTTTGATAGGGTCGGTTGCCAGGCCTTGGTCGCCATGTTTGGTGGCAATCGCGCCGGACAACGCTGCGCCCACTGAGCGGTCAGTGTTGCGGATATCGAAGTAAAACGTCTTGCTGTGTTTGGCTTCAATGTGTGGTTCAGCTTGCGCCAGCAACTCTTTGTTCAATATGCCTTTATCGAACGGAGGATTACTTTCGGTGCAATACAGTGCCTTACCCGGATGCGGCGTAGCTGTTTTCAGCATTGGCGACAGATCCAGTTTATTTTGTTTCGCTGAAATGCCATCAAGCTCCAGCAGCATGTCAGTACGGCCAATTAAATCAACCAGTTGGCTCACACCCAATTCAGCCATGATTTCACGGGTTTCACGGGCGATAAACTGGAAGTAGTTCACCACACGCTCAGGCAAGCCGTGATAATGATCACGACGCAATTTCTCATCTTGGGTGGCTACACCGGTGGCGCAGTTATTCAGGTGGCAAATGCGTAAGTATTTACAACCCAGCGCCACCATAGGGCCAGTACCGAAACCGAAGCTTTCCGCACCCAAAATCGCCGCTTTAACAATATCGACGCCGGTTTTCAGGCCGCCATCCACTTGCAGGCGGATTTTATGGCGCAGGCCATTGGCAACCAGCGCTTGCTGGGTTTCCACCAGCCCCAGTTCCCACGGGCAGCCGGCATATTTCACTGAAGACAGTGGGCTGGCACCAGTGCCGCCGTCGTAACCGGCAATGGTAATCAAATCGGCATAAGCTTTCGCCACACCGGTGGCAATGGTGCCGACACCCGGCTCAGACACCAGTTTTACCGAAATCAGGGCTTTCGGATTGACCTGCTTCAAATCGAAAATCAACTGAGCTAAGTCTTCGATTGAGTAAATATCATGGTGCGGCGGTGGAGAAATCAAGGTCACACCGGGCACGGAATAGCGCAGTTTGGCAATATACGGCGTGACTTTATCACCCGGTAATTGGCCGCCTTCACCCGGTTTTGCCCCTTGCGCCACTTTGATTTGGATAACATCGGCATTCACCAGATACGCCGGTGTCACACCAAAACGGCCAGACGCCACCTGCTTGATGCGGGACACTTTATTGGTGCCGTAACGCGCCGGGTCTTCGCCGCCCTCACCGGAGTTAGAGAACCCGCCGAGGCTGTTCATGGCGATGGCGAGTGATTCATGGGCTTCCGGACTCAGTGCGCCGATGGACATGGCGGCAGTATCAAAGCGCTTGAACAGTGATTCAGCCGGTTCAACCTGATCCACCGGGATCGGGGTGCCTTGTGGTTTGATGGCCAACAGATCGCGCAGTGTGGCGATTGGGCGCTCATTCACCAGCTTGGCATAAACCTGATAGTCACTGTATTCGCCGCTGTGAACCGCAGTTTGTAAGGTACTGACTACGTCTGGGTTGTACGCGTGATATTCGCCGTTGTGGACAAATTTCAGTAATCCACCTTGATCCAGTGGCTTGCGTTTCAGCCAGGCGCGTTTGGACAAATTCTGTAAATCCTGTTGGAAATCACTGAAACTGGCTCCGCCGATACGGCTAACCACGCCCTGGAAACACAAATCAGACAAATCACGATGCAAACCAACAGCTTCAAACAGTTTGGCGCAGCGGTATGAGGCGACAGTCGAAATGCCCATTTTGGACATGATTTTGTACAGCCCTTTATTGATGCCGTTGCGATAGTTGAGCATCACATCGCGATACTTTTTATCAATCGCCTTGCTATCAACTAATTTAGCCAATGATTCATAAGCTAAATAAGGGTAAATCGCGGTCGCACCAAAACCGAGCAATACCGCAAAGTGGTGCGGGTCACGGGCGCTGGCGGTTTCCACAATGATGTTGGCGTCGCAGCGCAGATTTTTTTCGACTAAGCGAGTCTGAATCGCGCCGACCGCCATCGGAGCCGGTACCGGCAGGCGGTCAGGGGCGATAGCACGGTCTGACAGCACCAACATCACGGCACCATCACGCACTTTGTGCTCGGCTTCTTCGCACAAGGCCAGCACTGCTTGTTCCAAATCTGTTTCAGCCGGGTTAAAGGTCAGGTCTAGCCGATCAGCGCGGTAGTGTTCGCCTTCCAACGTGGTTAACTGCTGGAAATCGGAGTACAGCAAGATTGGCGATTTGAAACTCAGACGGTGCGCCTGACCTTCGGCTTCGCAAAATACGTTCATTTCACGGCCAATACTGGTTGCCAGTGACATAACATGTGCTTCACGCAATGGATCAATTGGCGGGTTGGTGACCTGCGCAAACTGCTGGCGGAAGTAATCGTAAATAATACGCGGGCCGCTGGAAAGCACGGCAAACGGGGTGTCATCACCCATTGAGCCGGTGGCTTCCTGACCAATTTCACCCAACACGCGGATCACTTGATCCAGCTCTTCGCTGCTGTAACCAAACTGTTTCTGATAGGTTTCCAGTGTCGAATCATCTAACTGGCGACTACCCACCTGATCTTCCGGCAGATCTTCAAACGGCACCAAGCGCTTAACGTTCTTTTCCATCCACTCTTTATACGGGTGGCGGCTTTTCAGGTCATTATCGGTTTCGGCGGAATGCAGAATTTTACCGCTGCGGGTGTCAATCACCATCAGTTCGCCGGGGCCAACACGGCCTTTTTCGATGACTTCATCGGGCTGGTAATCCCAGATACCGACTTCAGAGGCGCAGGTGATGAGTTTATCTTTGGTAATGACATAGCGCGCAGGGCGCAGACCATTACGGTCAAGGTTACAGGCGGCGTAGCGGCCATCTGACATTACAATCCCAGCCGGGCCATCCCATGGCTCCATATGCATGGAGTTGAAGTCAAAGAAGGCGCGCAGGTCGGTGTCCATATCCGGATTGTTCTGCCAGGCTGGCGGCACTAACAGGCGCATAGCACGGATCAAATCCATCCCGCCGCTGAGGAACAGCTCTAGCATGTTATCCAGTGAGCTGGAGTCCGAGCCGGTCTCATTGACGAAAGGGGCCGCATCCTGCAAATCGGGGATTAATGGCGTTTTGAATTTGTAAGCGCGTGCCCGTGCCCATTGGCGGTTACCGGCGATAGTATTGATTTCGCCATTGTGCGCCAAATAGCGGAATGGCTGAGCCAGTGGCCAGCGCGGCACGGTGTTGGTTGAGAAGCGCTGGTGGAATAGGCAGATAGCCGACTCCATACGCAGGTCAGCCAAATCCAGATAAAAACGCGGCAGATCCGCAGGCATACATAAGCCTTTATAGATCGTGACCAGGTTTGAGAAGCTACAAACGTAGAAATCTTTGTCATTTGCAATGCGCTTCTCAATACGGCGACGCGCCACAAACAGGCGGCGTTCCATATCACGTGGACGCCAGCCAGCAGGGGCGTTCACAAAAATTTGTTCAATCCGAGGCAGGGAGGAGAGGGCGATTTCACCAAGAACATCCGGGTTGGTCGGCACTTCACGCCAGCCGATAATCGACAGCGTTTCGTTTTGCAATTCTTCTTCTACAATGCGGCGGCTTGCCTTGGCGAGTTCTTCGTCCTGACTGAGAAACATCATGCCGACGGCATAGTTTTTGGCCAAACGCCATCCGCGTTCTTCAGCGACCATCCGGAAAAAACGATCCGGTTTTTGTAATAGCAGACCACAACCGTCGCCGGTCTTGCCATCAGCAAGGATCGCGCCACGGTGTTGCATTCGGGCCAGTGCGTGTATAGCGGTACGCACGACCTTATGGCTAGGTTCGCCTTCTATGTGGGCGATTAGGCCGAAACCACAGTTGTCCCTCTCAAGGGATTTATCGTACAACATATCAGTGAACCTCCCCAGGCTCTGCGAGACTCTCACAAACCGACTCCAGAAAGACCTATTGATATCAGACGGGGTTAGCTGACAGCCGCGTATTTCGCGGTAAATCTGCTTTTCCGCCCTCCGGCAATGGCCTCTTGTGACGGTTCTCACAAGTGGTATAAGACTTGTTTTAAGAGGGAGTCTTAAATTACTGCATAATTATGACTAGACGTTTGCCCGTCTAGAAAGCTTCCAGCGGACTTCCAACTTAGCGAGAAAGAATACTCAGGTCAAATATAGGCTTAAGATATATCGTTAATGTAATAATAGGGTTTATCGTAATGATAAATATAAATTTATTGCTGTTTTTACCCTGCTCAATGCACCATGAGGTAGATACTAAAGTGTGAGCTGTCTCACTATAGTGCAATCGACAAATCGCTGCACCATGCTAGTGCTGGTGGGGATTGTAGAATTATAAGCTGGATTTTATATATTTTCTGGTGTTTAAAACTATTTTTCATTGAATTGTAACAGAAGCGCTAAGGGCTGGGTGGAAATAAGAAAATTTAATCATCGGTCAAGTGATTTTATTTGCATTTATAGTGAATGGTTATGCGCAGCTGCACCCAAGGGCTTGGGAGTTGATCTCTGTCATCGCGAATGACATCGCTAGCGGGTAGCCTAAAGCTCTTTTTTGACAGGCAGTGCCAAGATTATGCAGTTGCAGCGATTAGTCAATATGTTTGGTGCGGATTTACAGCGCCGCTATGGTGAAAAAATTCATAAACTCACGCTACACGGCGGGTTTAGCTGCCCTAATCGTGATGGAACTCTGGGGCGCGGCGGTTGCACTTTTTGTAATGTGGCCTCATTTGCCGACGAACAAATGCAGCAGCAGGGCATTGCACAGCAATTGGCGGAACAAGCAAAAAAAGCCAATCGGGCAAAACGCTACCTGGCCTACTTCCAGGCCTATACCAGTACTTATGCAGAGGTCAATGCGCTGGCGGCGATGTATGAGCAAGCTTTGGCTGAAGCTGACATTGTCGGTTTGTGTGTCGGAACCCGGCCCGATTGTGTGCCGGACGCGGTGTTGGATTTATTGAGTACTTATCATCAGCAAGGTTATGAAGTCTGGCTGGAGTTGGGGCTACAGACCGCGAATGATAAAACTCTCAAACGTATTAATCGTGGGCATGACTTTGCTTGTTACCAGCAAACCGCCCGCCGCGCCCGTGCCCGAGGGCTGAAAGTGTGTTGTCATTTGATTGTCGGCTTGCCCGGTGAGAATCAGGCGCAATGCATGGAAACTCTGGAGAAAGTAGCGGCAAGCGGTGTTGATGGGATAAAACTGCACCCGCTGCATATCGTCGAGGGCAGTATCATGGCCAAAGCATGGCGGGCGGGGCGTTTGCCGGAACTGGCATTGGAAGAGTATGTGCTGACCGCCGGTGAAATGATCCGCCATACCCCCGCCGACATTGTCTATCACCGGATTTCTGCCAGTGCCCGCAGGCCGACTTTGCTTGCGCCATTATGGTGTGCGAATCGCTGGACCGGCATGAATGAGTTGAATAGTTATATGCTGGCCCATGGCGGGCAAGCCTCTGCCCTGTGATCGGCTACTGCGCGTCGTCATACTGAGATTGTACAGTGCTCACAAAATGCATGCATTTTGAACGCCCTTTAGGGCGGCCCGCAGGGGAGCGTAGCGAATAAAATCCTCACGTACTGCGTGTACGCTCCGGTTTTTCCGCGCTGTACGCACCCAGTCTGACTTAGCTCGCTACGCCGTAAGTTTTTACTTTCCACCTTGTTTCTCACACAATTTCTTATTGTGATTTGCAATCTTTTCCACACTTCTAAGCAAGCCACCTTATCTCAATCCAGTTTTGCGGTATGATTTATCAGATAAACACAGACAGGGGTTGCTATGAAGCAAATCAGGGTATTAGCCCAGTACTACGTTGATTTAATGGTTAAGTTAGGGCTGGTCCGCTTCTCGCTGCTACTGGCATCTGTGCTGGTGTTGCTGGCCATGGTGGTTCAGATGGCGGTGACATTGGTATTGAGTGGCTCGGTGGAAACCCTTGATCTGGTGCGTTCCATTTTCTTTGGTTTGCTGATAACCCCTTGGGCGGTGTATTTCCTGTCGGTGGTGGTTGAACAACTGGAAGAGTCACGCCAGCGCTTATCACGGTTGGTTGATAAGCTTGAAGTGATGCGTTATCGCGATTTGGAGCTGAATAAGCAACTGACAGAAAATATTGCTCAACTTAATCAAGAAATTGTTGAGCGCGAAAAAGCAGAGAAAGCCCACCTTCAAGTGGTCGACAAACTGAAAGAAGAGATGGGCCACCGTGAACAGGCGCAGGTTGAGTTAGGGCAGCAGTCGGCCTTATTGCGCTCTTTTTTGGATGCTTCACCGGATTTGGTTTATTACCGTAACGAAGATAATGAGTTCTCTGGCTGTAACCGGGCGATGGAGCTGCTGACCGGCAAAAGTGAGAAGCAACTGGTCGGGCTGACCCCTAAAGAGGTCTATGCGCCGGATATTGCTGAGAAAGTGATGGAAACCGATGAGAAAGTTTTCCGCCACAATGTTTCGCTAACTTATGAGCAGTGGCTGGTTTACCCCGATGGCCGCAAAGCTTGCTTTGAATTGCGGAAAGTGCCGTTTTACGACAGTGTTGGTAAGCGTCATGGATTAATGGGCTTCGGGCGCGATATAACCGAACGCAAGCGCTACCAGGACGCGCTGGAGAATGCCAGTAGGGATAAGACGACTTTTATCTCAACTATCAGCCACGAGCTGCGCACGCCGCTTAATGGCATTGTCGGCCTGAGTCGCATCTTGTTAGATACCGAATTAGACAGCGAGCAACTAAAATACCTGAAAACCATTCACGTCAGTGCTATCACCCTCGGGAATATCTTCAACGATATCATTGAGATGGATAAGTTGGAGCGACGTAAAGTTCAGTTGGATAATCAACCAATTGATTTTACTGGGTTTATGGCGGATTTAGAAAACCTTTCTGGTTTGTTGGTGCAGCCGAAAGGGCTGAAATTCATTATGGAACCGCAGTTGCCCTTGCCGGAAAAAATCATTACCGATGGCACCCGCTTGCGCCAAATCCTGTGGAATTTGATTGGTAATGCGGTGAAGTTTACTCAGCAAGGTAAAATTGTGGTGCGGGTGCGGCGTGAAGATACTGACCGCTTGATTTTTGAAGTGGAAGATTCAGGGATGGGCATTCCTGAGGATGAACAAGATAAGATTTTCGCCATGTATTATCAGGTGAAAGACAGCAATGGCGGCCGTCCGGCGACCGGAACAGGCATTGGGCTGGCGGTGTCTAAACGCCTGGCCCAAAGCATGGGGGGGGATATCACGGTGAAAAGCGCCCAAGGAGCAGGTTCATGCTTTACCCTGACTATTAAAGCGCCCGCCGTGCAGGCCGCGTCCAGCACGCCATCAGGCGAAGATATCCCGCTACCCGCTCTTCATATCTTGCTGGTGGAGGATATCGAGCTGAATGTTATTGTCGCGCGCTCGGTGTTGGAAAAACTGGGCAACAGTGTTGAGGTGGCGATGAACGGCCATGATGCGCTGGCGATGTTCAAACCGGATGATTTCGATTTAGTGCTGCTGGATATTCAGCTACCGGATATGAGTGGGTTGGATATCGCCCGTCAAATTCGGGCTGATTATGGCCAGCAATCTTTACCGCCATTGGTGGCCTTGACTGCTAACGTGCTGAAAGACAAAAAAGAATATTTAGATGCCGGGATGGATGATGTGCTGAGTAAGCCGTTATCGGTGCCCGCGCTCACGGCCATGATTAAGCAATTCTGGGATCATAAGCCTTCTTCTGCCGCTAAAAAACAGGAACTTAAAGTGATGCAAACCCATGAATCGTTACTTGATACTGCCATGCTGGAACAATACATCGATTTGGTTGGCCCACAATTAATCCATCAAAGCCTTGAAATGTTTGAACAAATGATGCCGGGTTATTTGGCGGTATTGGATTCAAACATGACTGCACGGGATCAGCAGGGTATTACGGAAGAAGCGCATAAAATTAAAGGGGCGGCGGGCTCCGTGGGGTTACGCCATATCCAGCAGCTTGCACAGCAAATTCAGACACCGACACTGCCAGCATGGTGGGATAACGTGCAAGATTGGGTCGATGAATTAAAATCAGAATGGCGCAATGATGTTCAAGTGTTACGTGAGTGGGCAGCGACCGCTGAAAAAAAATAACCCCGACCGAGGCCGGGGTGCGCGAATATTGCGCCAACACCAGGGAAATCGTTAACCTGCGATCCCCGTCATACTTCAAGTTACATACGCGTTGGCTTCTTTGGTTCACCCCAGTTACTTACTGGTCGTTGACCTTAAAGTAAGTAGACTCTTGGGAATTCGCTCAGTTGCCACCTTCCTGTAACTCGAATTATTTAGGGCATAATAATTTCGATTTCGAGTGGATTCGCAGGTTGTAAGGATTCGTCCATACATCATACAAGCAATAACATAGCAAATGTAAGCGCTCTTGTTACAAGATTCATTAAAATATGTGATAGAGATTGGTCTTTGTTACTAGAACGAGTTAAGCAATTGACAGCGTGAGAAAAGGAGAGGTGTGATGAAAACAGTCGGTGTCGTGCTGAGTGGATGTGGTGTTTTAGATGGCACAGAGATACATGAATCTGTCTTAACTATATTAGCATTGGATCGTGCTGGAGCTCGTGTTTTATTCTTCGCACCAGATAAGCCACAACTCGATGTTATTAATCATTTTATGGGTGAAGAATCCCATGAGCAACGCAATGTTTTAGCTGAGTCTGCGCGCATTGCCCGTAGCCTGATAAAGCCGCTTTCTGTCGCCAATTCAGATGACTTGGATGCCCTTATTGTTCCTGGTGGCTTTGGAGCGGCAAAGAACCTTAGCGATTTTGCAATTAAGGGTTCTGAATGTTCCATAGATCCGGATTTATATAAACTTACGCAATCAATGCATAAGGCCGGCAAACCAATTGGGTTTATGTGTATTTCGCCTGTGATGTTGCCAAAGCTGCTGGGGAAACCTGTTCGCCTGACAATTGGTAACGATCCCGACACCATTGATGCAATTGAAGCTATGGGGGGGCAACATGTTATTTGCCCTGCTGATGATGTGGTGGTCGATGCAGAGAATAAAGTGGTCACAACTCCGGCCTATATGTTGGCGGCGTCAATTTCCGAAGCAGCAAAAGGAATTGATAAGCTGGTGGCGAAGGTGCTGGATTTAACCGAATGATTTCAGTTCGTCGCGGATTAAATTGGCTTTGGTATTGGGGTAAGCGGGGCATCATTGGCCTTGCTGCTCTGTGGTTGGCCGGTATTTTGATTTTTGCTTTTCTGCCGGTTCCGTTTTCCATGGTCATGATTGAAAGGCAGCTCGGGGCTTGGCTGACGGGCGATTTCTCATATGTTGCTCATTCTGATTGGGTGCCGATGGATGAAATTTCGCCTTATATGGCGCTGGCGGTGATGGCGGCGGAAGATCAAAAATTCCCTGAGCATTGGGGGTTTGATGTCGGTGCCATTGAGTCGGCATTAGCCCACAATCAGCGCAATCAGAATCGTATCCGTGGTGCCTCCACCTTATCGCAACAAACTGCCAAAAATCTGTTTTTATGGGATGGACGGAGCTGGGTGCGTAAAGGGCTGGAGGTGGGCTTGACCGCCGGTATTGAGTTGGTGTGGACTAAGCGGCGCATCCTGACGGTTTATCTGAATATCGCGGAATTTGGCGAGGGTATTTTTGGCGTAGAAGCTGCTGCTCGCCATTTCTTCAATAAACCGGCCAGTAAATTGAGCGCATCAGAAGCCGCCCTATTAGCCGCAGTTCTGCCCAATCCACTGCGTTTTAAAGTGAATGCGCCATCAGGTTATGTTATTTCCCGCCAGCAGTGGATTTTGCGCCAGATGCGGCAATTGGGGGGCAAAGAATTCATACACGCAAATGATTTAGATTAATGGTTTTATGTTTTGGATAGATAAAAATGGGCCTGGATTTCTCCCGGCCCATGAATAGGGTTTATCTTTTTAACCGACTGAGTTATTTCACAATAGTAAACGCGGTGGTCACATGCTTAACGCCACTCACCTGACTGGCTATCTGAGCGGCTGATTGCCCTTCTTGCTGAGTCACCAGACCCAAAAGGAACACTTCGCCATTCTCCGTGGTGACTTTCACATTGGAAGATTTCACCGAATCTGCGGTCAGTAATTGTGACCGGACTTTGGTGGTGATCCAAGTATCCATGGACGCCGTGGATAGATCGACCGGTTTACCCAAGCGCATTTCGTTATACACTTCTGTGGCACCATCAACACCGGTCGCAATTTGTTTGGCTCGGTTAGACAGTTCAGCCGTTGGCGATTGCCCGGTTAGCAAAACTTTCCCTTGATAAGCGGTCACGACAAAGCGTGTTTGGCTTTTTATCTGCTGATCTTTGCTCAGCGCATTGACGACTCTGGCCTCAAGTGTGCCGTCGTCGACCTGAGTGCCGACAGAGCGCGGGTCTGTGGCAGATTTCGTGGCAACGGCAGCACTGCCAACCACCACAGCACCGATACAACCTTGTAATAGCAGGGCGCTGAATAGCATGGCAAAAATATAACCAACTTTCATTCTTGCTCCTTTAATCGTCCTGGTGAGGAAATAGAGTGTTGTCAATTAAGTCACACAAGCAATTCACTGTCAGCATGTGTAATTCTTGAACCCGAGCGCTACGGTGCGAAGGTATGCGGATTTCAACATCCTGCTGACCTAACAACCCCGCCAGCTCACCGCCATCATAACCGGTAAGCGCGACGATGGTCATATCACGGGTGACGGCGGCCTCGACCGCTTTCACAATATCACGGCTATTGCCACGAGTGGAAATAGCGAGCAAAACATCGCCTGCATGACCCAGCGCGCGCACTTGTTTGGCATAGACTTCATCATGCAAGCGGTCATTAGTGATCGCCGTCAGCACGACATTATCAGCATTTAAAGCAATAGCAGGCAGGCTAGGCCGTTCTGTTTCAAAACGGTTTATCATGCTAGCCGCAAAGTGTTGTGCGTTAGCCGCAGAAGTCCCATTACCGCAGCAGAGAATTTTATTGCCGTTGAGCAGTGACTGAACCAACGTCATTGCTGCACGGGATATGGCATCCGGCAGAGCCTCAGCCGCGGCAATCTGGGTTTGAATACTTTCTGTAAAACAACCTTTGATTCTATCCAGCACGTTGATTTAACCTACTTAATAATGTCATAGCCGGTATAAACCGGAGAAAAATCATCAATCCGCATTGAAAGCGTTTGGTAGCCATTCTAACTGACTACCAGTGATGGCAAAAACATCAAAACGGCACGATGTTGTGGCAAAACAGGCATTTCGCTGTGCCAACCAAAGGGTGGCGGCCCGGAGTAGCCGTTGTTGCTTGCGGTAAGTGACACTGGCGGCAGCGCCACCGAATAGGGCATTGCGGCGAAAGCGTACTTCAACAAACACCCAAGTGGTTCCGTCGCGCATAATAAGGTCAATCTCACCACTTTGATAGGTGACATTTGCCGCCTCAAACACTAAACCTGCCCGCTCAAGATGGCTGCGGGCTTGGTTTTCGTAGTGTGTGCCAGTATTCCTTTGGCTCATATTCCCTTCATCCTTGAAGTTGCAGGGGTGTTAGCTACATTCATTCACCCGAATCGCTTACCTGAGTAAGCTCATCGGGATTCACTCATTTGCTGCCTACCTGCAATCTCCAATGACTTTGGGAATACCTTTCATCCTTGAAGTTGCAGGGGTGTTAGCTACATTCATTCACCCGAATCGCTTACCTGAGTAAGCTCATCGGGATTCGCTCATTTGCTGCCTACCTGCAATCTCCAATGACTTGGGGAATACACTTCGTCCTTGAAGTTGCAGGGGTGTTAGCTACATTCACTACTCGGCCCGTCCATGGGCATCGCCTCTGCGAGGCCGCTGCAAGCAGCGTTCAAATCTGTTCCAGACAGATTTGTCACCTAAATCGCTTTACGCCGCGGGTACGACCATGCCCTGGCGGTATTGCAGCCAAGGCAGTTTGCGGGTAATAACACAATCGGCTGATGCCGTTAAATCACCGGTGGTGCCGCTGACCTGGAAACCCGGAATTTGGCGCATTTCAGCAAAATGATTCGATAATGTCCATGCATCAATGCCCATAGCGTACAAACGCACCAGCGAATAGTCGTTGGCAAATTTGGCTGCCGCTTGTTGCATCAGAGCTGGGTTCGTGCCCGCCATCAGTGGGATATCACTAAACTGAATGCCTTCCATCTCCAGGCGGTAATCCGGGCCTGCACCCGCTTGATAGCTGCGTGAGCTGGCAAACAGCGCCGGTTTACTGCGGGTGCTGGTCGCCATATCAATCATCGGCTTAATCAGTGTCAGCTCGGCAGGTGTCGCAATGATATAGACCGCATCAATGTTACCACCGGCAGAGGTTGAAACTACCGGCGCATCGACTGGCGGCGCAGGGATGGTCAGGCCAGCAATAGTGACGGATGCCGGAGCAGCAGCCGGTACGTTTGAAACGCTAACCGGTTGACCGGTCAGGCGGATGCCCGCGCCACTGTTGATAGCTTGTTTTAACTCCGTAGTAGAACCGAAGTTTTGTTGCAATACCGTCTGACCACCTTGCTTCTGCCACTCTTCTGCAAAGGCCTTGGCGATGCGGTCACCCAAAGCACCACGCGGGGTGAGCAACAGCGGCATTCTCTTTTCCTGGCTCCATAAATGATGCGCGGCATCGCGGGCTTCATCTTCAGGAGAGAGGGCGAAATAACAGATATTCGGGCTGTTGGTGCTGACTTCCGGCTGATTCAGCGCCAGAATATTCAGTGTACTGGGGGTCGCGCTCAGTTGTTCAACTTCGGGCTTCAGCAGCGGGCCAACCACCAATGTCGCGCCATCTTGCTGGGCTTGTGCGAGCAAAGCGGCAATCGGCTGAGTAGTGGTATCGTAGACTTTGACCTGTGCATTGCTGGTGGCAACAGGTGCTGGCGCTGGTGTAGCCACATCTGTAACCGGTGTCGCCGCGGCCTCTGTTGGCGTGCTTGCTGCTGCATCGGGCTCTACAGCAGCAGGGGCGTTGACTGGCAAGCCATTCTGTGCGGCAGTAAAACCTTGTTGGATAGCATCGGCAAAGACTTGTGCCGGGCCACTTAATGGCAGCAACAAGGCGATTTTCGCCGTAGATGCCTGGCTGAAGTTACTGATTTGCGTTAATGCTGTTGGCAGATTTTTTGCCGCCGGATTTTGCGGATAACGATTTTGCCAATCTTTAATACCGGCTTTCAGCAGGTCAGGATCTTGCTTGTTATCCTGATACACATGTAGCAAATCCAGCCAGCCTTGCAGAACATTTTCGTCCGCGTTAATCACCATGTTATTCAATTCTTGAGGGGTGAGCTGGGCCAGAGCTTGCCAGGTACCATCAATATTATCTTGATGTGCTTTATCACTGAGCAGAGGTTCTTGAGCAATGAATGCACGCACCAACGGCAAAGTTGCTTTGCCTTGATTGGCGGCAATCTGTGCTTGATAGAAGCGCACTTGTTGATTGGCTGAGAGCTTCCCGGCATCCAACTTGCCTAAAACATCAGCAGCCGCAGGATTATTTTTTTGAGCAACCAGCAATTCTGCGGTCAGTAATTGCTGTTCCTGGCGCTGTGTGTCATTCAGGTCAGCGGGCAAAGTTCCAAGTTGTTCTGCCGCTTGAGGGACTTTCCCTTCGCGTAACTGGGCACGAATGGCAAGTAATTGCCAGTTAGCCTTGTTATCATCACTGCTCTGTTGCAACTGTTGCAGATAATAGTCAGAGTTAGCGCTGGCTTCGTCCTGTATATTGACGGGCGGCGTCTGTGGTGCTCTGCCTGAACAGGCTGCCAGTATTAAAGCAGCCAGCACAACAGGGACGAGCCCTGCTTTGGAACGAACGAATGTTGAGGAAAGCATACTGTATCCAGTGATGTTTTTTTCAAGATGCTCAATATTAAATCGGTAATTCGGATGAAACAATGAATCAACACGATCGAGCAGTGATTTCTGCATCTACGCTTTATGTGGTACCTACCCCAATCGGTAATCTAGGGGATATTACCCACCGGGCGTTAGAGGTACTGAAAGGCGTTGATTTGATTGCGGCAGAAGATACACGTCATACAGGGTTGCTGTTACAACATTTCGCGATCAACGCCCGCCTATTTGCACTTCATGACCATAACGAACAACAAAAAGCCGATCATTTACTGGCGAAACTGCAAGCAGGCCAGAGTATTGCACTGGTTTCAGATGCAGGCACACCACTTATTAACGATCCGGGCTACCATTTAGTGCGCCGTTGCCGTGAAGCTGGCATCAGAGTGGTGCCATTGCCGGGCGCATGTGCGGCGATTACCGCTCTCTCGGCCGCCGGTATTGCCTCAGATCGTTTTTGCTACGAAGGCTTCCTGCCTGCGAAAACCAAAGGACGTAAGGATACTCTGCAAGCGCTGATTGAGGAACCTCGAACCCTGATCTTCTACGAATCAACCCATCGCTTGTTAGAAAGTTTACAGGACATGGTAACTGTACTTGGCCCACAACGCTATGTGGTACTGGCCAGAGAACTCACCAAAACCTGGGAGTCTATCCACGGCGCGCCAGTTGGCGAGTTACTGGCTTGGGTTCAGGAAGAAGAAACCCGCCGCCGTGGTGAAATGGTCTTGATTGTCGAAGGCCATAAAGTACAGGCTGATGATGCACTGCCAGCTGCCGCCTTGCGTACTCTGGCGTTGTTACAAAAAGAGTTACCGCTGAAAAAAGCGGCGGCCCTGGCCGCAGAAATCCATGGTGTGAAAAAGAATGCGCTTTATAAGCATGCTTTGGAGCAAGATGCTCAAGAGCAGGGTGACGACGAAGAATAAGTCATCCCCTGAGGCCAGAGTTTGCCTCAGGGCGCTTAATCAGCCGCGGCGGTGCCAGCCATATTGTGGGTGGTACCACCCCCAGTTATGCCCTTCACGATAGCGCCATTCATAGCCTGGTGCGGGCCTTGGATAATGTGGCGCGACATAGACAACTCTCGGCGGTATAACGACATTGGGTTCTACCATTACGCCCGGCTCGACATACACCTGCGGTTCTGCATATCGCGCCGGTTCGACGACACAACCACTTAATAGTGCAACAGTAATTATCGGGAAGATAAAACCGACAGAACGTTTCATGGTAGAACTCCCCAGCCAGCATAAAATCGTGAATTATGCTGACTGTCGTGGTAGTGACGATATTCAATCGGGTAGTGGCTGTATTTAATCGTAGCCGACAAACACATTCTATGTTACTGACTCAAAAGAAAATTTATGTAAATTTATTAATGCTCAGCTTTACACTATTTCAACTTGAATCTTTGTTGCAGTCGGAAGATGACATTCAGGGCTAATGTGACTATAATCCGCCGCGGAGTTGACTAGACAGTCGCCGCTTCGCTGCCGTCCCCTTCGGGGGAGACAGGTGAAGGGGAGGAAAGTCCGGGCTCCATAGGGCAGGGTGCCAGGTAACGCCTGGGAGGCGCAAGCCTACGACAAGTGCAACAGAGAGCAAACCGCCGATGGCCCGCGCAAGTGGGATCAGGTAAGGGTGAAAGGGTGCGGTAAGAGCGCACCGCGCGGCTGGCAACAGTTCGTGGCAAGGTAAACTCCACCCGGAGCAAGGCCAAATAGGGGTTCACATGGTACGGCCCGTACTGAACCCGGGTAGGCTGCTTGAGCCAGTGAGTGATTGCTGGCCTAGAGGAATGACTGTCCACGACAGAACCCGGCTTACCGGTCAACTCCACTCATTCCACATGACCCCGCTTCGGCGGGGTTTTTGTTGTCGTGATATATACACGAGAGAAAAGTGTTTCACTCCGATTTTTTCAAGCACAAATCTTCACTCGTTACATATTTAGTTGCCATTCCCGGCATCCATCCTGATGGTGTACCTTGGCACGGAATATATCCTTTAGACTCTATTTTGCTTACATAAATAAAAGAGAAAATAATAGGTATTACCAATGATACAGCAAAAAAAACAAGCACTGTTTTATAAGTACCCTTTGATTTATCCGGTGGGAGAGGCACACCATAAAAAGCAACATGAATGGGATATATAGAAAAAAGGAAAACAACAAAAGAGAAAAATAAGGCAAAACAGTCCATCCAAGAATATATTATCACATCATGAAACTTAAAGTACTCAATCAGTTCTTGAATTGAAAAGTAAAACACTCCCAATCCAATTATAAAAAAAAGAAAAAAGGCGGCAATGGCCTTAAGCCTTATTATCAACATCAATACACCCTCGGGATTACATTATTGATAGTATCTCTGAAATATCTCTTTATTTCAGATTCAATAACTTCCTTACCTTTATCGAGCATCTGATCAGCATACATAGCTCCCAAATCCCAGAGTCCTTGCTCTATCTCTCGCGCTTTCTCTACAAACTCTTGCTGCGCAGCCTCAATGTACGCAACAACTTTATCCGTGACTCCAAATTTACTATCAAGTTTATTTAATCCCCACGCAGCTAACAAACCAAAACCAACAACAACCACTAATGGGGCTGAAATGAAAGGAATATACGCAACAGCAGCCCCCCCAACTCCCCAACCAATAGCAGAAGAAATACCTATTTTCACCACATCGGTTGCCAAGGAACCGATAAACTCAGCCAGTGACGTTGCATCGTTCAATATAAAATCAAGCGTTCGGTAAGCGGCTGCTACATAAAATGTAACCCGCGCACCACTGACAATAGAGTTTTTTAGCCCATATTTACCGATACCTAAATCAACCACTTTGGGATTCTTTAATGCAAATACCGGCGCGGTTAATACTTTCCTGACACCAGCATAACCCGTCAGTTTTATTAACTCAGTACCTTTATGATTAACGTAGACGGTAGCTTTAATACCGAAGTCACCTAATCGAGCAATAATCATCGAGGTGGTGACAACATCCTTTCCATTGACACCGTAATTAACCATCACTTGCCCGACATCGGATTGAGTGGTTTCCACCCAAGCTGTTTTGGTGTTTTTCCAACCCCATGATTGGAGCACTTCCAAACTCTCCGAGAGAGTCAGTAGCATCACATCTTGATTGGTTCGCGCCAACATAGCACGTAAGGCATCATCCGGTAGAGTATGGGTATTCCGCAAGACTGAATAATCCGGTACAAATTCAGAAGATGGTTTTTCACCCGTGAGGTAGGGGGGAAGATTTGATTTTTTGGCTGACTGGGCGAACTGCTGGGGCTCGGCCACCGGCGAATCTACCGCTGCGCGAGAAGAGGTGGCTTGCGGTTGTCCTCCCTGATAAGGGCCATGAGATGCCCACGTTTGTGACGGAATAAAAAACGCCTTGCATGGGCAGGTTGAGCGGCTATACAGCGTGCTGGCAACGTAATGCCCATACACTATCTCGCCCGGATGTCCTCCCCCCACGCTGTAACTGCCGGGGTGTTTGCCGCACGAGACTTTACTGCCATTCACTGCGACCGGATGATTAGCAAATGTTCTCTCCGGCATCCCCTCATGCACTATCCCGCCACAGCTGGTCTTGTCACCTTTGACTATCCAGTATCCTGTTGCCATATCATCCCTTATTCATCCATTTGCCAATATCAATTTGGCAATAAGCTCAAAAAGGTAAGGGATAATGATGAATCAGGCAAATAAAAACTGAAATTGTGTTTTATGTGTAGCAAATAATAATGAGTTACAAGCTGAGATAGACATGACTTATTTACTACATGTAAATGCAGCGTCTACAGTTATACAGTTTACCTTGGTCTTCTTTAAGGTTTATCGAGTTACAAATCGCAGTGTTTATGATTCCGGAGATACACCATGACAATGAAAGTGCTCGGTTATGCTGCTACATCAGCAAAAGTTCCTCTAGCCCCCTTTGAGTTTACCCGTCGCGATCCTCGGCCAGATGATGTGGTGATGGAGGTGCTCTATTGCGGTGTTTGTCATTCAGACCTGCATCAGGCGCGTAATGACTGGGGATTCAGCTCCTATCCTATTGTTCCCGGTCATGAGGTGGTGGGGCGCGTTACGGCGGTGGGTAAGGATGTCACGAAGTTTAAAGTGGGCGATTTTGCCGGTATTGGCTGTATGGTGGATTCCTGTCGACACTGCAATCCGTGTCAGCAAGGATTAGAACAATATTGCGAAGAAGGAAATGTGCAAACCTATAATGGTATTGACCGCCATGACCATCAGCCAACTTATGGCGGATATTCACAAGCCATTGTTGCATCACAAGATTTTGTGCTTAAAATGCCTACCGGCTTAGATTTGAAAGCGGCAGCTCCCCTGTTGTGTGCGGGTATCACCACTTGGTCACCGCTGCGCCATTGGAAGGTCGGAAAGGGTAGCAAAGTGGCGGTAGTGGGGCTGGGTGGGTTGGGGCATATGGCCTTGAAATTGGCTAATGCGCTCGGTGCTGAAGTGACACTCTTTACCCGCTCCCCCAATAAAGAGGCGGATGCCCGCCGCTTAGGTGCGCATCATATTGTTTTATCTACCGATGATGCTCAAATGGCTGCCGCCAAAGGGCAGTTTGATTTGATTATTGATACTGTGCCTTATGTGCATGATATCAACCCCTATATGCCGACGTTGAATGTCAATGGCACGCTGGTGTTTGTCGGTTTCCTCGGGGATATCAGCCCGATGGTGAGCACTTTACCGATGATTTTGGGGCGGCGTTCGGTCGCGGGTTCTTGCATTGGCGGTATCGCCGAAACACAGGAAATGTTGGATTTCTGTGCTGAGCACGGCATTGCTTCAGATATAGAAATGATTAATATTCAAGATATTAACCACGCTTACGACCGTATGCTGAAAAGTGATGTGAAATACCGCTTTGTGATTGATATGGCGTCATTGAAACCGTAAGAAATTCATATGCTATATAGATAGCGCGCCAATGCCACAATCAATGTGGCAATTTAAAATTGACCGGGCGAATACCTGGTCAATCAGGTAAATCAATCAGCAATGCCCGCAGCGGGGTCTCTGCTGTAATCACTAAATGCTGTTCTTCTTGCACAAAAGCCCCGTCACCACAGGTCAAACGCTGAGCTTCACTCACTTGCGGCCCTTCCACTTCTACCGTCCCGTGAATAGATTGCAGATAAGCCCTCGGGCCGTGCAAATCAATTGTATATTGTTCACCGGCGGCTAAATTTAAATGATGAATCCACACTTGCTGGCGCAGCTTCAGGCTACCTTGTTCCCCATCGGGAGAGGCCAATAACCGCAATGGCTGAGAGCATAAAGACATGCGCTGAGCGAGATGGCAGTCTTGTTCTGGACAAGCATTGAGCCATAACTGAATGCGGGTTAATGGTTTGTCTGTACTAAGATTATGCTCGCTGTAACTGACACCGGGCTGGGTAGACAATAACAGAACATCGCCGGTTTTACCGCGCACATGGTTACCCAAACTATCCCGATATTCGGCTTCACCTTGTAAAATCAGATTCAGAATATCAACCCGTGGATAGGTTCGCGGCTGGAATGATGCGCCGGGCGCTAACACTTCCTGATTCAACACTCGTAGCGAGGCATAACCTAATAATTTCGGATCAAAGTAATGGCCGAATGAAAAGGTATAACGAGCTTGAAGCCAACCAAAGTCAGCTTGCCCGCACTGTTTTGCTGTTCTGCATGTGATCATGATTGCTCCTATAGCCGCATCTTGAAGGGCGACGGGTATATTAATCTGTAAACAAATGGTAAGCGTCTGGACGGCAGATTGTTAGCCAGTTAATCTGGTCACTATATTCAAATTTCCTGATTGAGAAAATGATGGCCAAAGATCGGGCGCTAACGTTAGAAGCATTGAGAGTGATGGATGCCATTGATCGCCGTGGTAGTTTTGCGGCAGCAGCCGATGAATTGGGGCGAGTACCCTCTGCGCTGAGCTACACCATGCAGAAGCTTGAAGAAGAGCTTGATGTGGTGCTGTTCGATCGCTCAGGGCATCGCACCAAGTTTACCAATGTTGGGCGCATGCTACTGGAGCGTGGGCGAGTGCTGCTGGAAGCGGCAGACAAACTGACTACCGATGCAGAAGCATTGGCACGCGGCTGGGAAACCCATATCACCATTGTCAGCGAGGCATTGTCTCCAGCCTGGAAACTGTTTCCGCTAATCGACAAACTGGCGCTCAAAGCTAACACTCAGGTCTCTATCTTTACCGAGGTATTAGCGGGCGCATGGGAACGGCTGGAGCAGGGGCGGGCTGATATTGTTATCGCGCCGGATATGCATTTTCGTGCATCGTCGGAGATTAACAGCCGCAAACTGTACAAAGTGACCAGTGTTTATGTCGCCAGCCCAGATCATCCTATTCACTTGGAGCCAGAGCCGCTCTCTGAGCTAACCCGGGTAAAATACCGTGCTGTTGCCGTGGCAGATACCGCCCGTGAGCGGCCAGTTATCACTGTACAGTTGTTGGATAAACAGCAGCGGCTGACGGTCAGCACCATTGAAGATAAACGGCGGGCATTACTCGCCGGTTTAGGCGTGGCGACCATGCCTTATGACATGGTGGAAAAAGATATCGAAGCAGGGCGACTCAGGGTTGTCGGGCCGGAATACAGCCGTGAGGCGGATATCATTATGGCATGGCGGCGTGACAGCATGGGCGAGGCCAAGTCGTGGTGTCTGCGCGAGATCCCAAAGCTCTTTTCTAATAAATAAACGGCTACTGCGCGTGCGTATTTTGGGCTTGGGCTGTGCTCGCCATCCTCACGTACTCGCCATCCTCACGTACTATGTGTACGCTCCGGTGGCTGTGCGCAGGCCGTACCCAAACTACTTTCGCTCGCAACGCCTTCGAAAAGGGAGCGGAGACTGCGCGTTAACTAATTAAAGCGCGTATCTCGTCCATGGGGCTCCAGCAGGTCTTGCTGTGGGCCGATGGAGATAATCCCGTAAGGATTAATGGTGCCGTGGCTGCGGTAATAGTGATGGCGAATATGGTCAAAATCGACTGTCTCGGCAATACCCGGCATCTGATAAATATCGCGTAAAAAGCCGTATAAGTTGAGATAATCGCTAATACGGCGCTTATCACACTTAAAATGCGTGACATACACTGGATCAAAACGTACCAGTGTGGTCCATAAGCGTAAGTCCGCTTCGGTCAGTTGGTCACCGGTCAAATAGCGGTGTTTCCCCAGAATGTGTTCTAGCTTATTCAATGCATCAAACAAGGGGGTGACGGCTTCGTCATAAGCTTCTTGCGTGGTGGCAAAGCCCGCTTTATACACACCATTATTGACCTGATCGTAAATCCACTCATTGATATCGTCAATCTTGCCGCGTAATGCGGGAGGGTAATAATCGCCTGCTTTAGCGCCAGCCGCATCAAAAGCATTATTGAACATACGAATGATATCGGCTGACTCATTGCTAACAACAGTTTGTTGCTGTTTATCCCATAACACCGGGACGGTCACGCGCCCGCTATAATGGGGGTCGGCACGGAGATAGAGTTGATAAAGATAATCGAGATGGTAAAGCTCATCACCGGTGGTGGCGGGGAAGTCATGACCGAATGTCCAGCCATTCTCCAGCATCAGCGGATGTACCACAGAAACTGAAATTAGCGATTCCAAACCTTTCAAGCTGCGCATTAGTAAGGTGCGGTGCGCCCATGGACAGGCCAGAGAAATATACAAATGGTAACGATGTGCTTCGGCTTTAAAGCCCGCCTTACCTTGTGGCCCAGCTTGACCATCAGTCGTCACCCAATTGCGGAATTGCGAGTTACTGCGTTTGAAATGGCCCCCGCTAGGTTTGGTGTCATACCAAACGTCTTGCCATACACCGTCAACAAGTTGCCCCATCTTTATACTTCTCCATAAAAACGCGCCCTATCAAATGATAGGGCGTCGTTAATTAAAATAGCATATTCATTTTGGCTACTGTGCTTACCACTTCTTACCCAGCAGGCGGTCAATACTGAAACCACCTGGGCCAGCAACGGCTAAGACAATGTAACCGCCAGCGATGGTCAGGTTTTTCATAAACATCAGTTGGTTAACGCCTTCCGCAAAGTTAGTGTGGAAGATTAATGCAGTCAAAATAGTGAAACCGGCGGTGAACAGCGCAGTGGTACGGGTCAGGAAACCAAACAGAATGGCCAGGCCGCCGCCAAATTCCAACAAAATAGTCAGTGGCAGGAAGAAGCCAGGGACGCCCATTGCTTGCATATATTGCTGAGTACCGGCATAGGCATCACCCATTTTGCCGTAACCGGCAACAATAAACAGAATTGGCATTAGAATGCGTGCTACCAACAGGCCAGTATCTTGTAATTTGTTCATCAACGACTTCTCCAAAAAGTGTTTTGTATTAATGCCTGGCATTTGCTGGCGTTAATTTTTCATCAAAAAGTTTATATGTGATTGTTTGCCAATATGTTTCTGCAAACGCCCTGACTTGATGAGAGAATGTTAATCGAGAAGTTGATAAGTTGTTAGCAAGTAAAACTGTCGTTTTTCATCAAAAAAACTGAAGTGACAGAATATAAAAGCCCGCCTATGGAAAGGTGGGCTTTTATATTCTGAGTTGATCAAACATAAGATAATGGTGACGTGGCAGTGCAGTGAAATTGGGGGTTAACGTAATAAAAAAGTATTGCGAAACAGTTGGATAGTACCCCATGCACTGACAGCTCTGCGCGACCAGCGGATTAATTTGCTGGGGTGGCGGATACCGTAGAGTGCGACCAGGCTTGAACCCACCATCAGATATTTTCGCATACTGACGATTTTTACCCAGCCTCGGTCATAAGGTGCTGTGACTTCAATCCAATGCGCTGCGCTGTTAGCGAGATCCAGACGTTGCTGCTGGATCTCCCGTAACAATGCGGCCTTTTCCTGTGCCAATTGACGGCGGCTCAACGCTCTTTCTCCAATAATTCGCGGTCTGTTTCCAGTTGCTTGCGGGTTGAACCCAGCAGCGTGGAGTGACGCGCTTTGGTGAGTGTCCAGATAACTCCGATGATTGCCAACGCTAATAGCACGGCGGTTGTCGACCCCAGTGCGACTAAACGATAGGCAGGATCAATCGCCCATATGACTAACACAAGCAAGCTCATCAAACCGAAAGCAGTCAACAGCAGGGTAATCCCCGCCATTATCAGCAACTGAATCAGTGTTGCCTTTTCTTCTTCCAGCTCAATGGCCGCCAGCCGGACACGGGTTTCAACCATACCCACCACAATGGTGGCGATACGGTGGACAGTATCGAGGACCCCTTTACCGGGGCCCTGAGTTTGAGGAAGTTCAGCCATAATCAGCGGCGAGACAACAACACGCCTAACACCACGCCGACAGCAGCACCGATACCCACACCAGCCCAAGGGTTGTCATGGACATAGTTATCAGCTTTATCAGCAATCTCTTTGGTTTGGGCAGCAATTTTATCGCCAGTTTCACTCAGACGTTCACGTGTATCCTTCAACGCGCTCTCCGCTTTGGCCCGCAGCTTATCTAACTCAGCTTTCGGCTTATCGGTCGAAGATTGCAGCACTTCTTCCAAAGTATCCGCAAGTGACTTAAGTTCAGCGCGCAAATGTTCAGAGGTTTTATCTTGTGGCATGTAATAGCTCCTTAACATAACTGAGGTGAATATCTAATTTAGTGAATTTATCGGAAAGTTGATAGGTTAATAATCCTAATAGTTCACTGTGTTTGTATTTAAACCCGGAGTCGCTATTTCTGTGCCTGAGCTTGCTTTAACTCAGCTTGCGCCTCCGTTAACTTCTTCTGTTTATTGGCGATTTTTCCAGCATCACCCTTTTGCTGAGCTTCTTTGAGTTCTTGCTTGCGTTCTGCGACTTTGTGTTGCTTTTCTTTGATTTTTTTCTGCCGCTCAGCTTTCAGACTCTCAACAGTACAATTATTTTTCACTTCTTTCAGCGCTGTTTCCAGACCGGCGGCGCGGCGAGTATTGCCATGCTGTTTGGCATAATCAATCTGCTGTTGGATCTCCTTAGCTTTGGTGTCGCATTCATTCGTTTGGGCGACACTGTAAAATGCAACCATCGGTAAGACCAACAGGAGAAAGGCCCGTAGTGAAAAAACGGGGCGTAACAGCACAGTATGTAACAACATGGTATTGCTTCCTTTTACAGCAAGAATCGGTGATAAAATAGGTTGCCATGAATGACTAAGCATAGCGCTGAATTATGTGATACCCAAGTTTACTACTGAATTTTTATAGATTAATCATGTATCAGCAGAATAAATAGGGAATAACGGAGAGCTGATGACGGGGAGATGCTCCCCGTCATGTAGATTACCCTACATTTTGTAGGTTATTTCTGAAGGCGGGTAATAAACGCTGACGTTTCTTTGATTCACTCGTCACAATGACATAACCGCTTGGTAGGATATCCTGCAAAGCTTCGATCGCTTCTTTTTGCTGTTCCGGAGACTCAAGGCTCACCACCAGGCTGTCATTCTCCGGAGTGATGCTTTTGATGCGAATCCCCCGCTGATCTAGGTGTTGATACAGATAAAATCCATCGGGTAACGACAGGCCCTGCTGATTAGGCCGAATTTTTAACGCACTTTCTGTGCGCAGAATCATTGGCGTAAACAACAGTGCTGCTAGCAATAAGGCGGTCACCGGCAGGATAAGATAGAGCCAAACTGGGCGGCTAAAACGGCCCCTGAGGGTAATCACTCTGGCTTACCTTTATCATTGCTGTTATTAGCCGGAGGGGCACTTTTTTTGCGCCAAAGCACATATAAAGAACCAAATAAGCCAATCACTAAGAGTGCCAGAGGCAGCAACATCAGGAAAAACATCACTTCATCTTCGTATTTCAGGAATACCGGTGTTTTGCCAAAGGCAAAGCCCATAGTGGTTAAGATCAAAACCCACAGCAACCCACTCATCCAGTTAAAGAATTGAAAGCGGGTATTGCTCAGGCCGGAAAGGCCCGCAATTGTTGGCAATAAGGTGCGCACGAATGCCAGGAAACGGCCGACCAATAGGGCGGATAACCCATGGCGGTGGAACAGGTTATGTGCGCGCTGGTGATAATGGGCAGGTAGATGGGATAGCCACCCTTGCACCACTTTGGTATTCCCCAGCCATCGCCCCTGAATATAGCTGACCCAGCAACCCAAGCTGGCTGCGGTGGTTAATACTACAATGGTCACCGGGAAGCTCATGGCCCCTTTTGCAATCAAGACACCAACCAGAATCAACAGACTATCGCCCGGTAAAAAAGCCGCCGGAAGCAGACCATTTTCCAGAAAAAGTATCACAAATAACAAGATGTAAATGGCCCAGACTAAAGATGGATTCGCCAGTGTCTCGTAGTCTTGCGCCCATAAAGCATGTAAGAGTTCTTTAATGATATCCATCGGGTATTCCTAAAACGTCATTGTTTGTTGTATGCATCGTTATGGATATAAACACGATCAAAAAATATCTGATGGTTTTTCGTGTTTTAGCGATGGTTTTGATAAAGGAACCAAAGCAAACCAATTCGCTGATATCTAAAGGTAAATTGACTTCTTGTTGCGATGCTCACGTATTACGACAACCGAGAAAGCATCACGCCATAATGTGGTAGGTAAGCATCCCGCTATATTGAGTATTACTCTCTTTCCAGCCACCCACACGATTTTGCTGTGTCGAAGCATAGAATATCCAATTGGAATAGTTCAACAGGGGCAGTGATTGCCGTGGCTGTTTATAGATTTCATCCGCTCGGCTGCTGCGGGACATAGCCAGATGTGCGCTATGCCAAGTGTGATTGGCGAATGAAAGATTAACTGAGCTGGTAAGTTTAGCCGCACCCAACCGATTTTTTATGGCGGTTTTTTTAGCGGGCATACCCATCAAGCGCAATTGAGAATAAAAGGCTTTCTTTTGCAGGTGCAGATATGACGAAAAGACATTGACGGATGAGGAGGTGCCGCTGACGCAGGGACGGTCAAGCGCAGGTAGCACTATACTTGATGAGGGATGCGTGGACGATAGCAAGCTGCCGGAAGCCGAACCGACCCAGCCCGCTACTGCAATAAACAGAGCAAACAACCAGCGCATATATTTGCGTTTCGCTCCCAAAGCATCCGAATAAAAAAGTGCTGCCACTTTAGCAAAATAGCGGGATATGAAACAGGGAAATATAGATGCTAATTGAGTGTTTTTTAAGCAATAGTTAAAAAACAGGCTTAACACTGACATTTGCTGACAGAACTCGACATTTACTGACTACAACATCGCATGAAGAGTGCCTCTTCGTGCTGGAAATCACCGATATCGGTTAGCTGGCCCATCCTTGGGCATTGCCGCCATAAGCCTTGGTCACATCGACTTTTGGCGAATTTGTCTCTAATGACTTATTTCAATGATTCGCTTGCTTGCGGCTTATCTGTAACACTCAAACCAAGCTCTTTGGGGATATCGAGATGAACTACCGGGTTTTCGGTGAATAAGTAGCGGTCTACATTAAACTCGAAATCATCAGTCGTGGCCCGGAACAGCATTTGTTTGGTATTTTCCAGATGTTGCCACATGGCGAGCTTACTGGCGTAAGGATCTTTACGCATCAGAGCCTCAAGGATCCGGTCATGATCTTCGCACCAACTCTCGATCGACTTATCATCAATATGCTCGTGCAGTTTGATCCAGTAAGGGTTATGTACCCGCTGGCTCCACATTTTTTCGACAATCGTGGCCATAGCGGTGTTTTGCGTCGCCAGCGCCACTTGCACATGGAATTTCAAATCCCACTGCGAGTCACGAAAACGATCTTCTTGCCGCGCATGTTTTTGGATCTCGATTAATTGCACGATATCTTGACGAGTCACTTGTGTGGCCGCAAATTCAGCAATGTTACTTTCGATCAATTGACGCGCCTGTAACAGCTCAAAAGGGCCGGCGGTGGCGAATTCAATACCGTGGTTTGGCATGACTAAGTGCTTTTGCTGATTCGACATCACATGGATGCCGGAGCCTTTGCGCACTTCTACATAGCCCTCCACTTCCAACATGATAATCGCTTCACGGACCACAGTTCGGCTGACATTCATTTCTTCGGAAATGTAGCGTTCTGCGGGCAATTTATCGCCCACCTGATAAACACCGGCTTCGATGCGCTGCTTTAACTCTGCGGCTAACTGCTGGTACAACCGTCTGGTTTCTGTGAATTCCATGATTAAGGCTCTTGGGATCAAGGATCAATTGAGGCAGCAAATTTTGCGGCTCATTTTGTCTGGAAGGCATGATATCCCGTAGGAGATACAATTGGACTTGTTATACCACTTATCCCTATTGGGTTCTAGTTATTGCTATCACAGTTATGATGGAAAATGTGCAGTAAAGGAGGGCGGCTCGGGGATAAAAAGCCCGGCAAATATCACCGGGCTGATGGTGTCTCTCGCGTAAAGTCTTGGATTAATTCTGTCCGGCTGGCGTTTGTTGTACCGGATCGATAGCGGGTTCGGCTGCCGGGCGGTTTTGCAGTACCGTCCAGATAACCACGACGGCTAACACGTCAAATACGGCGAGTGCGGCAAACAGTGGGCTGAAGCCCATGGTATCTGCCAAAGCACCCACTACCAGGGCGAACATAGTACTGGCCGTCCAAGCCGCCATTCCCGTCAAGCCGTTGGCGGTGGCCACTTCGTTACGGCCAAAGACGTCAGACGATAAGGTAATCAGCGCACCAGACAGTGATTGGTGAGCAAACCCACCGACACACAGCAGGGCGATAGCCGCGTAAGGGCTGGTGAACAGGCCAATAGTCCCCGGCCCAATCATCAACAAGCCGCCCATGGTGACCACTAACTTACGGGATACAATCAGGTTAACTTTGAAGTATTTTTGGAACAATGGTGGCAGGTAACCCCCCAGAATGCAGCCTAAGTCGGCAAACAACATTGGCATCCAGGCAAACATGGCGATTTCTTTCAAGTTAAAGCCATAAGCTTTGAACATGAACAGTGGGATCCACGCGTTGAATGTCCCCCAAGCCGGTTCTGCCAGGAAACGTGGGATTGCAATACCCCAGAACTGGCGGTTACGGATAATCTGCATTGCAGACATCTTTTTGGAGTTAGCCGTAGAGTGCTGCGCTTCCTGACCACTCAGGATGTACTCACGCTCTTCATCAGACAGTTTTTTCTGATCTTTCGGGTGTTTGTACAGGATTAACCAAGCAATGGCCCAAATCAAGCTAAGCACACCGGTAATGATAAATGCCATCTGCCAGCTGTGCATCACGATAGCCCACACCACTAATGGTGGTGCAATCATGCCGCCGATAGAAGAACCTACGTTGAAGTAACCCACGGCAATGGAACGTTCTTTTGCTGGGAACCACTCACTGGTTGCTTTCAAACCTGCAGGGATCATGGCTGCTTCTGCTGCACCCACAGCACCACGAGCGATAGCTAAACCGCCCCAACTGCTGGCTAAGGCGGTACTCATACAGAATATGGCCCACATCACGGCAAACATGGCATAACCGACTTTCGTCCCCATCACATCCAGAATATAACCGGCGACCGGTTGCATCAGGGTGTAAGCGGCTGAATAAGCGGCGATAATATAAGAATATTGCTGTGTCGTGATATGTAACTGCTCTTGCAACGTTGGTGCGGCAACGGCAATAGCGTTACGCGTCAGGTAACCTAATATAGTGCCAACGGTAACCAAAGCGATCATGTACCAGCGTAACCCTTTAATTTTACGCATCATTTGTAACTTTCTCCCAGTATTAGATTACTGCCATGAAACGCCGCCTGTCGTGACGTTTCATGGCGCAATGTGGCCCAATCCGACATCACAGTGCATGCGGTGGTACCTGGTCTTTCTTATTCATGAGTTGAGGCTGGCGTGCTGGCGGTCGCTTCAACTACTTTAGGTTTCCCTTCCTATTCGAGGCCGCAGTGCTGGTACGACACTCATTTTTTGTATACCCCATTGGCTGTATACCCATTTGAGTCAAATCAATGCATTTACGTGAACATGGCTAATGAGATGACTGATGGCGACGCAACAATAACTTGTCATACAGATTTAAAAGTTGAGTGATATCACAAAAACCACTTTTCAATTAGGGAATAATAGAACCCAGCAGACTTAGTGCCGAAAGGGACTAAATAGACTATAAATGTTGAGTATTTGTTCTTTTTGTTAGGTTTTTGCGATCTTTATCTATAAAAAAATGCTGGACGATAGATGAAATTGGTGTGATAACTTCGCGATAACAGAAAGCAGAACTCTAAGATGTTTCAAGTGAGGAACCTAATATGGCGCAGTTTTTGACCGAAGACTTTTTGCTCGACACTGAATTTGCCCGTCGTCTGTATCATGACTATGCAAAAGATCAGCCGATATATGATTATCACTGTCATTTGCCCCCTGAGCAGATCGCAGAAAACACCCGCTTTAAGAATATGTATGACATCTGGTTGAAAGGTGACCATTACAAATGGCGAGCTATGCGCACTAATGGTGTCGCGGAGCGTTTTTGTACCGGTGATGCCAGCGACCGCGAGAAGTTTGATGCTTGGGCTGCAACGGTTCCTCATACCATTGGCAACCCTCTGTATCACTGGACACATCTTGAATTACGCCGTCCATTTGGTATTACAGGTAAGTTATTGTCCCCTGCCACATCAGATGAAATCTGGCAGCGCGGTAACGAATTACTGGCTCAGGACAGCTTCTCCGCGCGCGGTATTATGCAGCAGATGAATGTCAAAATGGTCGGTACTACTGATGACCCGATTGATGACTTGCGCCACCATAAAGCTATTGCGGCTGACGGCAGCTTCAATATCAAAGTGTTACCAAGCTGGCGTCCAGACAAAGCTTTCAATATTGAAGCCGCGGGTTTCAACGATTATATGCAGCGCCTGGAAGCTGCCGCTGACACTTCTATCAGCCGCTTTGCCGATTTGTGTTCCGCGCTGAACAAGCGTATGGATCACTTTGCCGCCCACGGTTGTAAAGTTTCTGACCACGCGTTGGATGTGGTGGTTTACGGTGAAGCTGATGAAGCGACTTTAGACGGCATTCTCGCCCGTCGTTTGGCCGGTAATCAGCCAAGCACCGAAGAAATCGCTCAGTTTAAAACCGCTGTCTTATTATTCCTGTCTGGCGAGTATCACCGCCGTGAATGGGTTCAGCAGTATCACATCGGCGCATTGCGCAATAACAACAGCCGCATGTTCAATCTGGTCGGGCCGGATATCGGCTTTGACTCCATCAATGACCAACCCTTAGCACAGCCTTTATCGCGCTTATTGGATGCGCAAGGCCTGCGTAATGCACTGCCAAAAACCATCCTTTACTGCTTAAACCCACGGGATAACGAAGTGATCGGCACCATGGTAGGCAACTTCCAGGGCGAAGGTACCGCGGGGAAAATGCAGTTTGGTTCGGGCTGGTGGTTCAACGACCAAAAAGATGGCATGCAACGCCAGATGACCCAATTGGCCCAGCTTGGTTTGTTGAGCCGCTTTGTTGGGATGCTAACTGACAGCCGCAGCTTCCTGTCCTATACCCGCCATGAATACTTCCGCCGCATTCTGTGCCAAATGATTGGGCGCTGGGTTGAAGATGGTGAAGCTCCGGCAGATATGGAGCTGCTGGGTTCCATGGTGAAAAACATCTGCTTTGATAACGCCAAACAATATTTCGCTATTGAGCTGTAATCACCGAATTTTTTCAGTGATGAATATCTGACAACAATCACGGGGCTGAATGCCAGCCCCGCATAACATTTTATCCAAAATAATTTGAGTTGCAGGAAGGCGGCAAGCGAGAGACAAATTGGTTGTAAACCATTTTGAACAGCGCTTGCGCTGGCCCGTAGGGTGAGCCTCTGATGAGACTCATCATCCCGATGAGCTTACGGTGTTGTAAGTGATTCGGGTGATTGAACGTAGCCAACGCACATGCGGCTTGAAGTATGACGGGGATAACTTGTTGTTTATTTAACGCCCGGCTGTATGCACTATGAGGTGAACCCTGATGCAAGCTTTGAACCGTCGTGACTTTCCTGGCCGTAGCCACCCGGACAAAATCATTCAATTCGGTGAAGGTAACTTCCTGCGAGCCTTTGTTGACTGGCAGATTGATTTACTGAATGAACATACCGATCTGAATGCCGGGATCGTGGTGATTCGCCCGATCGATAGCGATTTCCCTCCTTCACTCAGTACGCAGGATGGCTTGTATACTGCGGTGATCCGTGGTCTGAACGAGCAAGGCGAAGCGGTGCGTGAATCCCGTCTGATCCGCTCGGTTAACCGCGAAATCAATATTTATCGTCAGTTTGATGAATATCTGGCGCTGGCCCGTGACCCTAATATCCGCTTTATGTTTTCGAACACCACTGAAGCGGGCATTGCCTGGAATGAAGCGGATCAATTCAGCGATGCGCCGCCAAGCTCTTTCCCGGCGAAATTGACGCGCTTGCTATTCGAACGTTTTGAGCATTTTGCGGGTGCGGCGGATAAAGGTTGGATACTGCTACCTTGTGAACTGATTGATTATAATGGTGAAGCTCTGCGTGAGTTGGTGCTGCGCTATGCCAGTCATTGGCAATTACCTGCCGAATTTACTCAGTGGTTAACGGAAAACAACACGTTCTGCTCAACCTTGGTTGACCGCATTGTGACCGGTTATCCGCGTGATGAAGTGGCTGCACTGCAAGCAGAATTGGGCTATCAGGACAGCTTCCTGGACACGGCTGAATATTTCTATCTGTTTGTTATCCAAGGGCCAAAAGAATTAGCACAAGAGCTTCGTCTCGATAAATTAGATCTGAATGTTCTTATCGTTGATGACATCAAACCCTATAAAGAGCGCAAAGTGGCGATTCTAAACGGCGCGCACACTGCACTGGTACCGGTGGCGTATCTGTCTGGGTTGGATACTGTCGGCCAAACTATGGATGATGCGCAAATCAGCCGTTTTGTCGAAAAAACCATTACTGAAGAGATTGTTCCAGTATTGGATTTACCGAAAGATGAGTTGTTGTCATTCTCTCAGGCGGTACTGAGCCGCTTCCGCAACCCGTTCATTCAGCATCAATTATTATCTATTGCCTTGAATGGCATGACAAAATTCCGTACCCGTATTTTGCCTCAATTGCTGGCTTATCAGCAGCAGCAAGGTAAATTGCCGCCGCGCCTGACCTTTGCCCTGGCCGCTTTGATCGCCTTTTATCGTGGTGAGCGTGATGGTCAAACTTATCCACTACAGGATGATGCTCACTGGCTGGAACGTTATTCAACCCTGTGGAATGGGGTGAAAAACGGGGATATTGCGCTGGCTGAGTTAGTGAACGGCGTATTGTCTGATGCTACCCACTGGGGGCAGGATCTGACTGCCGTACCGCAACTGGCAAATCAGGTGACAGAACAACTGCAAACCATCATTAACAGTGGCATGAGAGTTGCAGTCGCGGCTTACATCTAAGGGTCTAATTATGCAAAGTATTATAAAAATTCACCCGCTAGATAATGTCGCCGTCGCACTGCAAGATTTAGCCGCTGATGAGGTTCTCGAAATCGGAGAATTCAGTGTTAAGTTGGCTCAGCCAGTGGCTCGTGGGCATAAATTTGCCCTGACAGCTATTGAGCCGGGACAAATGATCGTTAAGTATGGTTTGCCGATCGGCCATGCATTAATGCAGATCCAGCCGGGCGAACATATTCATTCGCAAAATGCCAAAACTAACCTCAGTGATCTGGATGAGTATCAATATCAGCCAGAATTCAGTGAGTTGCCACCACAAATGGCGGATCGCGAGGTGCAAATCTATCGCCGTGCCAATGGCAACGTGGGGATTCGCAATGAACTGTGGATCATCCCAACCGTGGGTTGCGTGAATGGGATCGCCCGCCAGATCCAGCAACGCTTCTTGAAAGAAACACAAGACGCGGAAGGTATTGATGGCGTCTATCTGTTCAGCCACCCGTTTGGCTGTTCACAGCTGGGTCAGGATCACGAAAACACCCGAACCATGCTGCAAAATATGGTGCGCCACCCCAATGCTGGCGCAGTGCTGGTGATTGGTTTGGGCTGCGAAAACAATCAGGTAGACGTTTTCCAGTCCACGCTGGGCAAGGTGGATGAAGAACGCGTGCGCTTTATGGTTTGCCAGCAGCAGGATGATGAAGTTGAAGCCGGTCTGGAGCATTTACATGCTTTGTATCAGGCCATGCGCAATGACCAACGGGTGCCGGGTAAGTTGAGTGAGCTGAAGTTTGGTCTGGAATGCGGAGGTTCTGACGGCTTATCAGGAATTACCGCTAACCCATTACTGGGCCGTTTTTCTGACTATGTGATTGCCAATGGCGGGACATCCGTCCTGACAGAAGTGCCGGAAATGTTTGGGGCAGAGCGGATTTTGATGAGCCGATGCCGTGATGAAGCGACATTTGAAAAGACTGTTAGCATGGTCAATGATTTCAAACAGTACTTTATCGCGCATAACCAACCGATTTATGAAAACCCATCACCGGGCAATAAAGCGGGCGGCATCACCACGTTGGAAGAGAAATCACTGGGTTGCACCCAAAAAGCCGGCCAGAGCAAAGTGGTCGATGTACTGAAATATGGTGAACGCCTACAGCGCCCAGGGCTGAATTTACTCAGTGCGCCGGGTAATGATGCCGTCGCCACCAGTGCATTAGCGGGCGCAGGTTGCCATATGGTGCTATTCAGTACCGGCCGTGGCACACCTTATGGCGGTTTTGTGCCGACAGTTAAGCTGGCAACTAACAGTGAGCTGGCCGCCAAAAAGCCCCATTGGATTGATTTCGATGCCGGTAAACTGATTCACGGCACGCCAATGGATACCTTGCTGACAGAGTTTATTGATTTGATCGTCGCCATTGCCAATGGTCAACCAGCACGCAATGAAGTCAATGACTTCCGCGAACTGGCAATCTTTAAAAGCGGTGTCACCTTGTAAATAGTGTGTCTTTTGATTAATATGAAACGGTGTTTTATTATTTTTAATAAAATGCCGTTTGCTTATTAATTGGTACGGTCACCGTACACCAGGATTATCCCCCCATGACTTTCTATTGGTTTGCTCAAGCCGTTGGCGTGCTGGCATTTTTTGTCGGTATCACCATGTTCTTCAACCGTGATGAACGGCGTTTTAGACTGCAACTTTCCGCCTATAGTGCCATTATTGGTTGCCATTTCTTCCTGATGGGGGCCAGTGCTGCCGGCAGCAGCGCTATGCTGAATGCACTGCGAAATTTGGTCGCGGCTAAAACCCGTAGCAGTATTGCCATGCTGGTATTTATCAGTCTGACATTGGCTTTTGGACTTTGGCGTATGCAACATACAGTCGAGATATTGCCGATTTTCGGTACCGTTATCAGCACTTGGGCGATATTTCGCACCACTGGCCTGACAACTCGCTGTGTGATGTGGGTATCCACTGTGTGCTGGGTTATCCACAATGTTTGGTTAGGATCTATTGGCGGTTCATTGATTGAAGGCAGTTTCTTGTTGCTTAACGGCTTTAATATTATCCGTTTCTATCGTCTGCAACGGCAAGGGATAGACCCTTTTTTGGTAGAGAAGAACGTCGAAAAATAATAACTATCGGGGGCCAAATTGCCCCCGATAGTTATCTCGATAATGTGCTTCAGACTGATTTACGGCTCGCCAGCGGATCAGGATCCGCCAGTCTGGCATCGTCGGCCTGACAAGCTGCGGCGGTAAACAGGACGTCGGTTGAGGAGCTCAGCGCGGTTTCAGCGGAATCCTGCAATACGCCAATGATGAAACCAACCGCAACCACTTGCATGGCGATTTCATTTGGAATACCAAACATGCCGCATGCCAGCGGGATCAATAGCAGCGAGCCACCGGCAACACCGGATGCCCCGCAGGCGCAGACCGCAGCAACCACACTTAACAGCAGAGCTGTTGGCAAATCCACTGGAATACCTAAGGTATGAACTGCCGCCAATGTCAGCACGGTGATGGTGATCGCCGCACCGGCCATATTGATGGTGGCGCCCAATGGAATGGATACCGAATAGGTATCTTCATTCAAATTCATCTTCTTGCACATTTCCATATTCACAGGAATGTTGGCGGCTGAGCTGCGGGTAAAGAAGGCGGTAACGCCACTTTCGCGCAAGCAGGCAAACACCAATGGATAAGGATTGCGGCGGATTTTCCAGTAAACAATCAGTGGGTTGACCACCAATGCGACCAATAACATACAGCCAATTAAGACGACCAACAGTTGTGCGTAGCCCAGTAACACACCAAAGCCGGTTTCTGCCATGGTGGAGGAAACCAGACCAAAGATACCCAGCGGTGCAAAGCGAATAACTACCCGTACCACTTTAGTTACCGCGTCAGACATATCATTAATCAATGCCTTGGTGGTATCAGCAGCATGGCGCAGAGCAATACCCAAGCCGACAGCCCAAGCCAGAATGCCGATATAATTGGCATTAAGCAGAGCATGGATTGGGTTAGCAATGATGCTGCTCAACAAGCCTTTCAACACTTCGGTAATCCCACTCGGTGGAGTGATATCCGCGGTATGAGTGGCCAGGATCAGTGTTGAGGGGAACATAAAACTCACGACCACGGCGATCAGTGCCGCAGAGAACGTGCCCAAGAGATACAAAAACAGAATAGGTCGGATACTGGTTTTTTGGCCTTGCTTATGGTTAGCAATCGAGGCCATGACCAACATCAAAACCAGAACTGGGGCGACCGCTTTTAAAGCACCGACGAACAAAGTTCCCAGCAAACCCACAGCCATTGCGGCCTGAGTTGATACCAGCGCTAAAATAATCCCGGCAATCAAACCGACCAGAATCTGTTTAACCAAACTACCGCGGATGATAAATCCGATAAAGCCAGACTGTGTCTTTTCCATAGTTTCCAGTGATACCTCTCCCAAGTTTGTCTTGTTTTTAGTTAATTCACCCATGAGCCGGAACGGGGCTAATGGGTTTAGTTTCCACACCTGTAACTTTGTATTATTTGTAACTGGGTGTGTTTGCTTTGACAGTATAAGGGAATCTATTGAGCAGGAAAGAAACAATCAGCAAAATCCAATGCGGATCAAATTTGCATAACATTTCATTTACATTTGTGTGATGGCAATAACATTTGGCTATTGACGAAATAAGCGAGATAAATGCGGGGCCATAATTGCCCCGCATAATATATTGTGTCGCGATACTGACTATTTATGAGCAGTCTTATCTGCTGCTAAACGCTTATCTGCGCGATGATTTGCCCACGCATTAATTAACAATGTTAGAGCCAAAATGCCTGCTACCACACCTAATGAAATGCCAATAGGGATATGGAACAGATCGATAATCATCATTTTGACACCGATAAAGACCAAAATGACGGATAAACCGTACTTCAACATTGAGAATCGCTCAGCCACGTTTGCTAACAAGAAATACATGGCGCGCAGGCCTAGAATAGCAAACAGGTTAGAGGTCAAAACAATAAAGGGATCCGTGGTGACAGCGAAGATCGCCGGGATGCTATCAACGGCAAAAATCACATCACTCAGTTCAACCAGAATCAATACCAGCACCAACGGTGTAGCATAGAGCAGGCCGTTTTTGCGCACAGTAAAGCGGTCGCCATGTAACTCGTCAGTCATGCGCAGATGATTGCGGATCCAACGTACCAGTGGCTTTTCGCCGATCGGCGTATTGTCTTCTTTGGCCAATGCCATTTTGATGCCGGTAAACAGCAGGAAGGCACCAAACAGGTACAAAATCCAACTGAATTGTGACACTAACCAACTTCCGGCGAAGATCATGATAGTTCGCAGCACAATCGCACCCAAAACACCGTAAATCAGCACGCGGCGCTGCAAATTTGCAGGAACAGCAAAATAGCTAAATAGCATTAGCCAGACGAAGACGTTATCGACGGCGAGTGCTTTTTCAATCAGATAGCCGGTCAGGAAGGCCAGCGCTTGCTTGTCGGCGATTTCGCGGCCCATGGTCTCGGTCAGATACCACCAGAAACCGGCGTTAAACAGCAAAGATAAACTCACCCACACCAACGACCAACAGGCGGCCTGGCGTAGAGTCATAGTTTGTGAGCCACGACGCCCCTGCAACAATAAGTCGATGGCGAGCATAATTGTCACAACAACGGCAAAACAACCCCACAATAAGGGAGTACCCACGGTATTCATCATTAAGGAACCTCATAAAACAAAAACGGCCAACGTCGGAAGACGCCAGCCGCTATGTCTGAGCTGCAAGCAAACCTCGCCTTCCGGCAAGGTCTCACTTACAACTCTAATAATGTATTAGCACTTAGCCGGTGCCCGTACATTAATGAGGTTGCCCGGTAACCGGGTGCTTTCGCACCGTAATGACGGCAGACCGGCAATGAAGTTACTCCCCTTTGCCGCGCAAAAATAATTCAAAACGGCCTGCAGGTCAATCACTGAAAGCAAATTAACTTATAGCTGTGGTTGGGTATCCGCCGGGAAGATAACGCCAGTTTGGCGGCGGATCTCCGTTTGGATACGTGATGTCAGTAATGACAACTGCAAACCGTCGTGTTCTACCTGATGAGTTTCAACCAGATTGGCAAAAACCTCAGCTTCATACAGCATAGTATTAATATGCTGAGGTTGTGTCAGATCTTGTGAGTGACTGCCTCGAGGAGTAAAGGCCACGGACAGGCATTCAGAAATGCTTTCGATAACCAATGAACCATCTTCGCCCTGAATTTCACTGGGAATATCCGATTGGCTTACTTTTGAGTGAATAATAACCACATCAAAATCACCATAATTTAGACAAACAGTGCCGTGGGCATCAACACCACCACTCGGTAATAAGCTTGCGCTCGCGAGCACGGATTTAGGGGCTCCCCATAAAGCCAAAGCACTTGCCAGGCAGTAATAACCGATATCCATAATCGAGCCATTCGAAAATGCAGGATTAAAGGTATTCGGATTTTCACCATTCAGATAGCGCTGATAACGGGATGAATATTGGCAGTAATTGATAAAGGCTTTACGCAATTTACCCACTCGCGGTAGGGATTGTTTTAATTGAGTAAAATTAGGTAGATAGGCCGTTTTAAAGGCCTCGAAGAGCACCACTTCATGTTCGCGGGCACAAGCCACTAAAGCTTCAACTTCTGCAAAATTAGACGCCAATGACTTTTCACAAATGACGTGCTTTTTATGACTGAGGAACAATTTAGCTTGAGGGTAATGCAAAGAATTTGGGCTGGCGATATACACAGCATCAATCTGATCACTGGCTGCCATTGCTTCAAGATCATCAAAGCATTCAGTAGCGTTATAATCAGCGCCAAATTTTTTGGCTTGCTCCAATTTACGGGAGTAAACGGCGACCAGTTTCATTTTGCCACTTTCGTGTGCGGCATCAACAAAACGCGCGGTGATCCAATTGGTGCCAATAACAGCGAAACGAATCATAGTGAACTCCATTCCTACAGAAGAAAAACACATTGAACCACCCGCCATTAACGGATTGGTTTTTATGGCAAAATAGGCAAGTCAAAGTCTAGTAAATCGCGCCAAATAGATCCAAGTGTGTTAGATAGAGGCGTGTATCAAACTCTAACTGATGATATTGCGGCTCCATATGGCAGCATAAACTGTAGAACGCTTTGTTGTGATCTTTCTCTTTCAAATGTGCTAATTCATGAACCACAATCATTTTCAGAAAGGCTTCAGGGGCATTTTTAAATACTGTCGCCACTCTAATTTCTGCTTTGGCTTTTAATTTGCCGCCTTGCACTCTGGAGATAGCGGTATGTAGGCCTAATGCATGTTTCATGACTTGAATTTTATTGTCATAGGCCACTTTACTTAACGGCTGAGCATTGCGCAGATATTGGTTTTTCAAATCAATAGTATATTGATACAGCATTTTGTCTGTATTGTAATCATGTGGTTGGGGGTAACGCTGGCGCAATACATTGCCCAACCGCTGTTCAGTAATGAGTTGGTGTACCTGAGACTGTAAGTGTTCGGGGTAACCGTGCAGATAGGTGAGTTCCTGCATATGTATTTGCTCTGGTTGCCAATGGCTCTGTGTATATTGACGCTGATAATAGCGTTTTTCAGAGGGTTAGACAAAAGGCGATTCTTTGAACAAAAATAATCAGCTTAAATAGAGATTGGCAGCTTATATAAAATCCCGCTGTTTAAACTGAAAGTTACCCATATCGGCATCACTGTGACTACATTTTGCCGATATGGATGTTTTCAATTTAATAGGGAAAACGAGTTAAATATTTCAGCTTAGAAATGATAATTCATCCCCACAGTGGCTTGAGTATCACTATAGTTATGCCCACCGAATTGATGGCCTAAATAAGTCCACAACCGTAGATTACTGTCAATGTTAGCTTCAATACCCAGCTTAAGGTCTGCAATGTTATTATTTCCTTGTGGCGAAACATTGACACTCGCTAACTCTAGCTTGTCCTGTACCCGCTGCGGGGTGGCATAGGCTCGCGATAATTGAACCCCTTGATTGGCACGGCTATGGATCCAATTAGCTTCAAAAGAAGGGCTAATTTGCAGATTTTTGGCCGATGATAAGGTATCAATATCGAACTCAAGTACAGTGCGTATCCCTAATTTAGTGGTCACTGTATTATTTTCTTCGACGTTAATGAGTATTGCATTAGGCTCTTTATGCAGTAACCCGCTAGTACGTTGCCACAGTACTTTTGCTCTGGGTTGTATCGAAAGCTTGGTATCGGCTGTTTCGAGCAGTTGGATTTTGTAGCCGGTTTCCAGTGCGCCAGTAAACAGGTAAGATTTGTAATGTGCGGCAGTCGTGACATTTGGCGCTTTAACTTGATTATTGAACCAGCCGTATTGCGTTAGCAGGTCAATGTAAGGCCCAAGCCGGGTTTGGTTATCAGCGTACCAGATGCTGTATAAACCGAGGTTATAACCATCAACAGAACCCTGAGCCTGATGGTGAGAGGATGTAGAATGGCTGTGGTTGGTTGATTTACCCAAACCCGCAGTTATCCCTAAAATCCCTTGGTCATCTCCACCACTGCTCCATTCGCTCACAGTTCCCCCGAGTTGGATAGCGTAGCGGTTACTTTTTGTCCGTAACTGGTCATTGCCAGAGTTAAAGCGATTTTTGGCCCCTGAAGTGTTGAGCCACAAGCTACTGCCTTTTTCCTCGCCTGTTACTGGGTCAATGTATCGAGTTTCTCCGAGGCGGTGTTGTAAGTCATCGGTAATAAACATCTGTTGAGCCGCGATCTGGTTAGCAATATAGCTACCGACTTGCGGATTGTGGCCAATGATGGGCGCGGGTTTAGATACCAGTACAGGGGCCTTTTTCTGGGGGCGGGATGGCGCTGTTTTAGCTTTTGCATCGGGTTTAGCTCCGTCAGCGGGTTTAGCCACAGCTCCGGCTGCGGGTTTAGCTACAGCTCCGGCTGCGGGTTTAGCTACAGCTCCGGCTGCGGGTTTAGCTACAGCTCCGGCTGCGGGTTTAGCCACAGCTTCGTCAGCGGGTTTAGCCACAGCTTCGTCAGCGGGTTTAGCCACAGCTCCGTCAGCGGGTTTAGCCACAGCTTCGTCAGCGGGTTTAGCTACAGCTCCGGCTGCGGGTTTAGCTACAGCTCCGTCAGCGGGTTTAGCCACAGCTCCGTCAGCGGGTTTAGCCACAGCTCCGGCTGCGGGTTTAGCCACAGCTTCGTCAGCGGGTTTAGCCACAGCTCCGTCAGCGGGTTAGCTACAGCTCCGGCTGCGGGTTTAGCCACAGCTTCGGCTGCGGGTTTAGCCACAGCTTCGTCAGCGGGTTTAGCTACAGCTCCGTCAGCGGGTTTAGCTACAGCTCCGGCTGCGGATTTTTCTTCATTAAGTTGTAGTAGTTCCTGCCTTACTTCCAAGAACTCTGGCATGGTAGCTGCCAGCTCCACCAGATTGGTCGCTATTGTCACGACATCAATATGCAATGGTTCTGGCGGTTGCGGCGTTGGTTCTTGTGATTTCTGTATTGATGGCACTATATCTGGCAAGCCAGTTGCAATCTCCACTATATGGGCGGTAACCATAGCAATATTGGTATCTTCGCGTTGGGGGTTGGTCTCACGTGCGGTTTTTTCTTCATTAAGTTGTAGTAGTTCCTGCCTTACTTCCAAGAACTCTGGCATGGTAGCTGCCAGTTCCACCAGATTGGTTGCTATTGTCACGACATCAATATGCAATGGTTCTGGCGGTTGCGGCATTGGTTCTTGTGATTTCTGTATTGATGGCACTATATCTGGCAAGCCAGTTGCAATCTCCACTATATGGGCGGTAACCATAGCAATATTGGTGTCTTCGCGTTGGGGGTTGGTCTTACGTGCGTCAAGGTCCGGACTGTTTACCCGAAAAGTTTGAGGTGGTTGTGATGTTGATAATGCTAGTTCCGGTGTTAATTTCGGTTGGTTATCAGCCCAAGCCGCTGCGCTACCGAATACCAACAACAGGGCTCCGATGGCTTTGGCACATGGAGATAAACGGTATTTGGCATGATTTGAAGATATTCTCTGGGTAAGGGTATGGTCATCCGGCTGAATGATATTTGATATATACATTATTGGTTTACCTTCCTGGTAATTAATATTAAAACTTTATGAATGACGCGCTATAGGGTTTTCAATCAAAATGTTCGGGTTGATATCAAAATATTATGTTATTACCCATTAAAATAAATTTGGATATTATTAAATAATAAGTTATTCATTATTTAATTAGTTTTATGAATGACGCATAATATAGAATTAATAATCTATTAAAATTCGTCTGGCTGGATATTTTATGTTGGGTTAACAGGAATAGTATCGATTGCTAATGAATTGGCATAAAACTAAGATTTGGTAATGATTGGTATCAGGGTAAAATACACTCACCATTAAGCGCTTTTGAGGCGTTTGTTAGTCTTTTTTCTCGGCCAAACCCAAGCATTTCTCCCTTTTTGCCGGTCTTGGTTTCGATAAAACGACATTTAAGCAAAAAAACATTTTACTGAGCGCCCATTTTAGGGGATAAACAGCCCAAATTTATTATTCAGGAGCGGTGATGAGCCAACTCTTACTGGGGACACAAAGCCTTGAGCTTGAACGTTTTCCCCCACAAGAAAATTCCAACACCTTACAGGCGTGGGAAGCAGCAGATGAATATCTGCTACAAAACATTGACTTAAGCCAAATTGATGGCCGTCCGGTACTGGTGTTTAACGACCAGTTTGGCACGCTGGCCTGTGCTTTACATGCTCATCGTCCATTTAGTGTCAGTGACTCTTATATGAGTCAGTTGGCGACGGCGCATAATTTGCGTTTAAATCATCTGGATGAAGAAGCTGTCACTTTGCTGAGCAGTATGGATGCCTTGCCTGCGGCTCCTAAGCTGGTGGTGATTAAGATCCCTAAAGCATTAGCGCTGCTGGAGCATCAATTGCATGCATTGCGTCGCGTTGTCGCGCCGGATACAGTGATTATTGCCGGGGCGAAATCCCGTGATGTGCATAATTCCACCCTGCAATTGTTTGAAAAAATTCTGGGGCCGACCAAAACGACGCTGGCATGGAAAAAAGCACGGCTGATTCACTGTGAAGTCGCCGATATTCCACAGTCAGAGGCGCCGGAAACCACGGATTGGCCATTGGCAAACACTGAATATGTCATCCATAACCATGCGAACGTTTTTTCTCGCAATAATTTGGATATCGGTGCGCGTTTCTTCATGGAAATCTTACCTTATGATGTAGAAGGTAAAATAGCCGATTTGGGCTGCGGTAATGGGGTGGTTGGCTTAATCGCGCTGGAACAAAACCCGCTGGCAGAAATGTTATTCGTGGATGAGTCCTACATGGCGGTGGCATCCAGCGAGCTGAATATCACCTATAATCGCCCGCAAGATCTGTCGCGTTGTGAGTTTATGGTAAGCCATGGTTTGGCTGGTGTGGAGCGCGAGAGCTTACAGTTGGTACTCTGTAACCCGCCATTCCATCAACAACACGCGGTCAGTGACCACGTGGCCTGGCAGATGTTCTGTGATGCCAAACGTTGCCTGAAAGTGGGCGGCGAGCTAATGATCGTCGGGAACCGCCATCTGGATTACTTCCACAAACTGAAACGTTTGTTTGGTAACTGCGAGACACTGGATTCCAACCAGAAGTTTATGGTGCTTAAAGCGGTAAAAACGGCTTCATCCCGCTCTGAGGGCGGTGGCAGTGGTAGTCTGGATATGTCGTACAGCGATTTCTAATTATCCTTTGTCCTTGAAGCCACCGGGGTGTTAGCGGCGCGCACTCACCCGAATCACTGACTTGAGTCAGCTCATCGGGATTTGTTTGCTTGCTGCCTACCGGTGACGCCAATGGCTTTGGATAATCCTTTGTCCTTGAAGCCACCGGGGTGTTAGCGGCGCGCACTCACCCGAATCACTGACTTGAGTCAGCTCATCGGGATTTGTTTGCTTGCTGCCTACCGGTGACGCCAAGGACTTTGGATAATCCTTTGCTAAAATTAACCCCGAAGCGATTGTCCTGGACGCTGCGGGGCGTGGTATTTACCACTTCCCGCTTTTTACTCATGCTTATATCGCCAGCGCCAGCCGTGTTCCTTGATCAATGGCTCTGCGGGCATCTAGCTCTGCGGCGACGTCAGCACCGCCAATCAAATGCACGATTTTGCCCATATCCAGCAAGGGCTGATGCAATTCTCGACGTGGCTCCTGGCCCGCACAAATAATAATGGTATCGACGGGGAGACAACTGGCTTGTTCCGCCCGAATGATATGCAAGCCCTCATCATCAATACTTTCGTAGTTGACACTGTTGAGCATCTTCACGCCACGCATCGCCAAACTGGTGCGGTGAATCCAACCGGTTGTTTTCCCAAGCCCTTCACCGACTTTGCTGGTCTTTCGCTGCAATAGAAAAATTTCTCGTGGTGATGGATGGGCTTTGCTTCCCTCTGGCGATAGCCCGCCGCGATGGGCTAAATCTTGATCAATGCCCCATTCGTGGTTGAATGCGCGGCTATCCAGGCTGCTGGAATCACCGGATTGGCTGAGATATTCGGCAGTATCAAACCCAATGCCCCCCGCGCCAATAATAGCCACCCGTTCACCGACCGGTTTTTTATCACGCAATACATCCAGATAGGTCAGCACTTTCGGATGGTTAATACCCTTGATGGCGGGCAAACGCGGCTGAATACCACAAGCGAGAATGATTTCATCAAAATCAGCCAATTGCCTGGCGTGTACCGGGGTATTTAACTGCTGAATGACACCATGGAGCACTAATTGGCGACGGAAATAACGCAGTGTTTCGTAGAACTCCTCTTTACCGGGGATTTGCTTGGCAATATTGAACTGGCCGCCAATATCTGTCGCCGCCTCAAAGAGTGTGACCTGATGACCGCGGCTGGCCGCCGTGACAGCAAAAGCCAACCCAGCAGGGCCGGAGCCGACCACCGCGAGCCGCTTCGGCGCGTCTGTCGGTAATACGGGCATTTCAGTTTCACGGCAGGCGCGAGGATTAACCAGGCACGAAGTCAGTTTGCCGTCGAAAATCTGATCCAGACAGGCCTGATTACAGCCGATACAGGTGTTAATTTCATCCGCCCGATCTTGAGCCGCTTTTTGCACAAAAGCGGCATCAGCGAGGAATGGACGCGCCATTGACACCATATCTGCGCAGCCGTCAGTCAGCACTTGCTCCGCCACTGCGGGGTCATTAATCCGGTTGGTGGTGATCAATGGAATATTCACTTTCCCCATCAATTTACGGGTCACCCAACTGAATCCGGCGCGTGGCACCATGGTGGCGATAGTGGGGATTCTGGCCTCATGCCAGCCAATGCCGGTGTTAATCAGGGTGGCACCCGCTTGTTCGACCGCCAGCGCCAACTGTTCAATTTCATCCCAACTGGAGCCGTCCTCGACTAAATCGAGCATAGAAAGGCGGTAAATTAAGATAAAATCAGGGCCGGCCGCCTCTCGGACTGCCCGCACGATTTCAACGGCAAAGCGCATTCGACGCGTAAAGTCACCTCCCCATTCATCATTGCGATGATTGGTTTTGGCGGTAATAAATTGATTAATCAAATATCCCTCAGAACCCATGACTTCTACACCGTCATAACCCGCCTGTTTGGCTAATCGCGCGCAGTTTGCAAAGTCGGCAATGGTTTGCAGCACTTCGTCGTGACTCAATGCCTGAGGAGTAAAAGGGTTAATTGGCGCTTGTAATGCTGAGGGTGCAACCGGCTGTTTTTGATAGCTATAACGGCCCGCATGCAGAATTTGTAGCGCGATTTTACCGCCGGCACGATGCACTGCATCGGTCACAATTTGATGGTGCGGCACTTGTGAGGCGTCATTTAGCACCGATGCGCCCTGATACACCACGCCCTTTTTATTGGGCGCAATGCCGCCAGTGACAATCAAGCCGACGCCTCCTGCCGCTCGTTCCGCATAGAACGCGGCCAGGCGCTGTGGGCCATCGGGCAACTCTTCCAGCCCGGTATGCATCGACCCCATTAATACGCGATTTTTCAAGGTGGTAAAACCAAGATTTAGGGGCGCGAGTAGGTGAGGATAAGCTAACATTGCAGTCTCCATTATTGTTATTTCTCTTCGCCACCGTTGAGTTCAGTAAGTGGTCGGATGAGATTTTTTATTCAAATTTAGACGGTGCAGTGCAGCTTGGGAAATCACAATGTGCTGATTGTGATAGCCGTCATGAATATGACTGCATTTTATTCAATGAGAGCCACTGAGGATTTCCTTTTTAGTCGGTCAATCAGTCGTTTGCCATATAGGCCGATAATCAGCCCACTAATAATGAATACCATCGCGATAATTTTCCCTGTTGGAATACTTTCATTGAAAATCATCACTGAACCTAACATACCAAAAATGGGCACTAATAGGGATAATGGCGCGACCACTGAAACAGGGTATTTGGTGAGTAATGAATTCCAGATCCAATAGGCAAATAACGTATTTGGGTAAACCTGAAATAAAATAGAAAACAGCGTGGTGGCATTAAACTGAGACGCCAACTCAGTAAACCCGCTAGCGCCATTAAACAGATAACTCAGTAGGAATAATGGGATAGGGGAAAATAGACTCGACCATACCAAAAAAGCAAATACCTGTTTAGTATTGGATTTTTTAATAATGATACTGACCAATCCCCAGACGACTGCACCGCATAAGACGAATGCCAGGCCGACGAGTGTTACTGAACCGTCACTGACGAAAATGATGCTGGTTAATCCGAGTAATGCGACGATGATACCAATATATTGATATCTGGATAATTTTTCGCGAAATAGAAATGCGCCAAGGAGCATAGTGAAAAAAGCCCCAAATTGCAGCACTAAAGAAGCGATCCCCGCCGACACACCGGCTTTGATACCCAAGTTGACAATGCCCCATAGACCGATACCAAATAAGAGGCCGTAACCTATTATATAATGCCATGAGGTATCTGGTTTCTTAATGAAAAATACGGCGGGTAATGCGCAGAGGGCAAAACGAATACCGGCTAAAATAAGTGGATCTGCGGTAATTAAGCCCAGTTTGATAATAGAGAAATTGACTCCCCAGATGGCAGTAATCAATAGAGCAATTAAAAAATCAGTGAGTTTCACGTAACCTGCCTGTATTTATTGGGGGTGATTAATTTAGATATATTAATACTCACTGTGGCGCTTCCCATGGTGAGTATCAATAAGGAGTCGAGAACATGAAAATATTCCCAGGCCAGCGGTATCGCCGTCCACGATACCGCTTAGGGAGAGGTGTTAATATTAACGTTTATATAAACCTGCAACCATAAAGCAGCCAAATGAGCTAAACAACATCTCAATCCCGACCAAAGTGGTGACCATGGTGATTGACATCAAGGGCCCGGCACTGACCAGCAGATAGGTAATGATTAAGTCCAATACACCCAGTAAAATTTGCAGCCATGCACCCGGTAATCCCCATGTTCTATAGCCGGTTATCAGCCGCATGACGCCACCAAAAGCAAACAGCACCGCTAATACTATCGCTAGACTTATCATCCCCACTGTAGGATTGGTAATGAATACATAACCCATCACGATGTATGCCACTCCTAGCAATATTCCGGTAACCATAGGCCAAAGGTTATGAGTGCGGTTGGCTATCATCCCGACTATCATCGCAATCCCGCTAAGCAGCAGTAGAATACCGATGATAGTGCTCAATACGGCCCCGGAAGCTAATGGATTAATCAGACAAAAAATCCCGCCGAGCAGCAGTAACACGGCAATAACTCGCATAATAAGCTGCTGTTTTTTTAACGTTTTTTCATCAACGCTTATAAGGTATTTCCGGTCTATATTCAGCATAACAATAGCTCCTGTAAGGTCTGAACTCATTTATCGATAACTATCATGAGTATAGTTCGAACAAAAAAGACATAAATAAAATTTATGATATTCAATTGATTATACTGTGGAATGTTTCCTGTACGTCAGATGTAAAAACAGTATTGCAATGGTACTGATTATCGCGCCAAGGAGACAGACACCTGACCATCCAGCATGTGAATATACCCATGTCGTACTTATGGCCCCGATGCCACTGCCGATCGAGTAGAACAGCATATAGCCCGCGACTAAACGGCTTTGGGCATCAGGCCGTAGCGTCAATATGATGCTCTGATTGGTGACATGTAGCGCTTGTACCGCAAAATCCAATATCATCACGCCGATAACTAACCACCAGAGTGAGTGGGGCAAAAATGCGATTGGCAGCCAGGAAAACAGCAGCAACATCAAAGCGATTTGTGTTGTTTTCCGTCCCAGCCCCCTATCTGCCAACTGCCCGGCACGGCTTGCGGCTAATGCCCCTGCGATACCTGCTAGCCCAAATAATCCTACCTGGCTATGTGATAGAGCATAGGGCGGACTGCTCAGCGGCAACACCATTGCTGTCCATAACACACTAAAAGCCATAAATATCAACAACGCCAGAGTAGCCCGTATGCGCAGTTCGCGCTCACTGATAAATAACTCGTACAGCGAAAATATCAGTTGCCGATATGATGATGGCGCCGATTTAGCTGCGTGTGGCATGACGCGATAAAGCATAACCGCCATCAATAAAATCACTGCCGCAGAACAAAAATAGACGGAACGCCAACCAGCAAAATCGGCCATCGTGCCTGAGATAAAGCGCGCCAGGAGGATCCCGAGAACAATACCGCTGGTGACCTGACCCACGACTTTGCCTTTTTGCTGCTCTGGAGCCAGTGCAGCCGCAAAAGCCACGAGCACCTGCACCACCACTGCCATCAGACCGATAATCAGCATTGCCATCAAGAGCAGTGAAAAAGTGGGGGCAAGGCTGGCTAAAATCAATACAATAGCAGACAGCAATAACTGCCCGATAATCAATTTCCGGCGATCCCAAAGATCACCCAACGGTACAATAAATATCAGCCCCAGGGCATAACCGACCTGTGTCAGAGTCACTACCAAACCAATTGCCGACGGATTTACATTGAGATCCGCCGCCATGATATCCAGCAGAGGTTGAGCAAAATAGACATTAGCAACAGCTAAGGCAGACGCCATAGCAAAGAGCAGCACCATGATTGAGGTGAGGTAGGGTACAAACGCTGGTGTTGGCAAGTGCCGGATACTGGCTTTTTCTGATTCTTTTGTGATGGACATAAAGATGCCTGATGATTTATCTGGTTTCAAATTAAAACCACTTAATTGATTTCTAACAGAGGTGGTTTTAATATACAACTAGTTTTTCCACGATGATGCGGAGTCAGAAAATGTCCAAAATGAGTGAAGCTCGGATAGCAGCAGAAGAATGTCCTGTTGCCAGAACGCTTGAGATCTTGGGAGATCGCTGGTCGTTAATGATCATTCGTGATGCTTTTGATGGGATTCGCCGTTTTGGTGAGTTTCGTAACAATCTTGGATTGGCGAAAAATATCTTGGCGGGTCGTCTGCGTGATTTAGTAGAACACGGAATTTTGCGAGTAGCTCCCGCCTCTGATGGCAGTGCTTACCATGAATATGTACTGACAGATAAGGGGCGTCAATTATTCCCGATTCTTGTCAGTTTGCGCCAATGGGGTGAAGAACATCTATTTTCTGCGGGCGAGAAGCATTCTATTTTAGTTGATAATCTCAGTGGGAAACCTATTAGTAAACTGGCGGTATCTTCACAGCAAGGTCAGATATTGGATGCCAATGATTGCCATCGGGAAAAAGTCATTAAGTCCTAAAATAGGGCAATTGAATTGCCCTCTAATAACACCTGCAAAATACTATATGAGAGATTCATGGTTGAATATTAGGAAAAATTCCTAAAAGTAGTCACTGAATAATAAGGTAAGCATCTTTTTCCTAAAAACATATTTGTATTTGGAGTGGCACATTTTTTTTCCAGTGCTAACTTTTATAAACATGTGAAATCAGAATAGCATTCTGATGATGTGTTTTTTTGCTACTAAATAAATATCAATAATAATTTAAACTTCTATAGTTATTTGATTTTACTGATTTTTAATTGATCGTTCATCTCAATTAGGATAGGGGTAGGAAATGACTAGCAAATCTCTGGATGATTATCGTTCTGCGTTATTAGATTCTCGTTTTGGTTCTCAAGCTATTCGTAATATTTCAGAAAATAAAAAGTTTCCTAAAGAGGAAATGCGTGAGGATATTGCCTTTCAAATCATAAATGACGAGCTATTTCTTGATGGTAATGCGCGACAGAATCTCGCGACATTCTGTCAGACGTGGGACGACGATAATGTCCATAAACTGATGGACCTTTCGATAAATAAAAACTGGATTGATAAAGAGGAATATCCGCAGTCGGCGGCAATAGACATGCGCTGTGTGAACATGATGGCCGATTTGTGGAATGCTCCTACGCCAAAAGGCGAGCAAGGGGTAGGGACGAATACCATTGGTTCCTCAGAAGCTTGCATGCTAGGCGGCATGGCGATGAAGTGGCGCTGGCGCAAAAAAAGGGAAGCTGCAGGTAAACCCACGAATAAACCTAATTTTGTCTGTGGGCCGGTACAAGTTTGCTGGCATAAATTTGCTCGTTATTGGGATGTCGAAATACGTGAAATTCCTATGATCCCGGGACAATTATTTATGGACCCACAGCGGATGATAGAGGCCTGTGACGAAAATACTATTGGTGTAGTGCCGACTTTCGGTGTGACTTACACCGGTAATTATGAATTCCCTAAACCCTTACATGATGCACTGGATAAGCTGCAAAAAGATACCGGCCTGGATATTGATATGCATATTGATGCGGCGAGTGGTGGCTTTTTAGCGCCCTTTGTTGCGCCGGATATCGAGTGGGATTTCCGCTTACCACGGGTCAAATCAATCAGCAGTTCTGGGCATAAATTCGGATTAGCACCTTTGGGATGTGGTTGGGTTATTTGGCGTGATGCGGCAGCCTTACCTGAAGAACTCATATTTAATGTCGATTATCTTGGCGGTCAGGTCGGCACTTTTGCTATCAATTTCTCGCGCCCGGCAGGACAAGTTATTTCCCAATATTATGAATTCATACGCTTAGGACGTGAAGGTTATACCAAGGTACAAAGCGCCTGTTATCAGGTGGCAGAATTCCTAGCCAAAGAAATTGCCCCACTTGGGCCTTATGAATTCTATTGCAGTGGGGGCCCATATGAGGGTATTCCCGCCATCTGTTTCCGCATCAAAGAAGGGGCAAAAACGGGATATACCTTATATGACCTTTCTGAACGTTTGAGGTTGCGTGGTTGGCAAGTTCCGGCATTCACCTTGAGTGGGAAGATGTCTGATGTGGTGGTCATGCGCATTATGTGTCGCCGAGGATTCGAAATGGATTTCGCCGGGCTATTATTAGACGATTTTAAATCTTCACTGAAATACCTCAGTGAGCATCCATCCCTTGGGGGCGAGGCAAGTCAGAATAGTTTTAATCATACATAAGCCGGATGGCGGTTTTATTCTGATTTTTAACCTTTAGATCAAGGCGGCGTCATGCCCGTGAATAAGGTGGATAAATTATGTCGAATAATACTTCCGGTACAGGTAAATCCCCTGTTCCAGTCAAAAAGCTGAGTATTGCTACACTGGCAATCATGAATATTGTCGCCGTCGTCAGCCTCAGAGGATTACCCGCAGAAGCTGAATATGGCCTGAGTTCAATTTTCTATTATCTCTTTGCCGCGGTATTTTTCTTAATTCCTGTATCACTGGTGGCGGCGGAATTAGCCACAGGCTGGCCGGAGAAAGGAGGGGTATTTCGCTGGGTTGGCGAAGCATTTGGCCCCCGGTTAGCTTTTCTCGCCATGTTCATGTTGTGGATTGAAGTGACAGTCTGGTTCCCCACCGCACTGACCTTTGCCGCCGTATCACTGGCCTTTATCGGCCCTGAACAACGATGGGACGAGGCCCTGTCTGCCAATAAATTCTTTGTCTTAGGAATAGTGCTATTTATTTATTGGCTCGCGACCTTTATTGCTTTTAAAGGCGTAGATACATTCGCTAAAGTTTCAAAATGGGGCGGTATTATTGGGACTATTATTCCTGCGATCATTTTGATTGTGTTGGGTTTCTCTTACTTAATTGGCGGTGGAGCTCCACAAATAGATTTAGCCTGGGATAAAGTGGTTCCTGATTTTTCCAACTTTGATAACGTGGTGCTGGCAGCCAGTATTTTCTTGTTCTACGCCGGTATGGAGATGAATGCCATTCATGTTAAAGATGTTGATAACCCTAATAGAAATTATCCCATTGCCATTATGTTGTCAGCCGTGGGTACGGTACTTATTTTCGTATTAGGGACTCTGGCAATTGCCTTTATTATTCCACAATCTGAAATTAGCCTGACGCAAAGCCTGTTGGTGGCTTATGACGATATGTTCAAGTGGGCGCATTTGGAATGGTTGGGGCCAGTTGTTGCTTTTGCGTTAGCTATTGGGGTCTTGGCGGGGGTAGTGACCTGGGTTGCCGGCCCGTCCTCGGGTTTGCTGGTGGTGGCGAAAGCGGGCTATCTGCCGCGCTGGTGGCAACATACCAATAAGAATGGCATGGCGACCCATATTCTACTGCTACAAGCGCTGCTTGTTTCTTTATTGGCGATACTGTTTGTAGTATTACCTTCGGTGCAGGCGGCATACCAGATAATGAGCCAGATGACGGTTATTTTGTACCTTATTATGTATATGCTGATGTTCAGTTCGGCTATTTATCTGCGCTACAGTCAGCCGAATCGCCCTCGGCCATATCATATTCCCGGAGGGGCGATTGGTATGTGGATCATTGGCGGCGCGGGGCTTATTGGCTCAATTCTAGCTTTCGTATTCAGCTTTATTCCTCCTAGCCAAATCTCCGTGGGCAGCCCAACAGAATATGTCGGTATTCTGATTGCCTCTACACTGTTCTTTGTCGCATTGCCATTCTTGATTTATATCGTTCGCAAGCCTCATTGGCGTGATGCAAATAGTGATTTTGCGCCATTTACCTGGCAAGCAGAAAATGGTCACCCGGGGATCCCGAGTACTTCGGCGATACATACCAATGATGTCACGGCGGCGGCAATTAACACTCCGGTGACGGATATACCAAAAAGTTAATGTCCTTCCTCTCTGTATGCAGGGTGGCTGTAGCCCCCTGCTCAATAATATAAAGTGTTGGAGTCAGTGTTATGACTATTAACCTAGCTCGCCTGAATCAAGTTATTAAAGATGCTTATTCGCAATATTCCGTACTCGCTGGCGGGGAGAATGCCAGCTATATTCCGTATCTGGCCAGTGTTCCCAGTCAGCTTGCCGGGCTGGCCATTGTCACTGTTGATGGTGATATTATTTCACAAGGCGATGCTGATTTTCGCTTTGCTTTAGAGTCGATTTCGAAAGTGTGTTCTCTTGCTTTGGCATTAGAAGATATTGGCCCACAAGCAGTGCAGGATAAGATAGGTGCAGATCCTACTGGTTTGCCTTTTAACTCGGTGATTGCGTTGGAGCTGCATAATGGCAAACCATTGTCACCACTGGTAAATGCGGGGGCGATGTCCACAGTGAGTGCAATTAAGGCCAGCAGCCGGGAAGAGCGCTGGGCGCGTATTTTGGATATTCAGCAGCAACTGGCGGGTGCGCCGATTGCACTTTCGGATGAAGTTAACCATTCAGAGCAAACCACCAACTTTCATAATCGGGCCATTGCCTGGCTACTTTATTCGGCTCAAGCCATGTATTGCGATCCGATGGAGGCCTGTGACGTCTACACCCGCCAATGTTCAACATTGTTCAGTACCATTGAGCTGGCCACCATGGGGGCAACTTTCGCGGCGGGTGGCAGAAATCCTGTAACCCATAAACAGGTGCTGACGGCCTCAAATATGCCATTTATTTTGGCTGAAATGACCATGGAAGGGATGTATGGCAGCTCAGGTGATTGGGCTTATACCGTGGGGTTACCGGGTAAAAGCGGCGTCGGCGGCGGGATCTTGGCGGTTGTGCCGGGTGTCATGGGGATTGCTGCATTTTCGCCGCCCCTTGACCCAGTAGGTAATAGCGTACGCGGCCAGAAAATGGTGGCATCAGTGGCTCAGCAGTTGGGATATAATTTATATAAAAATCCACTTTTGTAGCGGGCAGCGGCCCTGCTGTGTAGCGGGGCCAAATCAATCATCGCAATTAGCTTAAATCAATGTCTTTATGCCCGAAAAACCATGTCAGAACAAAGCCAGCAGTATATGAGATCAGTAGACCGGCTATATAAACTAGCATCCCGGCAAAAATCCCTTGGGCTGAAGTCATCAGCGGAATAGACACTAATCCCGATGGACCAAACACCGTATTCAGGCCAACCGGCAGCCCCAACCAAGCAACCAGACCAATAAAGAAACCGCCGACAGCGCCGCCTAAACAAGCAGTAATAAAGGGCTTCAGGCGCGGTAATGTCACGCCATAAATAAGGGGTTCCCCAATCCCGAGTAACCCGGGGAAAATAGCCCCTTTAATTTGGGTTCGCAGCACAGAACCTTTTGGCGAGCGGGCATAAAGCGCCAGCGCTGCACCCACTTGGCCCGCACCGGCCATGGCCAGAATAGGGAATAATGAGTTAAAGCCTTGAGCATCCATTAAAGCGAAATAAACCGGAACAAACCCTTGGTGGATACCAAACACGACTGCAATCAGGAATAATCCCGCCAAAATCGCGGTGCCGAACGGGTTGCCATTTAAGTGCATAAACAGCCATGACATTCCCTTAAACAACTCGCCACCCAGCGGCATAATGACAACAAAAGTGATGGCACCGGTAATCAGCAAGGTTATTGATGATGTTAGGATCATATCCAGATTATCAGGGATAAAACGGCGAACTTGCCGCTCAATCCACGCCCCCAGCATACAGGCCAGCAAAACGCCGATAATATTGCCGCGTGGATCAATTGCCAGACCAAAGAAGTTATCCATTCCTCCGTAGTAGCCGACAGTGCCCTCCGGCACATAGCGTAAAATAAAGAGCGAAGCGATAATTGCGCCGTTGACTCCCGTCCCGCCAAAGGCTTTCTGCGTATTATAGCCAATCAGGATGCTGAGGAAGGTAAACAAACCGATGCTGAATACTTTCATGTAAGCAATCAGTGCCGCCAACCATGGGGATTGAATCACGCCATCCAAGGCCAATGTTTGCTGGAGCAAGGTTGCGATCCCCAGCAATAATCCCGCAGCAATAAAACCGGGAATGAGTGGGGTAAAAATAGTGGCGAATTTGGTCAGAAAATTATGAACCGCGCTTTGTTGTTTCGCTTTCATTTGCTGCTTTGTTTGGTTGGCTAACACCTTTAAATTAATATCATTAATATTTTCAACTGGTTGCTGAGGTTCGGAACTCAGTAGTTTGTTCATCATTTCGCTGGCTGTTTGGGCTTTGCCCGGCCCAAGAATGATTTGTAATTGGTCATCGCCATTCACCACCCCCATTACCCCGGGGATTTTTTTTAAGCTTTCATGTTGTATCAGCTGACGGTCTTTTAAAGTGAGACGGAGTCTCGTCATGCAGTTTCCGCAGACGATGATATTTTGACGCCCACCAATGAAGAGTAAAATTTGATCTATCGTGGTGCCCGTTATTTTCGCCATGATTATGCTTTAATCTCCTGTAGCGCTTTGCGAATAAATCCCTTATTTTTCTTGAGAATATCGGCTGCTTCCTCTGCAGACATACCACTCAGGATCATCATAATGGCTGTTTTACAGTGGCGGTTACATTCATTGAGCGCTTCTTGCGCATCCTCGGGGGAACACTCTGTCGCCTGAACCACAATATCGACCTGGCGCTGCACCAGTTTGGCATTTGTCGCCTCAACATCCACCATCAGATTGCTATAAACTTTTCCGCTACGGATCATCGCGCCAGTGGTCAACATATTCAGAATTAACTTTTGTGCAGTTCCTGCTTTCATCCGTGATGACCCAGTGACCACTTCCGGGCCGACCAAAGGCTCAATGGCGATATCTGCCGCATTTCCCATTTCGCTATTTTGATTGCAGGAAATAGCCACCACGCTAGCCCCAACACGCCGTGCATAGGCCATGGCCCCCAGTACATAAGGTGTGCGGCCACTGGCTGCAATTCCCACTAACACATCACGGGCATTAAAATTGAGATTGCGCAGATCTTGCTCACCCATTTCACGGCTATCTTCTGCATTTTCAACTGCTTGTAGAATGGCTGTGTTTCCGCCAGCAATCAGGCCAATGACCATATCTCGCGGCGTACCGTAAGTTGGCGGGCACTCACTAGCATCCAAAATCCCCAATCGCCCAGAAGTCCCCGCGCCACAATAAATTAATCTGCCGCCGAGCACGAAAGCTTCTGCGATAAGAGAAACAGCTTGGGCGATTTCGGGCAGTTTTTCCTCCACTGCGAAGGGCACTTTTTTATCCTCATGATTGATAACCTTGAGTATCTCCAGTGTTGATAGCGTATCAATTTGAGCACTGGCGGGGTTTCGGCTTTCCGTAACCATTGAGCTTAGATTAATCTTCATGGGGACTTCCTTTTATTTAAATTATCGGCGATGTTAAGGAATTATTTGTTTATTAAACGTGATGATTATCACGGTAAAATCTATTCTAATGACTGGGGTTATGAGGAATAAGTACAGATAAAACAGAACAAATAAATAAATTATCTTCATAATATTTATGCAGTTACACCTGAGTCATAAAAGGTGCTTGCGCTGGAATAATCTATTGTCTTTAACGGGAACCTTTGATGTCGATTTTAAATGAAATAACCTGGTTACTGCCTGAATTGGCTGAAAATCAGCAAAAAATAGCGAAATACATTCTGGATAATCCAGAATCCATACTGAATATATCCTCCTCACAGTTCGCAGAAAATGCAGGAGTCAGCCAATCAGCTATTGTGAAATTTAGTCAGAAGATTGGCATGAAAGGCTTTCCAGCACTAAAAATCGCCATCAGTGAAGAATTAAGCAAGAATAATTTATTTAAATCCTATCCACATAAAGCGCTACATAACTCTATTTCATCCGAAGACTCATTGATGGTGATGGCGCAAAAACTTGCGCATGAGAAGACGGCATCGATTATGGAGACAACACGGAAAATTAATTTCTCCGTTTTTCAGCAAGTGGTCTCGCTCATTAATGCTGCTCAGCGAGTACAGATAGTGGGTATTTGGGGGTCTGGACTTACAGCAAAAGATCTAAGCTATAAATTGCAGAAAATAGGTATAATGACTCTGGTTGAAGCCGACCTCCACGTACAGATTGCCGCCGCCCTCACTCTCACACCTAAAGATGTGCAGATTGTTCTTTCTTTTACCGGCAGAAGAAAAGACATGAAAATCGCCGCAACAGTCGCCAAAGCACAAGGGGCAACAGTCATTGCGATTACGGGCAGTAAAGTTTCTCCGTTGGCTAAAATTGCAGATTATGTCCTTGAAAGTATTTCAGATGAAAATGAGTGGCGCAGCTCTTCAATTTCTTCCAGAACGGCTCAAAATACCTTAACCGATCTGATATTCTTGGCGTTGATGCAGCAACGAAAAGAAATGGCTAAACCCTTGATTCTGAATGCAAGTATGACAATAAATAATCTGGATGATTGATGCTTTGATTGGTTATTTTATAAAAACTAAGGCAATGAAAGTGATATGAATTAATTATCTCATTGCCGGTTTTAGATTTGTTGTTTCTTTTTCGTCAGAAATTGCCTGCATATCTCAATAACTATTAAATGATTTTATAATAAATATTCCTGATGGTGAAAAATTATTCCTGATCTTATCACCTTATATAGCGGCATTTCTGAAATGAAATGCAGGAAAAGAAATGCTATTATTCCTTTTAAGGTAAAAAAGGCGAATCAATCAACTGTGATAATTGTCACTTTATTATGTGTGCTAAAAAGTAAAATCGCCCGGCAAGCATAACTAATGGAGGAGTTAATGAAAAAAGTAATATCCGCGATTCTCTTATTTAGCAGCTGTACTTATGCAGATGTTATTCCCGATGCACAACTTAAAGAAATGTGGTTATCACCTAAAATATCAGCTGAAAAAATAACATTTAAAATGAGTTTTGAAGAAAAACTGGGGCAAATATTGATGGTTGATATTCGCTCATGGAGTCATTCTGATAACCGTGATAAAACTGCATTCATTGAAATTAATGACTCTGTCAGTAAGATGATTCGCGATTATCATTTAGGTTCTATTATTCTTTTCCGTGAAAATCTGATTGATACGCCACAAACAGTCGAGTTAATTAATAATCTTCAGAAAGCGCGTAGTAATCTCCCTCTATTTATTAGCACCGATCAAGAAGGGGGGTATGTCACCCGTCTACGTGTCGGTACTGAAATGCCGGGGAATATGGCATTAGGTGCGACGGGATCATCCAAGTTTGCTCAGCAGGCTGGAAGTATCCATGGCTATGAATTATCCAGCTTAGGTTTTAACTTTAATTTTGGTCCAGTCGTAGATGTCAATAATAACCAGAATAACCCTGTTATTGGCGTGCGATCTTATTCAAATAATCCGGTATTGGTGGGGGAGTTAGCTCGTAGTTATATCAGTGGCATTCACAAATATAATGTACTCACCTCACTCAAACATTTCCCTGGCCATGGCAATGTTACCTCAGATACGCATTTTTCCTTGCCGACGGTCAATATTGATAAAGCCGCATGGCAGCAAGTCGAACTGAAGCCCTTCGTCGAAGTCATGCCAGTTACTGATGCAATTATGACTGCCCATGTAGTGGTGCCAGCCCTGGATAATTCAATGTTAACAAATATTAAGGGCGAAGAAGTGGGCACTCCAGCAACATTATCAAAGCCCATTCTGACTGATATTTTACGCAATCAACTCAAGTTTGATGGTTTGATCCTGACAGATGCTATGGATATGGGGGCGATTACCAGTAACTTTGACAGTCATTGGTCTATCAAGCAGGCTATTATGGCAGGTAATGATATTATCTTAATGCCAATGGAAATTAAAAATAGCGCCAGTACTGAACAACTCAATGCACTTTATAATTATTTAAAAACTGAAGCTGCAAAAGATCCTGCACTTAAACAACGTATTGAGGATGCAGCACAGCGGGTAATTTACACCAAACTGAATAAGCGTATTTCTCCTGAACCTCATGATATTGCTACAGCGGAAAAGGTCGTCGCATCCAAAAATCATAAGGACATTGAAAATTTCATTTCTGAACAGGCAATTACACTGATTAAAAATGATAATGTTCTTCCCTATCAAGTTAAGCCACAAAATAAAATAATGGTATTCTCTGATGAGAAACCACGTAACGAACTCATTGCTAAACATCTTGATGATATTGCTAATGAATTTAAGGTTAACTTTTCCGTTAACAGTGAAGTCATTAAGTTGGATAAGAACGATGTAAATGCAGAAGACATAGCAAAGAAAATTAAAGATAAAAACTTTATTATTCTTGCGACTTACAATCTGAAGCTTAATCCCGTTAATGCGCAGAGGATTATAGATGAAGCCAATAAAGCTAACATTCCTTTGGTTGTGGTATCTAGTCGGAATCCTTACGATATTGCTTATTTATCCGGAGTAAAGGCTAATATTGCTATTTATGGTATCACGGGTTTTGATGTTACCAATAATGTGCGAAACAGTTTGGAAACTAATATTCGCAGTGGACTAAGAACCCTGTTTCAGGGGCCAAAAGGGAAATTAGATGTACTGGCCAAACCACAGGGTAAATTACCAGTAGATATTAGAACACCTGATAATAGCCAGATACTCTATCCACGTGGCTATGGACTAACGATGTTATAAAATAGCGGAAGGTAAAATGAATATCTTAAAAGGATTTGTGGTTTTCTGCGCCCTAACACTGTGCTTACCTGTATTAGCCGATGAATTTGAAACTGATTATGATCAGGAAATTAATAAATTAAATAAAAGAATCCAACAAATAGAACTGGAAAAAAAAGAGGCGCAAGATAAGTTAAAACAAAAAGCCTGGAACTTCGAAACTTATATAGGTGCAGAGCAAGAAATAGACAGTGATGACAGTTGGAAGTTTATTAAAGGTAGCATGGCAACCTCACCTTATGTCGGAGCCTATATTTATCAGAATGATTCATTGTGGCTATATGATGTACAGTTTTTGAAAACATATCTAGATAACAACCCAGAATATGATCGTACACGTTGGCAGGCGGGAGTAACCAGAACGTTTCCTTTCACCTATGATGGTAAGAGCGGTAATACAAAATTGCGTTTAGGTTATCGTAATGACAATTGGCATTATCCCTCAATAAGTAATCCGGCATTAGCTGATCCTGAGTACAAAGGGGATGTTCGTAAAGGTGAAGAGCGGCATGAAATTTGGATTCGTCCACAGGCGTATTATAAATACTCAGAGAATCTAAGCTTTAATGCCAGCTTCTCATTCCGCCTGATTGACCGTAAATTGGACTATGCTCGTGCCAAAGGGAGTTATGGAGTATACAAACGAGATTGGAGCCAAATAAATGAGCATTTTGTTGGCGCAAATATCACCTTTAATCAAAAGAACTCACTTTGGTTAAACTATTTGTACATTTATGAGCAATTGGTCAATACACTTTATAACAAAGAACATTTCTTATGGGGTATTTATCGTCATAAGTTTGATAATGGTCTTCTGTTTATGCCTTATACGCGTCTGGCTCTGGTGAAAGGTAGACAGAGTTTCCGTGACTCGAATAATCATGAAACTGTGTATAAAGAAAAAAATCGTAGCCGCTATGGTTTACAAATGCTTTATCCAGTGACGAAGCAAACATCAATATTTGCCGATACCTATTATCGCCCAGAGCAAACTTGGACGAATAGCAACAAAACCAGTAACAACTTTTGGTTTTGGGCCGTGGAGATAAGACATAATTTCTGATAATTGATAAGATATATCAGAACATCAATTTATTCATTGTGAGAGACAAAGGATGAGGTATTTCCTGCAGATATTACTATGTCTATGTTCATTGTTTTTTATCAGCGCTGGCTATGCCAGCGTTACCCAAGAAATTATTTTAGGCGTTGATCAGGAAGATGTTTATGGGCCACTGTTAAAAAATAAACGAGTGGGTTTGATGGTCAACCAAAGCTCGATTAACAAAGAAGGGCGTCATACCATCGACAAATTGTTATCTGAACAAGATAAATTCCATTTTACTGTAAAAAAATTATTCTCCGTTGAGCACGGTATCCGTGGGAATGCAGATGCCGGATTAGGGGATAATAATCACATCGATAAACAGAGCGGCCTCCCTATTATTTCTTTATATGGGAGAGATAAAGATGGGCGTGTGCGGGCACATCCCACTGAAGCGCAGTTATCTGATGTTGATATCGTTATTTATGATTTACAGGATGTAGGTGTTCGTTATTTTACCTATACCATTTCTATGCATCATATGTTGGAAAGCCTGCAAAAGTATCATAAACAATTTATGGTATTTGATCGGCCTAACCCACTCGGAAATTATGTCTATGGGCCTATTCTCGAAGAAGAGAATATTTCTGGTATTGGTATGCATCCTATCCCGATGGTGCATGGGCTGACATCAGGGGAGTTTGCCCGCATGATAGTTAATGAGGGCTGGCTAACGCATTTTGATGATTCTAATTGGCAGGCATTTGGCATCAAAGCTTATCAGTTTCCACCTGAGGATTTGACTGTCATCGCCATGGAGAATTACACACATGATTTGCCTTATTCATTGCCAGTAAGACCTTCGCCAAATTTACGCAGTGATTTGGCTATTCAGCTTTACCCTTCTTTGGGATTATTTGAAGCCACTAGTGTCAATATGGGGCGAGGTTCTGATCACCCCTTTGAACAATTAGGTTTCCCATCTAAGTATTTTTATACTAATACCTGCTATCACGTCGACATTAACCAGCAAAAAACAGGCTGGCCACAAGCAGGCAAAGAAGTATGTGGCGAAAAATTTGCTGCCATTAATATATCCGACTTTAAGCCAACAATAGGTTACTTTGTTGAATGGTGGTTCAAATTTAAAGAGGCCGGTTATTCAATGGTCGTCCCACCGCAAAGTGAGGAAAATTACCTGGATTATCAGGAAAAGTATTTCTTAATACGCCCTCTTTGGTTAGCGAAATTAACGGGCACCCGTAATTTAGTTAAATTAATGGAAGAAGCCAACGAGAAGAAATTGACTGTCGATGAGACCATTCATTATCTGGAGTCTTACTGGCAGCCCGGGGTTGATAATTATTTGAAGTTACGCGAGAAATATAAAATCTATCCTTGAATTCTATTATTATTCTTTGATGTTTGAGGTGCCAGTGAAAGCGGCGCCTCTTTTTTGATTTTTATTTAAGATAAGGTGTTATCAGTGAGACTTGCTGGCAGTCAAAATCGATCATGATTTGGCAGCCTAAAGGCAATGTCAGCATCGGGTGTGTGTGACAACAGTCGAACCCATTCACTATTGGTAATGTTTTGGTTCCTAATACTTCCTTTAATACATCATAGGGGGTACGGCCACTTCCAGCATCGTCGAAGCCCTCATGTTTACCTAAAATAATGGCAGCAACACGATCAAATATGCCATTTAATGCCAACATCGCGAATGAACGTTCTACAGTCGCGATATCTTTAAGGCTGTCTTCAATAAAAATAATATCGCCGGCCATAATCTCAGGCATATACACACTCCCCCATATGCCCGATAGCGTATTAAGATTTCCACCAATAACCCGTCCGGATACGCTGTTGCTACCGATAAATTGGCAATTATTGTTGTAAAGTGTTTTAGGCCGGATCGGTTGTTGATCGTTCCAGTTGATGCGTTCATCACTCCAATAGCTCGGTAATGGGTAAGAATAAGGTAATGGAGGTTGTTCAATCAGAATAGCTGCAAGATTATTATATGTTTCATCGACCAGAGGTGGGAACTCACCAAATGAAGGGATCAATGCTGGCCCATAAAATGTAATAAGACCTGTGCGGGCATAAATTCCCAATAACAAGGCGGTGCTATCTGAATATCCGATGATAATCTTGGGGTTCGCTTGCAACGCACTATAATCGATATAGGGCAGTAATGAGTTACTGTTATAGCCTCCGATAGTTGACATAATACAATTAACATTAGGATCGCGGATCAATCTGTTCAGCTCTTCTGCCCGCGCCAAAATAGAACCTGAACGGTAGAAATCCGATTTTCCTGTCAGCATACCGGCCTGTAAATTAAACCCTTTAGCTCTGAGATAATCTTGAGCACGATTAAAACGGTGATTCGCGGAGACAGTCGCTGGCGCTGAAGCAGAGAAAAAACCGATTGTGTCACCGATTTTAAGTGCAGGCGGTAGTAATGGACATGGCGCTGACATCTGGTTACCTCTTAAATCTGAATAGCAAAAGCCACTCTGGCACGATCGCGGTTACGGATATGGGCGTCGCTGGCTAAAGATAATCCACAGGTATTGATGCCTGAGTATGAAGAAAGTGTAGGGCATATGTTGGCAATGACGGACAGATTGTCTGGCAATGAAATAGGTGATCTTGATAAATACGCTGCGGTGATTTTTTCCTTATCAAGGAAGAGCGAACTTCCTTATCACTTGCTACTGGGCAGCGATGCGTTATTTGCGGTGAAAATGGTTGAAGCGGCGCGCAGTAAAGTCGAGTATGAGTGGGAAAATATCAGCAAATCAACAGACCGTGAAAATGCGGATCTGTCATTTTTGAAAAACCTTTCTCTGGATTAACATTTTTAGATAGCTGTTTAGGATCAGGAAAGACAGCACAGAATCTAATGGGAGAACAATTCTGTCGCCTTTTTGCCGCCAATAACTTTCAGATACAAAAAAGCCACTCGTTTAAAAGTGGCTTAATGTACTGATTTAACAGCTAAAATTTGGTGGCCCCTACTGGACTTGAACCAGTGACCAAGCGATTATGAGTCGCGTGCTCTAACCAACTGAGCTAAGGGGCCAGACTTGGGCGCTGATTATACGGTAGTTTTTATCCTGCGGTCTAGAGCTGAAGAGTTAGATGGGTGTTTTCTGCGCAAATTTAAGGTTTTTTACGGACATAGCAGAGAAGAGCACGCCGAAATTAGCTTGATAGTCCAAATTTTAAACAAAAAAGAAAACCCCGGCATGCCGGGGTTTTTTGGGCTTGTCACTGCAACAGGACTATTAATCGTCCAGGAAGCTGCGCAGCACTTCAGAGCGGCTTGGGTGACGCAATTTACGCAATGCTTTAGCTTCGATCTGACGGATACGTTCACGGGTGACGTCGAACTGTTTGCCCACTTCTTCCAGAGTGTGGTCAGTGTTCATATCGATACCGAAACGCATACGCAGAACTTTCGCCTCACGCGCTGTCAGGCCAGCTAACACATCGTGAGTGGCAGAGCGCAGGCTCTCAGAGGTTGCAGAGTCCAGCGGCAGCTCCAGAGTGGTATCTTCAATGAAATCACCCAGATGTGAATCTTCATCATCACCGATAGGAGTTTCCATTGAGATTGGCTCTTTCGCAATCTTCAACACTTTACGGATTTTGTCTTCCGGCATCAGCATGCGTTCAGCCAACTCTTCCGGTGTTGGTTCACGGCCCATCTCTTGCAGCATCTGGCGCGAAATACGGTTGAGTTTGTTAATGGTCTCAATCATATGCACCGGAATACGAATGGTACGTGCCTGGTCCGCGATAGAGCGGGTGATAGCCTGACGAATCCACCAAGTTGCATAGGTTGAGAACTTATAACCACGACGGTATTCGAATTTATCTACTGCCTTCATCAAACCGATGTTACCTTCCTGAATTAAATCAAGGAATTGCAGGCCACGGTTGGTGTATTTTTTCGCAATAGAGATAACCAGACGCAGGTTAGCCTCGACCATTTCTTTCTTGGCACGACGCGCTTTTGCTTCACCGATAGACATACGGCGGTTGATGTCTTTCACTTGCTCAATAGTCAGGCCGGTTTCTTCTTCGATCTGACGCAGTTTCTGCAAGCTACGTTGCACATCGTCCGAAACATCTTTCAGTTTTTCAGACCAAGGTTTGCCCATAGCAACCGCTGCTGCAAACCAGGTATCGCTGGTTTCATTGCTGGCAAACAGGGTAACGAAGTTTTTCTTCGGCATTTTGCACTGCTCAACACACAGCTTCATGATGATACGTTCTTGAGTACGAACGCGATCCATCATGGCACGCATGTTGTTGACCAGATAGTCGAACTGCTTCGGTACCAGACGGAACTGTTTGAACACTTCAGAAAGATTCAGAATCTCGGCAGCAGCACTGGCGTGGCTACGGCCATTTTTCTTGATTGCCATGCGTGTGTTTTCATACTGTTCACGCAATTCGCTGAATTTCTGGCGTGCCAGCTCTGGATCGATGCTGTTGTCGTCTTCTTCTTCTTCTTCGTCTTCATCTTCTTTGTCGTCGTCGTCATCCCTTTCTTCAGTGGATAATTCAGAACCAACGTGAGTCGCCGTCGGCGCAATATCTTCTTCAGCATTGGGATCGACAAAGCCGTTGATTAGGTCGGATAAACGGGCTTCACCCGCTTCGACGCGATCATATTGTTCCAACAGATAAGTAATCGCTTCAGGGTATTCAGCAACAGAACACTGCACCTGATTGATACCGTCTTCGATACGTTTGGCGATATCAATCTCGCCTTCACGCGTCAATAGCTCAACGGTACCCATTTCGCGCATGTACATGCGCACCGGGTCGGTAGTACGCCCGATTTCGGATTCAACACTGGACAACACCTGTGCAGCAGCTTCAGCTGCGTCATCGTCGGTATCAGTGGTGTTCTCGGCCAGCATTAAATCATCAGCATCAGGGGCTTCTTCCAGCACCTGTATGCCCATGTCATTAATCATCTGGATGATGTCTTCGATCTGATCGGAATCGACGATATCTTCCGGCAGATGGTCATTGACCTCAGCATAGGTCAGATAGCCTTGCTCCTTACCACGGGTGACAAGTAGCTTCAGCTGTGACTGCGGGTTTTGCTCCATAAGACGGTATCCACACTTCAGAGTATTTGGGTTGGTGTCGGTCGGCGAAACCGCCAACAATAGCATTTGGGGCTTTTTTTTGTCGCCGTGGCCCGCTATGACGGCATATTGTGGGGATTTGCCCCCACATTTATCGGCAATTAAGCCGTTAGGTAATTCATTTTTTTCTGGCTAATGCCAGATTCAAAGACCAAAGTTCTTTACGTTCTTCGGCGTTTAATCCATGTGTACGATCACGCGCTATGAGTGTTTCCTGGCGTTGCTCCAATATGGAGTCATACAGGCTGGTTAGCGTGTCGACAAAAGTCTGTTCAACCATATCCTCAACAATCATGTGGTTCCATGTTGCGAGAGTTTCAAGCTGTTGGCTGAATTTATTATCACGATACAGTTCTAATAACTGCCCGGTTGTCAGCCCTGGTTGAGCCAAACAGGTTTCAACCAATTCTATAAATAACGGTAAACCCGCTAACTTAGCTTGCTCTACGCCCTGTAATGACGGGATGAGTGTTGCGAGTTGCGGATTTTGAACCAGTAGCCCTATAAGTATACGCATGGTTGTGCGTTTTAGCTGGGGCGGCTGATAGCTATTTGTATTTTCAGCCAGTTTCGGCATCAGCTTGTCTAATTGGCTGTCATCAAGCAGGCCCAACTTATTACCGAGCTGCTGGCGGAGGTAAAGCCGTAAGGTTTCACCGGGTACCTGGCTGATTAAAGGAAGTGCCAGAGTGCTTAATTTAGCTCGCCCGTCTGGGCTGCTCAAATCCACTTGTGGCATCAATGTTTCGAACAAGAAAGTTGAGAGTGGCTGCGCCTCCTCCATCCGTTGTTCGAATGCATCTTTCCCTTCTTTACGCACCAGAGTATCTGGGTCCTCACCATCAGGCAAAAACATAAAGCGTAGCTGACGCCCATCATTTAGATAGGGCAGCGCCGTTTCTAATGCACGCCAGGCCGCATCTCTACCTGCACGATCGCCGTCATAACAACAAATTACGTTATCTGTAGCGCGGAATAATAATTGAATATGTTCCGCAGTCGTCGCTGTGCCAAGTGAAGCAACGGCATAATCAATACCAAATTGCGCCAGTGCCACCACATCCATATAACCCTCGACCACAAGTAGCCGTGTTGGGTTAGGGTGATTCACTTGCGCTTCATACAAGCCGTATAACTGGCGGCCCTTATGAAAAATTTCGGTTTCCGGGGAGTTGAGGTATTTCGGCACTCCGTCACCCAGAATTCGCCCACCAAAAGCGATTACTCGCCCGCGTTTATCACGGATGGGGAACATGACGCGCTCACGAAAACGATCGTAAGTCCGCCCTGTATCATTAGTCACCAGCATTCCGGCATCGTTCAGCGCGGTGCGGCTTTCACCATCGCGCCCAAAACGTTTTAAAGCATTGTCCCAACCTGGAGGGGCAAAACCTATTGCGAAATGTTGGATGATTTCTTCACTCAAGCCGCGACGTTTAAGGTATTCGCGCGCCTGATTAGCGGTCTGGCCCTTGAGTGACTGTTGATAGAAGGCGCTCAGGCTTTCCATCAGTTGATAAAGACTTTGCCGTTGATGACGTTCAATCTGGGTGGTGCCGGTTCCTGCCTCGTAAGGCACTTCCAGCCCATGCATTGTGGCTAATTCTTCGATACTTTCGACAAACTCAAGTCTGTCGTAATTCATCAAGAAATCAACAGCATTACCATGTGCACCACAGCCGAAACAGTGATAAAACTGTTTTTCGCCGTTAACGGTGAATGAGGGTGTTTTCTCATGATGGAACGGACAGCACGCATGATAATTTTTGCCTTGCTTCTTCAGCTTTACCCGAGCATCGATAAGATCGACGATGTCAGTGCGAGCCAGCAAGTCATTGATAAATACACGTGGAATTCGTCCGGCCATAAGCCCCTATTCGGTCAGTCCATAAACGAGAACAAGCCGCGCATTCCTTTCGGAAGGCACGGCCTTCGTATGCAACTACTCGATCTGCGCGTTCTTAGAACATAAAAAACTACGCTGTGGGGTTACCCCCGAAGAATTAATACAGACGAGTGCGGCGTGCGTTTTCGCGAGCCAATTTCTTCGCGTGACGTTTTACAGCAGAAGCTTTAGCGCGTTTACGTTCGGTAGTCGGTTTTTCATAGAATTCACGACGGCGAACTTCAGCTAAAACACCTGCTTTCTCGCAAGAGCGTTTGAAACGACGAAGAGCTACGTCGAATGGCTCGTTTTCACGTACTTTAATTACCGGCATGTGCCTCTCACCTCAATAGAAATCGGTTTGCTGCTGGCCAATCGCCAGCCTTCTCAAAATGGTGCGGAATTTTACTTCAATGGATGCTGCTTTGTAAAGCACCACAGCAAATTGAAACAGGCACGCCCCTGTGATGTCGCCCCCGTTCTTTACAAGAAAGTTGGTGCCGAGAGTGCGACGGCCGCTGATTATATACTAAACAGAGCTATTGATCGAATTTATCAACGTTATTTTCAAATGTGACAACTATCAACAACATTCATGGCATTGGATGGCCAAAATGCCGTTTTCTCGTTCAATTTGGTATCAGAAATCATGACGGGCGACGCGGTTATGCTAAACTATCGGCCGCACGTGAATGATGGGAAATGTAATGCGAGTTTTGGGTATAGAAACGTCCTGCGATGAAACCGGAATTGCAGTGTATGACGATGAAACCGGTCTGTTAGCTAACCAATTGTACAGTCAAGTTAAATTGCATGCTGATTATGGCGGCGTTGTGCCTGAGCTGGCTTCCCGTGATCATGTGCGCAAAACAGTGCCATTGATTCAGGCTGCATTGAAAGAAGCCAATTTGAGCGCCAAAGACATTGATGGTGTGGCGTATACCGCAGGCCCAGGATTGGTCGGTGCATTGTTGGTCGGTGCCACTATAGGCCGGGCATTAGCTTTTGCCTGGGGTGTTCCCGCCGTGCCGGTTCATCATATGGAAGGCCACTTATTGGCACCTATGTTGGAAGATAACGCACCGGAATTCCCGTTTGTTGCACTTCTTGTCTCCGGCGGTCACACGCAATTAATTAGCGTGACCGGCATTGGCGAATATCTGTTATTGGGCGAATCTGTCGATGATGCGGCGGGTGAAGCCTTTGATAAAACAGCTAAATTACTCGGACTGGATTACCCTGGTGGGCCAATGTTGTCGCGTATGGCACAGCTTGGCACCGCAGGGCGCTTTACTTTCCCGCGGCCAATGACTGACCGCCCAGGGCTGGATTTTAGTTTTTCCGGCCTGAAAACCTTCGCTGCGAACACTGTTCGTTCCAATGGCGATGATGACCAGACTCGTGCCGATATTGCGCGTGCTTTTGAAGATGCAGTCGTTGATACACTGGCAATCAAATCAAAACGCGCACTGGATCAAACCGGCTTTAAACGCTTAGTGATTGCTGGTGGTGTGAGTGCTAACCGTACTTTACGCAGCAAATTGGCCGAAATGATGCAAAAGCGTGGCGGTGAAGTGTTCTACGCCCGCCCAGAATTTTGCACCGATAATGGCGCGATGATCGCCTATGCTGGGTTGATCCGGTTGAAAAGTGGTGTGAATAGTGAATTGAGTGTGTCGGTGCGGCCGCGCTGGCCGTTGGCAGAATTGCCGAAAGTCTGATCAGAAAGTCTGAGTGGGGCTGTGGCTGTGTTGCCGCGTCATCTCGCGATGCTCACATACTGATGTATGCTCCGCTCTCTCAATTCCTTGCGCCTTGCCTCGCTTCCGCTCAGTCATTCTTTATTGATGTCGAAAGTCTGAGTGGGGCTGTGGCTGTGTTGCCGCGTCATCTCGCGATGCTCACATACTGATGTATGCTCCGCTCTCTCAATTCCTTGCGCCTTGCCTCGCTCCCGCTCAGCCATTCTTTATTGGGCGGGAGAGGTAAACTAATCTTCTTTCTCTTCCAATTCTGCGGCTTCTTCAGCGGGCGTTTTTTGTTTTTTCTTTCTGAGTTTATCCCAAATCTTACTTTCTTTGCCGCGCCATAAACGTTGGATATTGTCATGATGGCGCATCAGAATTAGGCAGGAAAGCATGGCGACCGGGAAGGTGAATTGTGGTTTGAACCACCAGACGTAAAATGGTGCGATCAAGGCGCTGATAATTGCACCTAAAGATGAATAGCCGCTGAGTAAAACCGTCAGCAGCCAAGTGCCGGTCATTAGGCCAGTGAGATCCCAGCCAATGGGGGCGATGGCGCCAAATGCCGTGGCGACGCCTTTGCCACCTTTAAAGTGGAAAAATACCGGATAAATGTGGCCAAGACAGGCTGCAATCGCGGTAAGACCCAGATACAGTGGCGAAACGTGCAGCAGATAAGCTATCCAAACGGGCAACATGCCTTTCAGCACGTCGAAAATCAATACTGTGGCGGCGGCGGTGCGGCCACCGATGCGCAGCACGTTGGTGGCACCGGGATTACCGGAGCCATGTTCACGCGGATCTGGTAGCTTGGCAACCCGGCACACCAGAACAGCGCTGGAAATAGAGCCACACAAATACGCGAAGATAATCATGCCAAGCGCGATAGCACTCATAACACCGCCCTGTTGAATAATGGTCGTTTTAATCGCAACATCAGTGGATAATACGCATATTCGGCTGGAAGTGGTATCCGGCAGGCACAAAAACAGAGAATGACGTGATGGACATCGTATTTATTGAGGAACTCAGTGTCATAACCACCATCGGTGTTTATGACTGGGAACAGACTATTCAACAGAAGTTGGTGTTCGATATCGAAATGGGTTGGGATAACCGTAAAGCCGCTGCCAGTGATGATGTAAATGATTGTCTGAGCTACGCAGATATTAGTGACGCCGTTATCAAACACGTAGAATCTCAGCGTTTTGCGCTGGTCGAGCGGGTCGCTGAAGAGATTGCCGAGCTATTGTTACAGCAGTTTAAGTCACCTTGGGTGCGGATTAAGGTGAGTAAACCGGGGGCGGTCGCTCAGGCGCGCAATGTCGGTGTGGTGATTGAGCGCGGTCAGCGACCTCACTGATTTTTATTACGCCACGACATAAAAATGCAACGCTATATAGATAATGTGGTCTGAATTATTGATTAACGTAATATTTTTTACATACTGAAATTGAACGGCATGATTTTGTTAACGGCCAATATAATTTTTCACATTGCCGTTTTTTGTGGATTTCTATTACAGGGCATTGGGTATCGTAGATGACGGATATGTATTCGCTGTTTGTAGCTTTTGTTTTGGGCGTGGTTGAAGGGCTGACTGAGTTCCTGCCGGTTTCATCTACTGGGCATATGATTATTGTTGGTGAGCTATTGGGCTTTACTGGCGACAAAGCAAAAACCTTTGAAGTCATTATTCAGTTAGGGTCGATTTTGGCCGTGGTGGTGGTGTTCTGGCGGCGCTTATTCGGGCTTATTGGTATCCATTTTGGCAAAGTGCCTCATGAGGGTAAAACCAGCGGGCACTTAACATTGGGCCATATTTTACTGGCGATGATCCCTGCGGTCGGTTTGGGATTGGCTTTCCACGACGTCATTAAATCGTTATTTAATCCGCAAAGTGTCATGTACGCATTGGTCGCTGGCGGTTTGCTCTTACTGGCCGCAGAGTGGTTTAAACCTAAAAATCCTAAGGCCATTGGGCTGGATGATATTACCTATCGCCAAGCCTTTGCTATTGGTTGTTTTCAGTGTTTGGCATTATGGCCAGGTTTCTCGCGATCCGGTGCAACAATTTCAGGCGGGATGTTAGTCGGTGTGAACCGCTATGCGGCCTCTGAATTTTCCTTTATTTTGGCCGTTCCGATGATGCTTGGGGCCAGCGCTTTAGATTTGTATAAAAGCCTACATTTCCTGAGCTGGGGCGATTTACCGATGTTTGCCGTCGGGTTTATTACTGCATTTATCGTCGCACTGATTGCCATCAAAACCTTCCTGTCACTGATTAAACGTATCTCTTTCGTGCCTTTTGCGATTTATCGCTTTATTGTCGCGGCAGCGGTCTACTGGGTCTTTATGTAACAGTGTTCTGGTCTGTAAACGAAAAAAAAGCCCTGAATAATCAGGGCTTTTTTTGTTTTATAGCGCGAGAATGATTTAGGGTAAAATCACTTCTTGAGTTTGTTTCCATTGGGCTAAGGCTTGTTGGCGGCGGCGTTTCAGTTCATCTCGAATAGCCAAACCTTGTAGCCCACTGGCGACCACTTCCTGCACCGATACTCCATTGGCAATACGGTATGCCGCGCGTAAGTAATCGCCCTGTGGATAAGGATTTTCTTCAAACCCGGTGCGGCCCCGGGCATCTGCCTCGCTGGTCATTATCATCTGCTCAAGGCGCTCTGGTTTGCGCCAGACATCAATAGTATCGAACAATTTAAGCAGAGTTTCAGGGCGGAGTTTATTCACTGTATGAATGAGATCATGGTATTCCGCCACGAGTTTAGCTAAATCACGCACTGGATTCGGCACACGTAAACGCTGGCATAACTGCTCGACTAATTTGACTCCTGCGGGGCCGTGTCCATGATGATGGGGCCAAAACTCTTTCGGTGTCAGCCCTTTACCTAAATCATGGCAAAGTGCAGCAAAGCGCACATCAACTTCGGGGCTGAGTTGAGCGGCAATAGCTAGCGTCATCAGAGTGTGGATGCCGGTATCAATTTCCGGATGCCATTTTTCTGGTGCAGGCACACCAAATAGGCGCTCAATTTCGGGGAACAGCACAGCCAGTGCACCGCAATCGCGTAATACCTGAAAATAGATCTGCGGGCTTTGGGTTTTCAGTGCTTTTTCAGTCTCTTTCCACACACGTTCTGGTGTCAAAGCCGAAAGTTCGCCGCTTTTGGCCATTGAGGCCATCAATGATTGAGTCTCTGGGGCGACAGTAAAGCCCAAGTGGGCAAAACGGGCAGCGAAGCGGGCGACACGCAAAACACGCAGTGGATCTTCACCAAAAGCATCAGAGACATGGCGTAACACGCGGTTCTCCAAATCTTGTCGGCCATTGTAGGGATCAAATAACTCTCCCTCACTACTGCGGGCAATGGCGTTGATGGTCAAATCGCGGCGCAGTAAATCCTCTTCCAATGTGACATCAGGGGCGGCGTAGCAAGTGAAACCAGTATAGCCCTGACCTGATTTACGTTCGGTGCGGGCTAACGCATATTCTTCATGGCTGACCGGGTGAAGAAAGACAGGGAAATCTTTACCAACCTGTTGGTAGCCCTGTGCAAGCAGCTGTTCTGGCGTTGCCCCCACCACCACCCAATCCTGTTCGGTGACCGGTAGGTTTAATAAGCTGTCGCGTACGGCACCGCCGACCAGATAGATTTCCATATAAATCCTTCATTCTTGATGTCGCAGCGTTGTTATCTGCTCCCAGCAGATTTGTCACCCGAATCACTTACCTGTGTAAGCTCAACGGGATTTACTCGTTTGCTGCCTAGCTGGAACGCCAATGACTTTGGGTGGATCCCTCGTTCTTGACGTTACAGTATTAGTTGGTAATAGCTATCAGTTCATCCAGCGATTATTCTTTTTACGGCTAGGTATCAGATGTGGCAGCACTAAACCAATAAGCAGGCCGATACCCGCCACACCGCCACCGTACATAAACCATTGCAGAATAATAGTGCGCTGCTTGTCATCCAATTGCAGATTCACGGCGCTGACTTTTTTCTGAGCGACGATTAACTGGTTTTTCAGTGACTCATTTTCTTTCTGTAATTCGGAAATGACACTGTCACTGGCAGCCACTTTTTGTTGCATTTCTGCGGTGCGTTGATTCCAGCTATTATCAATATTAGCCAGTTTATCTGTCAGTGTTTTGACCTGTTGTTCAAGGTCAGGAACCCGGACGCGCAAGCTGGGGGTTTCGCTCAATTGATCCAGCGGGATCCAAGTGGTTTTACCTTTGCTGTCGCGGATTTGGCCGTAATTTGTGCTGTCATTAACGCTTATCAAGGTAACTTCATCCCCACCTTTTAGCGTGCCAACAATACGGTATTGGTTACCGGGGCCGCTATGAACGTAGGTATCCAGCTCATCAGAGATGTAGCGTTTTTCTTCAGCGTAAGCACCCAGGGAAATACTGAGACTGAGCACTGCGAGGCAAATTAGGCGTAATTTCTGCATTAGAGAGTCATTTATGAGTGAATTTATGGGACGATAGTAGTGTGTTCAGTTTGCCGACGCAACGCATAAACCGGAATGAGAACTATCTTACTCTCATAGGCAGTGCGGCTTGGGCCCTTTTTTGTTTATTTTAACTGCGGTGAAAATTTGTCTTATGAAGCCTTAGGATAGACTTGTGAAAACAGGTTAAAATAGAGTTTGACTCAGGGCTGCCGCGTGCGTGTTTTTTTGTTTTAAAGTAGATAAATTGGTGTAAAACAGGCAAATCACCGCGAAAGAGGCATAATGCCCGTAATCTCGCAACATACCGGTGTGAATGAAATTATGACCGTTGAAATAGAATTAAAATTTATTGCTACTCCTGCAGCCATTGCCGTTTTACCGGAGCGAATGACCTCTTGGCAAAGCCAGCATTTTGCGCCGCAAACTTTGACAAATATCTATTTTGAAACAGCGGATAACCGTCTGCGCCAACATGATATTGGCTTACGGATTCGTGGTTATGATGGCCGCTATGAAATGACGCTCAAAACTGGCGGTAAAGTCGTCGGTGGTTTACATCAACGGCCTGAATATAACGTTGATATTGATAACGATAAGTTAGATTTAGCACGTTTCCCCGCCGAGATCTGGCCGGAAGGTTGGGGGGTTGATGCGCTACAAGCCGAGTTGCAGCCATTGTTCCGTACCGATTTTACTCGTGAGAAGTGGGTAATCACTTACGGTGAGAGCGAGATAGAACTTGCCCTTGACCAAGGTACAATCTCTTCTAAAGCGGCGGATGGTACCCATGAGCTGTCAGAGCCGCTGAGCGAAATTGAGCTGGAACTCAAAAAAGGTAATCAGGCCGATTTATTGGCGCTGGCGGCTGAGCTGGCGCAAATCGGCGGTTTGCGCCAGGGGAACTTGAGTAAAGCGGCTCGTGGCTATCATTTGGCACAAGGTAATCTGCCGCGTGAATTGCGCCCATTGTTGGTATTACAGCCCGCGCCGAAATCTACCGTCGAGCAAGGGATGATTGCTGGGCTGGAAATGGCATTGGATCACTGGCAATACCACGAAGAGCTATGGTTGCGTGGTGAACCAGCAGCTAAGGCTATGGTTATTGAAGCTTTAGGTATGGTACGTCAAACCTTGGCCATTTTTGGTGGGTTAGTACCACGTAAAGCCAGCACCGAATTACGTGCTTCATTGTTAGCGCTAGAACCCCAGTTAGAGCCGAAAAATGCTAATGCCGAGTTAATCTGTTATAGCGCTGATTATCTGAAATGTAAGTTAGCGCTTACTTCATGGCTAGTGACTTCTGGCTGGCGGCCATTTATGGATGACAAAGCGCTGGCTAAATTCAATGGTTCATTTAAACGCTTCTGCGACATCATGCTCAGCCGCAGTGCCGCTGATCTGAAAGAAGCCTTTGGTCATCATCTCGATGATGATGGTTATTTGGCACAACTCCCGCGTTTAAACCGGCAGATCATGGCGTTCCAATTACTCTCTGGTTTCTATCCACAAAATGAATGGCATCCATACATTGATGGCTGGTTTGGTCTACAACTGGCGATTATGGAGCGGCAGGGCCACTGGCGTGATACCGCCCGTAAGGAAGCTTTAGCTCAGCCAGCGTTTTGGCTGAATGGTGCAGCTAGTTAATAGATAGCCGCTTGAGGAATGCTTTATGTTGCCACTCCCTTCGGAATTACAGATTCAGGCGCTGAATATACAGCAGCGCTTTAATGAGTTACCGGCTCCGCCGAGCTTGCGTGAAGAAGATATTGCAGTATTGGCGTTGAGTGATTTTGTCAGTGACATGTTACTGATTCACCCTGATTGGCTGGATGAGCTGCATCAGCAGCCGCCACAACCGCAGGAGTGGCAATTTTATCCACAATGGCTCAGTCAGGCACTGTCCGAGGTGCAAGACGAAGCCGCGCTATTAGCGGCGCTGCGGCTATTTCGTCGCCGGGTTATGGTGCGCATTGCCTGGTCTCAGGCACTGGAAACCAGCACTACGACGGATACTTTGCAACAGCTCAGTTGGCTGGCTGAAACCGTGATTGTTGCTGCGCGCGATTGGTTATATCAGGCGTGTTGTCGCGAGTTTGGCACGCCCTGTAATGCGGATAATGTGCCGCAACCCTTGCTGATTTTGGGCATGGGAAAATTAGGCGGCGGTGAACTGAATTTCTCGTCGGATATCGACTTGATTTTTGCTTACCCGGAAAACGGCCAGACCCAAGGCGGGCGGCGTCAGTTGGATAATGCTCAGTTTTTTACCCGCTTGGGCCAACGGCTGATTAAGGCATTAGACCAGCAAACTATCGACGGTTTTGTCTATCGGGTGGACATGCGTTTACGGCCATTTGGTGATAGCGGCCCACTGGTGCTGAGCTTTGCCGCACTGGAGGATTATTACCAAGAACAAGGGCGCGATTGGGAGCGCTACGCCATGGTGAAGGCTCGCCTGATGGGCGGTGCGGAAGACCATTACAGCAAGGAACTGCGCCAAACCCTACGGCCCTTTGTTTTCCGCCGTTATATTGATTTCAGTGTGATTCAGTCGTTGCGTAATATGAAAGGGATGATTGCTCGTGAAGTGCGCCGGCGCGGTCTGAAAGACAATATTAAACTGGGTGCGGGTGGAATTCGTGAAATCGAGTTTATCACCCAGGTATTTCAGTTGATTCGAGGCGGCCGCGAACCGCGTCTGCAACAGCGCGCTTTGTTGCCGACCTTACAAGCTGTGGCAGAGCTAGGGTTATTGCCGGAACAACAGGTGGCTGCGCTCAGTGGCAGCTATCTGTTTTTGCGCCGTTTAGAGAATCTATTACAAGCTATTGGTGATGAGCAAACACAAACATTACCCAGTGACGCGCTAAATCAGGCCCGATTAGCTTGCGGTATGGGCTATACGGATTGGGCTGCTATGAGCGCCGCGTTAGAGCATAATATGCAAGCGGTGCGCTTGGTATTTGATGACCTGATCGGCGACGATACTCCCGATATTGGCGAAGATCCTTGCCATGGTTTGTATAAAAGTTTGTGGCAGGATGCATTGGAAGAGAGTGATTTAGCCCCTCTGACACCGCATTTAGATGAAGCGGCGCGCCGCCAATTGTTGACCACTATTAATAATTTTCGCCATGATGTTGATAAGCGCACTATTGGCCCGCGTGGCCGTGAGGTGCTGGATCAATTGATGCCGCGTCTGTTCGCTGAAGTTTGTCCACGTCCCGATGCTAATGTTGCCCTCAGCCGCCT